>CAUDCB010000022.1 GCA_958447915.1 uncultured Collinsella sp. | reverse complement strand
GGCCGCGTGCCCGCCCGCAATATATTTGATTGATCGCGAGTTCCGCACGCAAAGAAGGCCACTTAATGTGGCCTTCTTCTTGCGCAGGACTGCCCGAGCAGGCAATCAAATATATTGCGGGCGGGCACGCGGCCCAGTCGGCGTTACGACAGCGCAATACCGCCGAGCCAGCCCCAGCGCACGCCAGAGCCAGTACCGTAGAACCGAATAAACGCATCAAGTGACTTAGACGTAATGGAGCCCTCGTTGCTCATAACGATGCCGCCACCAACATAGATGCCCACGTGTCCGTACAGCAGGCCCGGCGTACCGGTACCACTGTGCGACGAGTCGGCCACGATCATGCCCACCTGCAGCGCCGAACGATCGGAGCTGTAGCACCAGGCGTTAAACATGTCGCACGCGTTGCCGCCAAAGTAGCCCACGCCGGCGTTGCGGAATACGTTGGTAACCCAAGCGGCGCACCAGTTCAGGCCAGGCGAAGGGGTGGAGTAGCATGCGTTGACGACGGCCTGCTGCTTGCCCGAGCCGGCATTCTGTTGCGGAGTTCCGGGCGCATACGATCCGCCACCCGAGCTTGAACCACCCGAGTAGGAATTGTTCTTGTTTGCGGCAGCCGCGGCAGCGGCAGCCTTCCTGGCAGCCTCCTCTGCCTGGGCGGCAGCGAGAATCTCGGAATCACGCTGGGCCATGAGTTCCTTGACATCGTCGGAGAGGCCGTTCAGAACCGTCTGGACCTCCTGCTGCTTGGCCTGCATGTCCTGCATCTGAGCAGTCTGCTGGTCCTTGAGCTTCTCCAAGTCGGCTTTTTGCGACTCGAGCTCGGACTTCTGTGTATCGAGTTCTTTCTGGATGGTCTGGATGTACTCGATGGCGTCACGGTCACTTTTGTTGATCTTCTCGACGTAATGCGCGTTGGCGACGAGCTCCTCAAACGAGCCAGAAGCGAGCAGCAACGACAAAATGTTGGTGCCACCCGACTTGTAGCTTGCCGCCACGCGATCGGAAAGCTCGTTACGCTTCTTCTTGAGCTCCGACTTCTTGGTGTCGATCTGCTCCTGGGTGTCATCGATCTGACCCTGAACGCCCTCGATGTCGTTGAGCGTCTGAGCGTTCTTGTTAGCGAGCGCCGCGTACTCGTTGGCGATGCTATCAAGCTGGGCCTGAACCTCGTCGAGCTGGGCCTGGGCGGCATTCAGCTTGTCGGTGGTTTCTTGGCTGGCCTCGGCAGCATGGGCGCGGGCAGGCAGGCCAAAAAGAACTGCAGCAGAAGCGGCGCCGAACAGGGCCTTGAGGGCGGTGCGGCGCGAGAGCTCCTGAGTAAAGATAGAATCGCTGTTTGGTGACATATGTACTCCGTTACATGTTTTGTTTATATGTCGCTCAAGACATACATATTACCGTACATCCGACGCATCCCAACGATTTCCACGAACGGCAGAAAACCGCACGGCCGGCGGCATGCGCACAGCCTGGAAATACCAAGAGCCGTTATGCATTCCCGTCCTATGAGTACGTTAACATCATTGCTCTGCCCCTCATTGTGTCAAACAGTTGCACCGTACCTAGCTGCGCTATACTGCCCTCAAGAAGTGTTCCTGATTCGATAGGAGACTACATGTCCCAAGCACTCGACCCCAAAGACACCTGCGTCCTCGTTACCGGCGGTGCCGGCTTCATCGGTTCCCACACCGTCGTTCAGCTGCTCGAGGGCGGCTACCAGGTCGTCGTCGTCGATGACCTCTCCAACTCCAGCGCCGTCGCCATCGACCGCGTCAAGACCATCGTGGGCGACGAGGCCGCCAAGAACCTCACCTTCTACGAGGCCAACGTACTCGACCGCGATGTCATGAACAAGATCTTCGATACTCACCAGATCGACCGCGTCATCCACTTCGCCGGCTTTAAGGCCGTCGGCGAATCGGTAAGCAAGCCCGTCGAGTACTACCACAACAATATCGAGAACACCCTGGTGCTCATTGACGTCATGCGCAACCATGGCTGCAAGTCCATCATCTTCTCGAGCTCCTCGACCGTCTACGGCGATCCGGACAATCCGCCTGTCACCGAGGAAGACCCCAAGAAGCCCGCGACCAACCCCTACGGTTGGACCAAGTGGATGATTGAGCAGATCCTCATGGACGTCCATACCGCCGACCCCGAGTGGGACGTCGTGCTGCTCCGTTACTTCAATCCCATCGGCGCCCATCCGTCGGGCCTGATTGGCGAGGACCCCAAGGGTATCCCCAACAACCTGGTGCCTTACGTCGCCCAGGTCGCCGTCGGTAAGCTCGAGGCTGTTCAGGTCTTTGGCAACGACTACCCCACCCCCGACGGCACCGGCGTGCGCGACTACATCCACGTGTGCGACCTGGCATCTGGTCACGTGGCCGCCCTCAACTGGATGAACGGCAAGACCGGCGTCGAGATCTTTAACCTGGGCACCGGCACCGGCACCTCGGTACTCGAGGTCGTCGCTGCTTTCTCCAAGGCCTGCGGCAAGGAGCTGCCCTATGTGATCCGCGAGCGCCGCGCCGGCGACATCGCCGCCAACTGGTGCGATGCCTCCAAGGCCGAGCGCATGATGGGCTGGAAGGCCCAGTACGATATCGCGGACATGTGCCGCGACAGCTGGAATTGGCAGAGCCACAACCCCAACGGCTTCGCCGACGCCGAGTAGCAAAAACCTACATACCGTTCTTGCCCCGATCTCACGATGTGAGACCGGGGCTTTTTCATGACGCGTAACCATTCACCGAAATACTTCCAACTTTTTTATCTTGCCTGTACATGTTTAAACAACATGTTTTACAATAGGCGTATCGAATCAGAACATCGGAGGCGGACTGCATACCCATCGGCAGGCCGACCCCACAACAAGAAGGTTGGAGCGCATTCATGGAGCGTGCAAGCGGCGTCCTCATGCCCGTCTCATCTCTGCCCGGACCATACGGAATCGGCGGCTTTGGCTGGAATGCCTACGACTTCGTCGATTTTCTTGCCTCGTGCAAACAACATTACTGGCAGATTCTCCCCCTTACGACAACGAGCTACGGCGACTCTCCGTATCAGTCGTTCTCGGCCCGTGCGGGCAACCCCAACTTCATCGACTTCGCCGAGCTTATCGAGGCAGGGTATCTGGAGCAGCGCGATATCGACGGCGTGTACCTGGGCTCCGACTCCAGCAATGTCGACTATGGTGCCATCTTTGGTGGCCGTCGTCAGATTCTCGACCGTGCCGCCGAGCGCTTTGCCGCCGACAAGCCGGCCGACTTCGACGACTTTGTCCAAACCAACGAAGACTGGCTCATCCCCTACTGCGAGTTCATGACCGTCAAGGAGGAGTGCGGCCTCAAGGCATTTTGGGAGTGGCCCGCAGAGCTTCGTACCCGCGGTGAGGCTTCTGCCAAGGTCTGCGCCGCCCATCCCGCGCGCATGCTCTACCACCAGATGACGCAATACTTCTTCGATCGTCAGTGGAGCCGCCTCAAGGCCTATGCCAACGAGCGCGACATCCTCATCATTGGCGACCTGCCCATCTATGTCTCGCGCGACTCCGTCGAGATGTGGGCCACGCCCGAGCTCTTTAAGATCGACGCCGCCGGTAATCCTGTGAGTGTCGCTGGCACGCCGCCCGACCAGTTCTCGGCCACCGGCCAGTGCTGGGGAAATCCCATCTACGACTGGGACGCCATGGAGTCGAACGGTTTCTCCTGGTGGGAGGGCCGCATCCGCGCCGCCCTCGACATGTACGATGTCATCCGCCTGGATCACTTCCGCGGCTTCGAGGCCTATTGGGAGGTGCCGTTCTCCTCACCCGATTCGTCCTACGGTTCGTGGACACAGGGCCCCGGCCTCAAGTTCTTCAAGACGCTCGAGGAAAAGCTCGGCACGCTACCCATCATCGCCGAAGACCTGGGCTTCCTCACCCCCGGCGTCATCGACATGCGCGACAACTCGGGCTTCCCCGGCATGAAGATCTTGCAGTTCGCCTTTGAGGGCACCAACTCGTACTACCTGCCGCACAACTACATTGCCAACACCGTCGCCTATGTGGGCACCCACGACAACGAGACGGCGCGCGGTTGGTTTGAGGGAACGGCCACCCCGCGTCAGCGCGAGCAGGCGGCCCTGTACACCCACCAGCAGGCCGGCGAGCCCATGGCCGATGCACTCAACCGCACCATCGCCGCCAGCGTGAGCGATACCTGCATCTACACCATGCAAGACCTGCTCAACCTGGGCAACGAGGCGCGCATCAACACTCCCGCCACCCTGGGCGGCAACTGGACCTGGCGCATGCTCGATGGCGCCATCACCCGCGAGCTCGAGCACAAGCTCACCGACTGGACCGAAACCTACTTCCGCATCCCGTCAGAAGCCGAAATTGAGCTTCCCCAATAGGAGCCACCGCGCCCGACCCCACCCCACCGTGCGGACGCGACCGCTTTTCCCGCGCGAGGCCGCCCCAATCCCTCGCGCGGGCTTCTTTTGAATTTCTGACATGTAGTCGACTCACCACAGGAGGAAACATGCCCCGTATCAATCTTGCGGCTCTTGCCGAGCAGTCCTTTGGAACCTCGCTCGAGCAGCTCGATGACCGTCGGATTTATAAGCTGCTGGTCAAGCTCGTGCAGGAGCGCTCTGCCGCCTGTCCGCTCAACAATGGCAAGAAAAAGCTCTACTACATCTCTGCCGAGTTTTTGATCGGCAAGCTGCTCATCAACAATATGATCGACCTCGGCATCTATGACGAGGCTAAGGACCAGCTCGTCGCCGCCGGCCACGACCTCAATAAGATTGAGGAGTTCGAGGTCGAGCCTTCGCTCGGCAACGGCGGCCTGGGCCGTCTGGCCGCGTGCTTCTTGGATTCCATCGCAACGCTGGGCCTTACCGGCGACGGCGTGGGCCTCAACTACCATTACGGCCTGTTCCGCCAGCGCTTTGTCGACAACCAGCAGAAGGCCGTCCCCGACGAGTGGCTCGGCGAGCAGGATATCCTGATCGATGACGATCGCTCCTACACCGTCGAGTTCGGCGACTTTGCCGTTACCTCCAAGCTCGTCAACATCGATGTGCCCGGTTACGGTCAGCCCACCAAGAACCGCCTGCGCCTGTTTGACCTGGCAAGCGTCGACGACGGTCTGGTCCCCGGCAGCTCTATTGACTTTGACAAGACCGAAATCGCCAAGAACCTCACCCTGTTCCTCTATCCGGATGATTCCGACGAGCAGGGTCGCCTGCTTCGCATCTACCAGGAGTACTTCATGGTGAGCAATGCCGCCCAGCTCCTGATTGACGAGGCCGTCGAGCGCGGCAGCAACCTGCACGACCTGGCCGACTACGCCGTGGTCCAGATCAACGACACGCACCCCACCATGGTCATTCCCGAGCTCATCCGCCTGCTCGCCACCGAGCACGACATTGAGTTTGACGAGGCCGTTGCCATCGTGCGCTCCATGGTCGCCTACACCAACCACACGATTCTTGCCGAGGCGCTCGAGAAGTGGCCGCTCGCCAGCCTGCAGAAGGTCTCGCCCGCCATCGCCGACATCATCGTCAAGCTCGACGAGATTGCCAAGGCCGAGCACGATGACCCGCGCGTTGCCATCATCGACGAGCATGAGACCGTCCACATGGCCCACATGGACATCCACTTTGGCTTCTCCATCAATGGCGTCGCCGCACTCCACACCAAGATCCTGGAGGACACCGAGCTTCATCCGTTCTACGAGATCTATCCCGAGAAGTTCTCCAATAAGACCAACGGCATCACCTTCCGCCGCTGGATCCATGGCGCCAATCCCGCGCTCGCCAGCCTGCTCGACGACGTGATCGGCACCGATTGGCGTAGCACCGGCGACCTGAGCAAGCTCGCCGAATTCGCTAACGACAAGGACGTTCTTGAGCGTCTGGCCGCCACCAAGGCCGAAGCCAAGACCATCATGCGCCAGTTCATGGCACTCGAGCAGGGCGTAACCATTCCCTCCAACGCCATCATCGACGTCCAGGTCAAGCGCATCCACGAGTACAAACGCCAGCAGATGCTCGCGCTCTACATCATCTGGAAGTATCTCGACATCAAGAACGGCAATAAGCCTAAGCACCCCGTCACCATCATCTTTGGCGGCAAGGCGGCTCCTGCCTACACCATCGCCCAAGACATCATCCATCTGATCCTGACGCTGTCGCAGTGGATTGCAAACGACCCCGACGTGGCCCCCTACCTGCAGGTTGTCATGATTGAGAACTACAACGTCACCGCTGCCGAGCGCGTGATCCCCGCCGCTGACATCTCCGAGCAGATCAGCCTGGCCTCCAAGGAGGCGAGCGGCACCTCCAACATGAAATTCATGCTCAACGGCGCCCTGACCCTGTGCACGCTCGACGGCGCCAATGTGGAGATCGCCGAGCTCGTGGGCGACGAGAACATCTACACCTTTGGCGCCTCGTCCAAGCAGGTCGAGCAACTCTACGCCGACGGCACCTATAACGCCGGCGCGCTCTACCGCAAGCCCGGCATCAAGCTGCTGGTGGATTTCATCACCAACCCCGCCTTTATGGCGACCGGCAACGCCGAGCGTCTGCAACGCCTGCACGACGACATCAAGGGCAAGGATTGGTTTATGGCCCTGCTCGATATTGAAGAGTACATCCAGACCAAGGAGCGCGTGCTGGCCGACTACGAGGACCAGGATGTCTGGATGCGCAAGGCGCTGATCAACATCGCCAACGCCGGCACCTTCTCGTCCGACCGTACGATCTCCCAGTACAATGACGAGATCTGGCACCTGGACTAACTCATTCCCCTTATCCATCCTCTTGAGAAACGGAGTCGTGGCAACGCGGCTCCGTTTTTTGTGCCTGTGCGTACCCGTGGCCCGCCTCGACCAAACAATCTCAATCTGTAACACCTACTCGGCGAAAACGGTCCTACCTGTTACAGATCAAGACAAACGACCGACCAGACAACCCCGTCATAAAGAAAGGCTCCCCTCTCGTCCAGTGGACGGGAGGGGAGCCTTATATGTGACCACGGCAAAAGGATGGCAAAGCCGCAGTCGCCCAAAAGGAGGGCCTGATTGGATCGGGCCTAGATAAGGTTCTTGCCAGATACCTTATCGAAGAGGTGGGTCGCGTTCTTCTCGAACTTGAACCAGATGGTGTCGCCAGCCTTGAGCGCGCCCTTGGCCTCGAGGTCGACGACGGGGATAATCAGGACAAACTGGCCGTCGGGAGCGGTCACGTGGACATGCTCGGTCGAGCCCATGAGCTCGGTCACCTCGACGGTGCCCTGGAGCGCACCCTCCTCGCCCTTGTCGGCAAGCAGAATCTGCTCGGGGCGCACGCCGGCCGTGATCTCCTTCACGTCGCCGCCGTCCCAGTTGAGGGCAAGCTGAGCGCAAGTCTCGGGGGCGAGCGCCACGTTCATATCCTCGGTCTTGACGGTAAAGCCGTTGCCCGAGCGCACCAGCTGGGCATCGAAGAAGTTCATCTGCGGCACGCCGATGAAGCCCGCGACGAAGATGTTCGCGGGATGGTTGAAGACCTCCTGCGGCGTGGCGATCTGCTGGACAACGCCGTCCTTCATGACCACGATGCGGTCGCCGAGGGTCATGGCCTCGGTCTGGTCGTGAGTAACGTAGATGAAGGTGCCCTTGATCTCGTGACGCAGCTTAATGAGCTCGGCACGCATCTGGTTACGCAGCTTGGCGTCCAGGTTGGACAGCGGCTCGTCCATCAGGAAGACCTTGGGATCACGCACGATGGCGCGGCCGATAGCGACACGCTGGCGCTGGCCGCCCGAAAGCGCCTTGGGCTTACGGTCGAGGTACTGGGTAATGCCCAGAATCTCGGCCGCAGAGCGAACCTTACGGTCGATTTCGTCTTTGGGGACCTTCTTGAGCTCAAGCGTAAACGCCATGTTCTCGTACACCGTCATATTGGGGTACAGAGCATAGCTCTGGAACACCATGGCAATGTCGCGATCCTTGGGTGCCACGTCGTTGACGCGCTTGCCGTCGATGAGCACGTCGCCCGAGGTGATGTCCTCCAGGCCGGCGATCATGCGCATCGTCGTGGACTTACCGCAGCCAGACGGGCCAACGAGGACGATGAACTCCTGGTCGTGAACGGTGAGGTTGAAGTCCTCTACAGCGAGCACACCGTCCTCGGTAACCTTGAGGTTGTGCTTCTTCTCCTCGGTCTTCTTCTTTTTGCCAAAGAAGCCCTTCTTTTTTGACTCGTTGTTGGGATACACCTTCTGAACATGTTTGAGAACGATCTCGGCCATGTCTCTACCTTTCGATACGCGGCGCCGCGCTGAGGGGCGCCGCAGAAACTTGCAAAACAGTTACGGCATCAGCCCTTGACGGCACCTGCCACCACACCGTCGATGATGTACTTCTGGCAGAAGATGTACATGATGACGATGGGGACAACGACCATCATGATGCAGGCCATCATGGGGCCGAGCTCGACGTGGCCGTAGCCACCGCGGAAGTACTGGATCAAAATAGGAATGGTCTTGTACTTGGTGGAGTCGAGCGTAAGGTAGGGCAGCAGATAGTCGTTCCAGACCCACATGGTCTCGAGGATGCCGACCGAAAGATAGGTGGGCTTCATGATGGGAAGGACGATCTTAAAGAACACCTGGACCGGGTTGCAGCCGTCGATCATGGCCGCCTCCTCGATCTCGAGTGGGATGTTCTTTACAAAGCCGGCGAACATAAAGACCGCCAGGCCCGCACCAAAGCCCAGATAGATAAAGCAGATGTTGAACGGCGTGTTAAAGCCGATGCGGTCCGCCAAATTGGACAGCGTGAACATCAGCATCTGGAAAGGCACGACCATCGAGAAAACGAACAGGTAATAGAAGAAGTTCGAGATCTTGCTGTTGACGCGCACCACGTACCAAGCGCACATGGAGCAGCACACCAAGATCAGCACGACCGACGTGACCGTGATGATGAGCGAATACATAAACGCCGAAGCAAAGCCCTGCTCGTTCAGGGCGTGCACGTAGTTTGCAAGGCCGTTAAACGTCTCGGGCGTGAGCAGATCGAACGCCGTGGTGGTGCTGATTGCAGTCCCCTTCTTAAAGGAATTGAGTGCAATCATGAACACGGGGTAGATCCACGCGAGCGACAGGATCGTAAAGAAAATCGAGAGCGCACGGTTGATAACCTTATCGCGTTTCATTACTGCTGCACCTCCTTGGACCTCGTGGCCTTAAGCTGGATCATAGAGATGGCTACGACCAGGATGCAGAAGATGACTGCCTTGGCCTGGCCAATGCCCTGCCATGCGATGCCGGCACGCGAGTAGAACGTGTTGTAGATGTTCAGGGCGAGCATCTCGGTGGAGTGCGCAGGGGCACCACCGGTAAGGGCGAGGTTCTGATCGAACAGCTTAAAGCCGTTGGTGATGGACAGGAACAGGCAGATGGTAATCGTCGGCATCAGGTTAGGGATCTTAACCTTCCAAAACGTCTGCCATGCCGTGGCGCCGTCGACCTTGGCGGCCTCGATGTAGTCGGACGGAATGGACTGCAGACCGGCGATGTAGATGATCATCATGTAGCCGACCTGCTGCCACAGGGTCAGGATGATAAGGCCCCAGAAGCCAGCAGCGGAGTTAAGGGCGATGAGCTGAGCGCCCACGTTGGAGAGCAGGCAGTTGATCAGAATCTGCCAAATGTAGCCCAGCACGATGCCGCCGATCAGGTTAGGCATAAAGAAGATCGTGCGGAAGATGTTGGTGCCCTTGAGCGCCTTGCGGGTGAGCGCCTGCGCGATGGCGAGAGCGATCACGTTGATGAGCACCGTCGACAGGAAGGCAAACGCCACGGTAAAGAAGAACGACGTGGAGAACTGCGGGTCCGTCAATGCGCGCATATAATTCTCGATACCGACGAAGTGCGCGTTATTGATGGTAATAAACTGGCAGAACGAGAGATAGAAACCCTGGATAAAGGGAATCACGAACCCGATCATAAACGCCAGGCACGTGGGCAGCATAAAGAGCGGCCACCAGCGCTTGAGTGCTTTGCCCATAGAAGGGTCCTTTCAATATGCAGGGGGCGGGCAAACCAACGTCTGCCCGCCCCCTGTCGCTAATCAGATAGCTTGGGCAGCAACTACTTACTCGGAAGCAGCCTTCTCGGTCTTCCAGCCATCGACGAAGGCGTTCTTGACGCCGTCCCACTTGCTGTTGTCGGCAGCATAGGCAGTCAGAGCCTGCTTGAGGTTCTTCTTCCACTCCTCAGAGGGAATGTAGACGAAGTCCCAAGCAACGGTCTTCTTGCCGTCTTTGGCCATAGCAACGGCCTGCTGCGAGAAGACGTTGGTGGTCTCCTTAGCGCTCTTGAACGGGGCGGTCAGACCCATCTTGTCAGCGATGATGCTGGTGGCGGTGTCAGAAGTGACGCACCAATACATGAAGTCCTCGGTGGCCTTCTGAGCATCCTCGGAAGCCTGGGAGCTCACGCACCAGTAGTTCTCGCCGCCGGAGCACAGACCCTGGTTCTCCTCGCCGTCAACGCCGATGTAGATCGGCAGCATGCCGAGCTGGTCGTCGGTCATGCCGGCCTTGGTGAGATCAGCATAGGCCCAAGAGCCGTTCTGATAGAAGACGGCCTTGCCGGTTGCGAACTCGTTGGTGGCGTCGTCGCCGGTCTTGGAGGCAAGCTGCGAAGGATCGCAGGTGGAGTCGGTGATATACAGGTCGAAGATCTGCTTAAAGTTGTCGAGATACTCGCCCTTGATCTCGTCGTCCTCCTGGTTGTGCTCCTTCTCGAACTCGTAGTAGAGCGGGAGGTTGGCGAGGTGGGTGGTGTAGCGCCAGCTGGAAGAGTCATCCATACCGGCGGAAGTGAAGGCACCGTCAACGCCGAGCTCGTCCTTGCGGGCCTGGATGTCATCGGCGCAAGCCTTCAGCTTGTCGAAGGAGTTGATGTCCTCGGCCTTGTAGCCGGCCTTCTCGAGGAGCTCCTTGTTGTAGATGATGCCGTAGCTCTCCTGAACCCAGTCGATACCCAGATCCTTACCGTCGGACTGCAGCGCCAGGGAGTCATCGATGAGCTCACCGCGGAGCTTGGTGTCGGACAGGTCGGCGCAGTAATCCTTCCAGTTCTTAAGACCGGTGGGGCCGTTGACCTGGAACAGGGTCGGAGCGGAGCTCTTGGACATCTCGGACTTGAGCTTCTCCTCGTAGGTGTCGGAGGCGGCGGTCACGATCTTGACCTCGACGCCCTTCTCCTCCTTGTACGCCTTGGCGATCTCCTTCCACTCCTTGTCGACCTCGGGCTTGAACTGGAGGAAGTAGACCTCGGCGGCGTCACCAGAGGCAGCAGAGCCGGAGCCAGCGGAGCCACCGCAGCCCACGAGGCCCAGACCAAGAACCGCAGCCGCGGAACCAGCAAAGCCCAGGAACTGCCTTCTGCTCATTTCGTTCTTCATTACAATCCACCCTTTCACACCGTGGCGGCACCCTTTGCCGCCGCCTTCGGAGATTGGCTTGGGGACTTGGCCCCTTTTGCTGATTTGTACAATACGCTATTTGGCTAGTTGTTTGAACAAGTATTACTAGAGCGGTAGAAAACCTTCGGTGAACGGTTATTTCAACTTGATACTTGACAAGTTTTGTATAAACAATTATTTGTTATTGGATGCAGAAAAAACGCCCGGTCAAGCCGATGCATCATCGGCTTGACCGGGCGTTTTCGCTTTGAGGGCATGAGCCTCGTCAGGCTGCGAGCTAGCCGGCTATCGCTTGGAGTTGACGCGGTAGTGGAAGATCTCGGGATGCGTGCGGGCGTGCGTGACCTCGAACAAGATGCCGTCCGAGGTGTACGACTGGCTCTCCATGACGGCGACACAGTTGTATTTGCCAAGGTCCAAGTAGCTGCAGTCCTCATCGTTGGCAAGCTCGACACTCACCGTACGACGGCTCGCCATCACTTTGACACCGCACTTGTGCTCCAGATAGCCGTAGATAGAATCCGCCGCGATCTCGGGGGTCAGGCCCTTGGCGATCGACGCCAAAAAATAGCCATGGTCCACCTGGCGCGCGCTGCCGTTGAGGCTTCGAACACGCACTACGCGAATCAGCTCCTCGCCCACCTTAAAGCCCAGGCGACGAGAGAGTTGCTCAGTGCAAATCAAATGTTCAAAAGACTTGACCTCGGTCGATGCGACGGCATTGTTGCGTTTTGCGAACTCGCCAAACGACTCAACCTCTTCGAGTGCGCCGAGCATGTCGGTTTCGCCCTTGAGCCAAATAACGCGCACGCCCTTGCCGTGTATAGGCTGCACAAACATCTGGTCGGCCAGCATGCTCAAGGCGCGTCGAACGGTATTGCGCGTGCAGCCAAACTCCGCGGTCAGCTCGGCCTCGGTCGGCAGCATCTCCTGGAACGCATAGGTCCCATTAATGATGCGCGAGCGTATTTCTCGGTAGATTCCTTCGTATATCGCTTTTGGCATGACTTCACCTCTAATGAATATGTATGGCTAGGCACGATAGCATTTCTTAAAGTTGTTCAAACCGATTATCGGTAAAGCACGGATTATTTACCGTCGACGGCCCCCCGAAACCCAAATCGGGCCGAATCAAAACCGTCAATGCGGCAAGCAGCCAGTCCTCTACAATGAGTTCATTGTTTAAACGTTCTTGCTCGCACAGCATGTTGCATCCGGAAGGCATATTATGCTGCAGAAAATCCAACGTTTTGGTGGGGCCATGTTTGCGCCCGCCATGCTGTTTTCCATATCGGGCCTTATGGTCGGCATCTCCGCTCTCGCAACGACTGTGGACATCGTCGGTGACCTCGCCACATACGGAACCCCCTGGTACGTATTCTGGGCTATCATCCAGCGCGGCTCGTGGACGGTCTTTAAACGCCTTCCACTCCTTTTTGCCGTAGCGCTGCCTATTGGCCTTGCCCAAAAGCAACCGGCACGCTGCTGCCTCGAGGCACTCGTGGCCTATTTTGCCTATTGTTTCTTCTTGAGCGAGATCATTAAGCTGAGCGGCGACAACCTCGGACTTAAGTACCCGTCGTTTTTGACCTCCGCCAGCGGCATCACCGTCATTGACGGTATCAAGACGCTCGACACCGGCATTATCGGCCCGCTGGCGGTATCGGCAACCGTCGTCGCCATCCATGACCGCTCCTACGACGCCAAGGTGCCCGATTGGCTCGGTACGTTCTCGGGCTCTTCGCTGGTCTACCTCATCAGCTTTTTTGCTGTGTTCGCCCTTGCCGCTATCTCGGCCGCCATCGTGCCCTTCGTATACGCTGTGACCGAAACGCTGCGCCACGCACTTGCGGGCGTCGGACCCTTCGGCGTGGGCATCTTTGTGTTTTTGGAGCGAGCACTCGAGCCCATGGGTCTGCACCACCTGCTCTACATGCCAATCTACTACGACAATTTGGTTATTAACGACGGCATCTACGCCACGTGGACCAACTTGCTTCCCATCCTCTCACACAGCACACGCCCCCTCAACGAACTTGCGCCCTGGGCTGGTTACACCGCCACCGGCTGGGTCAAGCTCTTTGGCCTTCCCGCCATCGCCGCGGCGTTCTACACCACCGCCAAGCCCGAACGCCGCGCCGGCCTCAAGGTTATCCTGGTTCCCGCCATAGTTGCCTCAGTGGTCTGCGGCATCACCGAACCGCTCGAGTTTCTCTTTATGTTCACCCACCCCGGGCTCTTTTTGCTCTACGCCGTCCTCTCGTCTTGCCTCGCCATGACCATGAATTTCTTTGGTATCGTCGGCATCTTTTCGGGCGGCTTCATGGAAATGGCCGCCTTCAACTTCATTCCGCTCATGCGCACGCATGCCGGTGCCTATCTTCTGGCGCTCGGTATCGGCCTTGCCTTTAGCCTCATCTTTTTTGTTAGCTTTCGAGCACTCATCTTGATCTATGACCTTAAGACGCCGGGCCGCGAGGATCATGTCGCCAATCGCGCGGCAATCGATCATTTAACGGGAAGCGGCTTTGCCAAGGAGCAATCTCCCAATGACGAGGTCAATAGTCGATCCGATCAAGATCACGTCCTCGCTGAGCGGGTAATTCAGCTTTTAGGTGGCGTTGGCAATATCGTGGGCGCAACCAACTGCGCCACGCGCCTGCGCGTCGAGGTCGCAGACCCTTCCATCGTTGCAGATAACGCGTCGTTTGTCGCGGTGGGCGCCAAGGGCCTCATCATTACGGGCAAGACCGCTCAGGTGATCATAGGCATCTCCGTTCCCCGCGTTAAAGAGCATTTTGACCAGATCATGGGCCTCGAGCCGGGATTTGTGCCCACCACCTCGGCCTCCCCTGCCGCCAGCCCAACCCACAAGCACGGCGATATCTGCTTCTTCGACATTGACGGCACGCTCGCGTGGCAAGACCCCAAGCTCGCCCAAGACCTTCCCGAAGACGAGCGGGACCTCTCCCCCTATCCCAACGAGGCGGTTTCGCAGGCAATCCGCGCGTTTGTCGCCAACGGCAACATGGCCTTTATCTGCACGGGACGCACCCTGAGCTGCATCCACCCCAAACTTCTTGAGCTGCCGTGGGCAGGAATTGTCTGCTTGGCGGGAGGCTACGTCGAACTCGACGGACGTATTGTGCGAAATGCAGCCATGAGCCCCGGCTTGCTGCAACGCCTCGCCCCGTATCTTGAGCAATCAGACGAGGTGATTCGCTTTGAAGGTCTCGATCGCGTCGTGCGCATGAGCGCGGACGCCCCCGAGACGTACGGATACGCCCGTACCGTAGGCGATGCCGTCACAAAGCTCAAGCATTACAGCGCCTACAAGATCCTCATGTCCACGAAGCTTGCCAACCGCATCGCCCAAGATGAAGAGCTCGGACCTCTGCTCTGCTTCAACGAGCTCGAGCTCGAGGTCACAGAAATCTCGCCTCGCGAGTGCACCAAACGGGCCGGAATCAAGGCCGTGCTTGGCGCCCTGGGGCCAAACCACGGCACCGTGTACGGCATCGGCGATGCGAGCAACGACGTCGCCCTTATGGAAACGGTCGATGTTGGCATCGCCATGGGCAACGCACCGGACTTCCTTAAGGAGAAGGCGGACTATGTGACCGATTCTATCGATCACGACGGCGTCGTCACGGCACTCGAGCACTTCGGGCTTATCTAGCCGTCATCTTCCGCTGAGCTTTACGCCTGCGGGTCCAATTGCCTTCGCCCGCCGCGCCAAGCACCCCAATGTGGCAATATGTTGTCTGCATATTGCATCAATGCGACCTTCAGAAAGAATGCGAGAGCCTGTGTCCAGTCCGTTTACCAGCTTTTTAGCCCAGCACTTCGACCAGATTAACGACTATCTGGCCACGTTCTTTGACGGACAGGCGGCCTCTGCCGACATCGAGCGCTACCTGTACGCACCGCTCTCGGCTTTTACGGCCAACGCCGGCAAGCGCCACCGCCCGCTTATCTGCATGCTCGCCGCAACCGCAGTGGGCGGTAGCTTTGAGAGCGCCCGCAGCGCCGCGGCAGCTATCGAGCATTTCCAGTCGGGCGCGCTGATTCACGACGACATCGCCGACAACGGACAGCTTCGTCGAGGCAAGCCCTGCATGCACCTTACCGAGGGCACGGGCCTTGCCATCAATTGTGGCGACTTGGCGCTCACCATGGTCACCAAGACGGTTCTCGACGACCCCACGCTGGAGTCCGACGTGAAGCTGCGCGTGCTCCACGAGCTCACCGAGATGATCGTTCGCACTATCGAGGGCCAGGCGCTCGACTTGGGCTGGGTCCGTGACGCACGCTTCGACATCTCGGTCGACGATTATCTGGACATGGCGACGCACAAGACCGCGTACTACAGCGGAGCCACACCGCTTGCCACCGGAGCCATCATTGGCGGAGGCAGCGAGGAGCAAATTGAGGCGCTGCGCGCCTTTGGCCTGCACACGGGCCTTGCCTTCCAGATCCAAGATGATCTGCTCAACTTGATCGGCACCAAGGAGGCCGCCAACAAGGACTTCCGCACCGACATCACCGAGGGTAAGCGCACGCTCGTTGCCGTGCACGCCCTGTCTGATGAGCGCTATCACGACGAGATTGAAGCGATCCTCTCCTCGGGCACCGAGGACCCCGCGCAACTCGCACGCGCCGTGGAGATCTTCCAGGAGACCGGCTCTATCGATTACGCCCACACTTATGCGCTCGACCTGACCGCCAAGGCCAAAGCGGCCATCGAGGACGTTGAGCTTGATCCGCACGCACGAGAGTTGTTCCTCTCCATGGCAGATTTCTTTGTGGAGCGCCTTAACTAACGGGGGTTATAAAACCTGTCAGCAGCGTATTTAGGCACAACTTGCTACACTGTTGAGTGCATGTTTATGCATCCCTTTGCGTCGTCTATCCGACAGGCGCTCAAATAGTACGAATGATACGCCGAAAGGGGTTCGTTCATGGAACCTATTACAACGGGCATGCAGGGAGCAGCCGTCGAGGACGTGCAGTCTCGTCTCCTGCAGCTCGGCTACACGATTGATGCCACCGAGGTTGCCGACAAGCACTTTGGTACTACCACCGAGCAGGCCGTTAGCACCTTTAGGCTCGACAGCGGTCTTGCTGCCGGTCACGCCGTTGACATCCCCTGCTGGAGTGCCCTGGTCGACGCCTCGTATAAGCTGGGCGACCGCACGCTCTATCTGCGCATGCCCAATTTCCATGGCGCCGACGTGCAGGCCCTGCAGAAGGCACTCAACGTTTTGGGCTTTGCCTGCGGCGAGGACGATGGCTACTTTGGCCCTCACACCGAGGCGGCCCTTCAGCAGTTCCAGGAAAACGTCGGTCTGTTTGCCGATGGCATGGCTTTCCAGGATACCTACGCCTACATCAACCGCCTGCACCACGTGTGGGAGGGTAAACCTTCGGTGACCGAGGCCGAATCGCGCATCGGCTTTGCCCGCGCCGCCAACGTGCTCGAGCGCTTCCAGATTGCCGTCATCGGTGAGGACCCCATCGCGCGTAGCGTTGCATCGCGCATGTGGAACATCGCCACGGCGACGACCGACAGCAGCGGCATGATGCTTTGCGATTCCGAGGTTCCGACCGACGTGGATCTGGTGCTCGAGATTGCAAGCGATGAGCTACCCACCGACGCCGCTCCACGCGCCACAATTGCCCTCGCCGAGTGCCACAACCTGGCCCAGCGCATCCGCACCGCCAATGTCGCCGCGCAGCAAAAGCCCGCGCGCATCCGCATTGAGCTCACGGGCATGACGCGCTACAACGGCACCTTCACTGCCAGCGACGCCCAGACGCTCGCGGTACGCCTGCTCGATGGCGTTTGCGATGCCCTCGCAGATTAGGTAAACTAGACGAGTTGCTTTTGGCAACACCACATATTGGGACGTAGTTCAACGGTAGAACTCCGGTTTTTGGTGCCGGCTGTTGGGGGTTCGAATCCCTCCGTCCCAGCCAAGGTAACTGAGCGCCCTGGGCCTTCATCAGCCCGGGGCGCTTTCTTGTGGGCATGCGGAGGGATTCGAACCCGCAAGGGTGCGGAGCTGAGGAAACGCGAAGCGTTTTCCAGCGCAGCACGCAAGGAGCGAAGCGACGCAGCGGAGCGCGGCCGCCGAAAAGGCGGACGCGGAATCCCTCCGTCCCATATCAGCCGAGAGTGCCTTGCGCCAAAAAATATCAGCCCAGTTCCGAAAAGCGAGCCGCCATCTATAAAGTGCCGTGTGGCCCCGGCGGGCCGGGCATTAAGTTTGTCGCGAGTTCCGCACGCAAAGAAGGCCACTAACCTCGATGTTTTGGACGTGACAGCGAGAGGGGCCCTGGTATGGCAAGGTGACGTGAAACGAGGCGGCGCTGACCTTCTGGTCGCGCCGCCGAAGTTGAACGTCAGATTGCCGTGCCAGGGACCCTCGCAGCGTCGAGAGGACCGCCGTTCGGTAGAACGGCGGAACTAATTGTTCAGCATGCGGTCAAAGCTTCCCGAGTCGCCATCCCGATAGTCGGCGGTCATCAGAATCTCCTGCGGAATTCGTCCACCCTCACGCAGCACGTTGCGGAATTGCACGCGCGTGACCATGGGCAGGTCCTTGATCGTAGCGGCCAGGTTCTGCGGCACGCCCTGGTTGGCAGCCGCGGGCTCGCACTCGCCGCCCGCCTTCACGCGACGCTTATGCTCGGCAAGCATGGCGCGATACATTCCGGCATGCAGGCGAATCTCAACGACGTTGGCGTTGCGGGCCTGCTCGACGATGCGCGCACCCTCTCGATCGATGTCACCCACGTAGTAGACGTAGTTAAAGCGGTAGCCGATCTCGGCCAGATAATCATCCAGCGCATGAGAGACACTCGCCTTGCAGCCGCCGCCAAAGATCACGCCGCCCACCTTAGTGCCAAAAAGCTTGGCATGTTTGCGGCCACGCAGAAGCTTGACGATTTCGTCGTAGGTATCCAGGTTCTCGACCATAATGAACGGCTTGTCGGCGCCCAGCGTAAAGAAACCCGTAAAGTGCACCGGGCGGTTGGGGGCGACCTTGATCGCCTGCATGCTGATGCCCTTTTCGGTCATACGCCTGATCAGGCGCTCACCATGCTTGCCGTCAAAAGCTTTTTCGTCATTGAAGATCTGGTAGGCGCGCTGGCGACGCGAGGCAACCGGCGTATCGGCACCGCGGTTCTGTTCAATCCATGCCTGGATAATCGCAATCTCCTCGGCGATTTTGCGATTGGACATTTCGTTGTGCTGAGCGCGCTGCGGCGTCTTTTTACCGTCCTTGCCTTCAACCCTTACAATCTGGGTCTGCTGCTCCTTGATCTTGGAGAGCGCCGTAGGCGTGGGGACAACCTTGAGCAGCTGCCTGCCCAGAACGCGGGCCAGGGCAAATGCCGAGACCTCGCCGTGGACGGTCGGCTCAGACCGCTGGGCAGCATTATCAGCTGCGGCAGGCTCAGCCTGTGCATGGGGCTTACGCTTGGAATCTGCCCGGGTATTACGTTCCTGCTTGGGCGCAGACGAGCGCTTTTGCGGACGATCAGACTTAGTCTCCTTCGCTGGCTGGTGCTTGACCTGATCCACCGGAGTCTCGGCCTTCTCATCTCTGTTTTGTGTCGCCGCCTTCTCGGCCGCGGCCTCGGCATTTGAGCCACGACCGCCGCGGTGACGGCGGCGACGGGGCTTGCTTGAGGCGCTCTCCCCCTCCTGCTTATCAGCGGACTGTCGAGCTTTGGCCTCGATGTCAGCCGCAGGCTGCGACTCGGAAGGTCGCTGCTCGCGAGTCGCCGGCTCAACGGTTTTCTCGGCTTGTTCGATCTTCTCGGCCTGAGCGTTCGGAGCTGGCTCGCCCTTCTCCTGACGCTTTACGGGATACGCGCGTCCCGCAAACCCGCGGCCGGGACGACACGAACCCGGAGCCCTCTTGGCAGACTCCTCTACATCGTCTGCAACCTCGAAAGGC
>CAUDCB010000021.1 GCA_958447915.1 uncultured Collinsella sp. | reverse complement strand
GATAACGGCCATCTTGATGGCCAGCGAGAAGCGCAGGCCAAAGCCGCCGAGCGTGGTGGTGATGTAGAACTTACCGTCCGGCACAAAGGAGCGGATGGGGTCTTTCAGGATGTCGAGCACCACGGGCGTGGCGAAATACAGCACGATAGCGGCGGCAAACACTGATACGACCACGATGGTCAGACGGCGACGGAGCTCTCCCAGGTGATCGAAGAGCGGCATTCGCGCAGGTCCGATAGGCATTACTCATCGCCTCCCTTCGGGGCGTCGGCGGCAGCGGCGTCGTCCTCGGCCTCGAGCTCGCGAGCGAGCTGGTCGACGACGGCCTTGCGCTTGCGGGGACGACGGGCATAGAGATCGGCCGTTGTGGGCTCTGCCGACTCGGGCTCGGACTCCGGCTCTGCAGCAGGCTCGGGCTCGACGACATGCTCGGCGGCAGCGGCAGGCTCGGCGCTCTCGGCCTCGGACTCCTCAGCAGCACCCTCGCCCTCGGCGGCAGCCTCGCTCGCGGCCTTCTCGGCGGCAAGGCGGGCACGACGCTCGGCAAAGGTCTCCTTCTTGGCGGGCGCTGCCGTCTCGGCAGCATCCTCGTCCGCATCGGAATCGTCATCGACAGCAGCCTTCTTGGGCTTGACCGGGGCCGACGCGGCCTCGCTTACCGGATCAATGATCTCGGACTGAACAACAGCCGTCATTTTTTCCTGCGTCTCGCGGAACTGACGGATAGCACGGCCGATCGTGCGGCCCATCTGTGGGAGCTTATCCGGGCCAAACAGCAAAAAGCCGAAGACCACGATGATCGCGAGCTCACCCTCTCCAATACCAAACACACATACCTCCAAGGCTCGATGTGAGTCGAGCCCGCACCGCGCCATTCGGCCGGAACTCGTCTATTCATTCGGTCAAGTATAGCGCCCGGACGCCAAAACGTCCGAGCGCATCACAAACATATGCCAAACGGCACGCCCTTTTGGGGGCAAAGATTATGCAGCGGTGATCGAAATCTCCTGGTCGACACCCAACAGCTGGACCACGCGCATCACCGGGGGCTGCACATTGGTGCAGCTAAAGCGCTTGCCGTGGTCGACCGCGTGGTGCGCGGCGCCCACGAGCACGCCAATGCCCGTCGAATCGATGTAGCTCACCTGGGCAAAATCGAGCTCAACGGCCTCGGTGGGCTGCTCGAGCGCCAGGTCGATGGCATTGCGCAGGCTATCGGCGTTAGAGATATCGATCTCGCCGGTCACCTTAATGGTGTAGAGCTCTGGCGTGGGGTTGGTGGAAATACCCAAATCCATGTATACGCTCCTTTACGTATCGAAAGTGCGGATAGTACGAGAAGCCGCGCGTTAGGCGCGCTCGGCACGCGTAAGCTCGGCAGCGACAAGCTTAACGGCCAGCACCAGCACATCGAGCGCGGCCTCCAGGTCCTCGACCGTGGGATAGCTCGGCGCGATGCGGATGTTGGTGTCGCGTGGGTCCTTGCCATAGGGCCAGGTAGCACCGGCAGGCGTGAGCTTGACACCCAGGTCGGCGCAGAGCGCGGCGACCTTTTGGGCCGAGCCCTCGGGACCATCGAAGCTCACAAAGTAGCCGCCGCGGGGATGCGTCCAGGTGGCGCAACCCGTGTCGCCCAGGCCCTCGGTGAGCTTACGCTCGACGGCCTCAAAGCGCGGACGCAAAAACTCGGCATGCTTTTTCATGTGCTCCTTGACCGCCTCGATGGTGGGAAGGAAACGCACATGACGCAGCTGGTTGAGCTTGTCGGCGCTGATGAGGCCGGCCTTCAGGCGCTTGGAGAACTCGGCGATGACCGCGGGGCTCGCACCGATAAAGCCGATGCCGGCGCCCGGGAAGGTAATCTTGGACGTCGAGGCAAAGGCCACCACGCGGTCCTCGGTGCCCGCCGCGCGAGCGAGGTCAAAGATGTTTGCAAGCTCGTCGGTCTCGTCGTACAGGTCGTGCACGCAGTAGGCGTTGTCCCAGAAGATGCGGAAATCGGGCGCGGCCGTGGGCATCTCGACCAGGCGGCGCACAGTGTCCTCGCTAAAGGTGATGCCCGTGGGGTTGGAATACTTGGGCACGCACCAGATACCCTTGATGGAATCGTCGGCGGCAACGAGGCGCTCGATCTCGTCCATGTCGGGGCCGTTGTCGGTCATCGCGACGGGGACGTTCTCGATGCCCAAGTCGGCGGTAATGCCAAAGTGGCGGTCGTAGCCGGGAACGGGGCACAGGAACTTGACCTTCTTGCCGTCGTGCGCGGCCTCGTAGGCGTCCCAGGGCTCGCTGCCGCACGAGCCACAGCGCCAGAACATGCCGGCGATGTCGTGCTCGATCAAAAGGCTCGACGAACCCAGCACGAGCGTCTGCTCGGCGGGGCAGCCCAGGAACTCCCCTGCCAACTTGCGTGCCGAGGGAATGCCCTCGAAGCAGCCATAGTTGGAGCAGTCGACGTTGCCGTCGTGCAGATCGGCATCGGCATTGAGGATATCGAGCATGGGTCGAGAGATGTCCACCTGGGAGGGCGACGGCTTGCCGCGGGCCATGTCGAGCGCCAGGCCCTTGGCCTTGACCTCGGCGACCTCGGCTTTGAGCGCCTCGATGGCGGCATCGAGTTCGGTGGTTTCCATCTTCTGGTAGATCGTCTGCATGGGGTGCGACCTTTCGCGAAGCGGTACGTTGCAGTTCGTCTAAGTATAGACCGCCATCGTCGCAACGTTATGAAGCCGTGATAGATTAAGTTCATCGCAATCAATTACGAATCGCCGCGCATGCCGGCGTGGGGCGCCCAAGGAGGCACTATGGAGTACGGATCGTTTCAGGCCGAGGAATTCGGCGACTTGCAGCGCCTGGTCGACGGACTGTTTTACGACCGCCACGCCATCGACCGCCTGGATCTGATCGTACAGGCCGAAATCTTGGACCTGGCGCCCGACCTCATGGAAATCGTGAACCTTTTGCCGCCCGGCTACTACGACCGCCAGTCACTTTGCGACCAGCTCAACTCCGCCTTGGCCGCCCACGGCTGGGGCGCCGTCTACGGCACCGTGGAATAAGCATCGAGGCCGGCATTTGGCCCGTTTCCCGACCCTGGCGAGGCTTGTTTTAGGGCTTGTGGCCAAAAAAGGGCAAATATGAGTACTGTCACCTTTTTAGTAGCAGCGTTTCTTGGTCGAAATCGGCAAAACTCGACTTGAAACTCCCTAATCACCGTCAGCTAGCGCCAAATTGGAAGTCGATGGTCACTCATTAACGTACAGTTCTTATAACTTTGTTCATTATTTTCCGCACCTAAAATGATACGCCGTTTGTGACAGTACTCACAAACGGCGTTTTTTGACCACTGGCGTGTCTGGCAGGCGGCAAGCACCGCCCGAATCCGCATTTTGAACGCGCCCGAATCGGTTCTGGAGCCGGTTTTCGCGCTCTTACTCGTCTTTGGGCGAGGGATGCTTGCAGACCACGCTCATGTAGATCATGCCGAGCACGGCTGCGGTGACCGAACCGGCGAGAATAGCGGCCTTGGCTGCAAGAACCTCAAACTGGGCCGTCGGGAAGGCAAGGCCGCTGATGAGAATCGACATGGTAAAGCCGATACCGCCCAGAATGCCCACGCCGGCAATCATGTGCCAGTTGACATTGTGCGGCAGCTCGCAGGCCTTAAGCTTAACCAGGGCAAACGTCATACCAAAGATGCCGATCGGCTTGCCCAGCAGCATGCCAAAGTACACGCCGAGCGTCACCGGGTCGGTGAGCAGCGTGCTCATGTCCACGCCCACTAAGCGAACCTGAGCGTTTACGAACGCAAAGATCGGCAGGATCACAAAGTTGACCGGCGTGGAGATCAGACGCTCCATGCGGATAAGCGGCGGGGTCACGCGGTGCATGACGCGCTCGACCTTGGTTGTCGAGACGGTAAAGTCATGCTGGCCCAGGATGTGTGCCTCATCATCGTAGCGGTCATCGAGCAGCGGCAGGCACTCGCCCAGCCAATCGGTGAGGCTATCGAGCTTGACGCCACACTTGGCCGGGATGGTAAAGGCCAAGATGACGCCAGCAAGCGTGGCATGTACGCCGCTCTTGAACATGCAGAACCACAGCAGCAGCCCCAGTACCGAATACGGGGCAAGGCGGTAATGCTGCGTCTTGTTAAGCCACACGAGCGCGCAGGTCACAAGCGCGGCGGCGCCCAACCAAAACGGATTGGGGCTCTGACCGTAGAAGATGGCGATGGCGGCGATGGAGATCAGGTCGTCGGCGATGGCGAGCGTCGAGAAGAACACGCGCACGCCGTTGGGCACGCGATTGCCCAAAAGCGACAGCACGCCCAGCGCAAAGGCAATATCGGTTGCCATGGGGATGGCCCAACCGTTGCGGGCGCCGGCATGGTTAAAGATCAGGTAGATGCAGGCGGGAACGACGACGCCGCCCACGGCCGCCAGCATGGGAAGCATGGCCTGACGCGGATTCTTGAGCTCGCCGACCGTCATCTCGTACTTAAGCTCGATGCCCACCAACAAAAAGAAAATCGCCATGAGGAAGTCGTTGACGAAAAGCTCAACGGTGAGACCGGCCGTAAGGTTGCCCAGACCCACATACAGCGGAGTCTCCAAAAAGTGATGGATGGCCTCGTAGGCATCGGTATTGGCGCAGATGACGGCGGCGATGGCGGCGAAGACCATGACGGCGGCGGAAATCGTGCCGTTCTCGGCGATGCGCTCCCAAATGTCGTGACGTTCAAAGCGCTTGCGCTCACGAACGTTGAACAGCTGCTCAGTTGCTGCCATGGGCGGCTCCTTTCACGGGATGGCTCCCGTCTTAAAAAAGCACGGCCCGCCCAAGTGGCGGCGCCGCGCTCTAACGTATTACGCTTGCATCTAGCCTACCCTGCACGACAAGCACGCAGGCGTGGCCGAAAAGCGGAACCACAGGTTGAACATTATTTGCTCAACGGCGCGGACACGCCTGTCCAAGAGACGACGCAGCGCCGTGCACAAAAAACGACCGGAGCGCGGGGCGTCCGCGATCCGGTCGTCGGTGTTAGGTCAAAAGAACCTAGCAGGCGGCCATGATGGGGGCAGCGACCTGCTTCTTACGGGAGAGGACGCCCGGCATCCAGACGCCGTCGTGCTCGTCGGCAATGCCCAAGCCCTTCTGAGCAGCCTCGGTCTCGCCCTCGAGCAGGACCTGCGAGCCCTCCTCCATGATGTCGGTGATGCACAGGACGATGCCATCGGCACCCTTCTCGGCGGCGTAGGCGCGCATGGCCTCACGGATCTCGTCGATCATGCCGAGAGCGCGGCTCTTGTCGACAGTCTCGTACTGGCCGATGAGCAGCTTCTTGCCAGCGGGCTCGAACATCTTGATGTCGTTGCCGACCATCTCGGCTGCGGTGAAGGAGCCGGACGGACGGGTGAGGAAGACCTCCATGCCAAACTTGACCGGGTCGACGCCCACCTGCTCGCCGAGCTTGGCGGCGACGGCGCGGTCGACATCGGTGGTGGTGGGGCTCTTGAGCATGAGCGTGTCGGTCATCATGGCCGAGAGCAGCAGCTTGGCCTGGACGTCGGAAAGCTCAACGCCGAGCACGTCGGCGAGCTTGGTGACGATGGTGCAGCTGGAGCCCCAAGGCAGGCAGATGTAGTGCAGCGGGCCGGCGGTCTCGAAGTCGCCGATGCGGTGATGGTCGACGACGCCAAAGACCGTGGCGTCCTTAAGGCCGGCGACGGACTGGGCGGACTCGTTGTGGTCGGTGAGGACGACGAGCTGACCGGCCTCGACGGACTCGATCACGCGGGGCTCGGCGATGCCGGCGTCGGCGAGCAGCTTGGCGGACTCGGCCGGAAGCTGACCAAGGGCGCAGGCCTCGTAGGTGTTGCCGGCATACTCAACCTGGTTGAGCAGCTGGGACAGGACGACGGCGCTCATGATGGCGTCGTTATCGGGATTCTGGTGACCAAAGACAAGAACGTTTGCCATGGGTTTCCTCCACTTGATATGTGTACTTTGACGTAGCTATGGTAGCACGCTGATGCCGAACCCTATGAGATGGAAGGGCCGCAGCACAAATTGGGGCAGGCGCTGGGGCAAAGTCTGTCCCTTTCGCACCATGTGGTGCAAACTAACCTGCCCCCCTTGCGCCAGCTATTTGCCGGCGGCGCGCAGGGCTACGTAGGCGGCACCGATGATGCCGGCGTCGTTTCCGAGCGAAGCGACCTTAATGGGCGTCTCGCGCGAGGCGGAAAGCGCGTACTGCTTAAAGTGCTCGCGAACCTTGTCGAGGTAGACATCGGCCGAGGCGGAGGCGCCGCCGCCGATCAGGAACATCTCGGGATCAACCACGTTGGCAATAAGCGCCAGTGCGCGGCCGAGATAGTCGGCCATGGTATCGGCCGCGGCCAGCGCGAGCTTGTCGCCCTCGCGACAAGCCTGGAACACGTCCTTGGAATCGGAAGGGCCGGTGAGCTCGATGGGCTCGACGCCCGCCTTCTTGCACTCGGCAAGGTAGTTGCTCACCACGCCGGTGGCGCTGGAATACTGCTCCAGGTGGCCATGGCCGCCACAGCCACAGGTGCGCTCCTCGGCCGGGCTCAGGCACATGTGGCCAATCTCGCCGCCGGCGCCCACAACACCCGATACCACGTCGCCGTTAACGATAACGCCACCGCCCACGCCGGTACCGATGGTGACCATCACCACGTTCTGCACGCCCTTGGCAGAACCGAGCCAGGCCTCGCCCATGGCAGCGGCGTTGGCATCGTTTTCGTACTTAACGACCGCGTCGGGGCAGTGCTCCTGAATGGCGATCTTAAGCTCGGGCAGGTTAATGGCAATGTTGGCCTTGACCTTGGCGTCGCCCGAAGCCGGGATGGGGCACGGAACGGCCAGGCCAATGCCCGCCACAAAGGCGCGCGGAATCTGTGCCTTGGCGACCACTTGGTCGATGGCCTCGGTCACCGCGGCAAAGCCCGCAGCGTCAACGATAGGAGGCGTGGGCACACTGGCCTTGGCAAGCAGATTGCCATCCTCGTCGAACAGGCCCTCCTTAACCGAAGTGCCGCCGACGTCAATGCCGATGTAGTACTGCTTAGGTTCCATGGGAGCCCACCTTTCTCGTTTAAACATTGCCAGTATGGTACCGCTCCCAAGGCAAAAACCTACCAAAAAGGGACAGGTTTGTTTTGGCAGGTTTTATCTGGGAAAACGCAAGGCATGAGATTCGGTTCGCTGGGCGGCAAAACGGCCCAACCCCATCTTCGAGCCGATCAATTTGCTCAATACCACATTATTCGAATGCATATTCATTTAGAGCGCTCTAGTTGATAAAGAGAAGCGTTTTTAAATTATATCTTTCTCGAACTTTTCAAAAACGCAATAGGGATGCTTAGGCGTGGACTATACTTTTTTTATACTCAATCAAGCTGGAAAGGAGGTTCCATGATTCCCAAATATGAGGCGATAGCTGCGGATATCCGCCGAAGCATCGAGGACGGCGTTCTTAAACCGGGCGACAAGCTACCCACCGTCGTTGAGTTCTGCGAGATCTATAGCGTTTCCAAAATCACCGTCAAACGTGCTATTGAGCAGATTACCGATGAAGGTCTTGTTACCAGCCGGCGCGGATCGGGCACCTACGTTAAGGACACGGCGGGGCTTCCCGGCCAGGCGTTTTTCCAGGGCAAGAACGATCGCTCCCAGGGCTTTTCGTATGAGCACCGCGGGGAGAAGGTGACCTCGGTGGTCTACGATTTCTCGATTGTCAATCCGCCAGCAGACGTCGCTGCCCAGCTGGGAATTGCCGAGGACGACTTTGCCTATCACATCGTGCGCGTGCGCCAGGTCGACGAGAAGCCCATCGTTATCGAGTACACCTACATGCCCCTCGAGCTGATTCCGGGCCTTAAGAAAAAAGACCTGTACGCATCGATCTACAGCTTCATCCGCGAGCAGTGCGGACTCAAGATCTCAAGTTTCCACCGTACCATTCGCGCTGTCGCGGCAACTGAAGAAGAGGCTGAGCGCCTGGATACTAAACCCGGCTCTCCCCTGCTCGAACTCAACCAGATTGGCTTCTTGGATAGCGGCACCGCGTTTGAATATTCTGTCTCGCACAACGTAGGCGACCGCTTTGAGCTGCACAACGTAACGCTGGCCTAGTTTTGTAATCCGGTGGGTGCTCGTTTTGAGCTGTCCTACGCGGCACCCGCACAACCTTATGGGAGTATGCACATGTCCGATTTGATTAAACTCACGCCAATCTTCCACGAGAAGATCTGGGGCGGCCGCCAGCTGGAGACCGTGTTTGGCTACGACATTCCCGAGGGTCCCATCGGTGAGTGCTGGGCCATCTCGGCCCATCCCAACGGCGACTGCCAGATTGCGGAGGGCCCGTATACAGGCCACACGCTTTCGTGGCTGTGGGCCGAGCACCGTGAGCTTTTTGGCAATTGCGAGGGCAAGGAGTTCCCGCTGCTCATTAAGATTCTGGACGCCAAGGACGACCTTTCGATCCAGATTCATCCCAACGACGAATACGCCGCCAAGCACGAGAACGGCAGCCTGGGTAAAACCGAGTGCTGGTACGTGCTGGATTGCGAACCCGGTGCCACGATCATCGTCGGCCAGCGCGCTAAAGACCGCACCGAGGCCGCACAGATGATCAAGGACGGCCGCTGGGACGACATGCTCAACGTAGTACCAATCCACAAGGGCGACTTTTTCCAGATTGATTCCGGTACCGTTCACGCCATCAAAGCTGGCACGCTCATTTTGGAAACGCAGCAGTCGTGCGACGTGACGTATCGCCTGTACGATTACGACCGCCCCGGCACCGACGGCAAACTGCGTCCCCTGCACATTGAGCAGAGCCTCGACTGCATAAACTTTGATGCTCAGGCTCCGACCGACGGCACGGTGGCCGCACCCGAGGTGGATGGCGTGACCGAGCTCGAATCTTGCCCCTGCTACACCGTCGATCGCGTGCGCGTTAACGGCAGCAAGACCCTCGACCAGCGCTGGCCCTTCATGTGTCTGTCGGTCATCGACGGCGAAGGCACCATCTGCGGCGACCCCGTCCACAAGGGAAGCCACCTGCTGGCTCCGAGCACCGTGGACAAAATCGAGCTCGAGGGCAATATGGAACTGATCATCAGCCACCTCTAGGTCGCAACAACAACCAAAACGCAACAAGGGGCTCCCCCGTTCTTCAACGAGGGAGCCCCTTGTTGTATCTATCCATCAGCCCACCCGGCTCTCCAGATCAAAAAGCGAACGAGCAGAGCGACGTTCGCAAGCAACGTTATCTAAGGACCTGGGCGGGCGTATAGGGCAACATCGATCGCGAGTTCCGCACGCAAAGGAGGCCACTTAATGTGGCATCCGTCTTGCGCAGGACTGCCCGAGCAGGCAATGTTGCCCCATACGCCCGCCCAGGTCCGCCGGGACTACGACAGTTTGACGATCGGCGCAAAGCCCTTCATCAGCTTTTTGGTCTGGCCGGTCTTTTCGAATTGGACCTCGATCATGTCTCCGGCGACCGAGATCACGGTACCCGCGCCAAAGGTCTTATGGCTCACGGTATCGCCCGCGGCAAAGTCCTGCGATGCGCTGGCGCGATCGACCTTGCGCTCCACCGTCGGGGACACCTTGGACGAGGGCTTTTTGGCTCGCGGCGCGCCCGAGCCAAAGGTCGAGGCAACACGGCCGGCATCGGGCGAAACCCCACGATGGCGCTCGGTCCCGTAGCTGCTGCCGCCAAAGAAATCGTCAAAGCTCGATCCGCCGCGCGAACCGGAACCGCCGGTCGAACGCGTATGCGAACCGAACACCTTGCCGCCATACATATCCGAGCCCATGCCCGAGCCAAAGGTGCCGTGACGGTCGCCGCGCTTCTCCCAGCCCGTTCCCTCAAAACCGGCAGAACCGATACCGCTAAACTCGATATCCTCAAACGGAATCTCGTTGAGGAAGCGCGAGCGCGGGTTGGCAGAGGTCGAGCCGTAGGTGCGGCGCGTAGCGGCGTAAGTCAAGAACAGGCGCTTACGGGCACGCGTGATGGCGACGTAGGCCAGGCGGCGCTCCTCCTCGAGCTTGCCCGGATCATCGCTGCCGCCAAAGTCGTGCACGTGCGGGAAGATACCCTCCTCCATGCCGGCCACGAACACCGCGGGGAACTCCAGGCCCTTGGCGGAGTGGATGGTCATCATGGTGATGGCATGCGTTTCGCCGGCCAGGGAATCCAAGTCGGAGCGCAGGGCCAGCCACTCCATGAGTGCCGGCAGCGCCTTGCAGGTGAGCGGACCGTAGGTGCGCTCGATTTCGTCGGCATGTACGGCACCCGCCGGCAACTCAGTCGGCGCGGCATAGGCGTTGCCCGCGATAGCGGCAGCCAGGGCATCCTGCGGCGAGAGCGCCGGGGCCGTCAGGCTGTCGAGCGGATTGGAACCCGCGGCATCACGCGCGCCAACGAGCGCCTCAAACGAGGATGCCGGGGCAGACGGCCCCGGTTCGGGCGCAGGCGCGCTCACCACGACGGGCTCGGACTCGGCGCCGGCCGGTACATCGGCAACGCCAGCCGCGCGCAGCTCTTCCAAGCTCTCGAGTGTACCCTCGATATCCTCGTGCGTCTCCTCAAATTCGGCGGCGACGCCCAGGAATTCCTGGATGTTCTCGGCGCGGCTCTCGGACTCCATGGTGCCCTCGGCGCGGAAGGCCTGCAGAAGGCCCGTCTTATCGACGATCATCTCGACAACGTCCTTGAGCTCGCCGTCCATGCGGCGACCCTCGCGCACCAGCGCCACAAAGCTCGACAGGCCGTTGCGTACCTTGGCGCTAAACATGCCCGTCTCAGCGCACGCGATCTCACAAGCCTGGAAGAACGAGCAACGGTTGTCGCGTGCCAGCTGCTCGATCTTTTGGATCGAGGTGGAGCCGATGCCACGACGCGGCGTGTTGATGACGCGCTTGACGCTCATCTCGTCGGCCGGGTTCACGATCATCTTGAGATAGGCCATGACGTCGCGGATCTCGGCACGGTCGAAGAATCGCGTGCCGCCCACGATCTTGTAGGGCACGCCCGCGCGCAGGAACATATCTTCGAGGATACGCGACTGGGCATTGGTGCGATAGAACACAGCGATGTCGTCGTAGCTCGTACCCTTGGCATGCAGCTTTTCGATCTCGCCGGCAATCCAGCGGCCCTCGTCGCGCTCGTCGCTCGCCTGGAAGGCCTGGATCTTCTCGCCGTCGCCCTCCGCCGTAAACAGGCGCTTGTCCTTGCGCTGCGAGTTATGGCGCACCACGGCGTTGGCGGCGCTCAGGATATGACCCGTGGAGCGGTAGTTCTGCTCCAGCTTGACGGTCTTGCAGTCTTTAAAGTCCTTCTCAAAATCCAGGATATTGGTGATGTCGGCGCCACGCCAGCTATAAATGGACTGGTCATCGTCGCCCACGACCATGAGGTTTTGGTACTTGGCGGCCAGCAGGTTGGCGATCTCGTACTGGACGTGGTTGGTGTCCTGATACTCGTCGACGCTAATGTAGCGGAAGCGCTCCTGGTACTTGTCGAGCACCTCGGGGCGGGTGCGCAGCAGCTCGAGCGCGCGCACGAGCAGGTCGTCAAAGTCCATCGCGTTGGCGGCGCGCAGTCGGCGCTCCAGCTCTAGGTAGACCTGCGCGGCCTTTTTGTCGTTGGGGCTGTCGGCGGATTTGAGCATGTCCTCGGGCCCGATCATGGCGTTTTTAGCCGAGCTGATCTTGCTGCGGATCATGTTGATGGGGAACTGCTTTTGTTCAATGCCGAGCGCCTGCATAATGTCACGCACCATGCGCTTTGAGTCGTCATCATCGTAGATGGTGAACTGACCGGTGTAGCCCAGCAGGTCGGCGTCCTCGCGCAGCATGCGCACGCACATGGCGTGGAAGGTGCACACCCACATGCCGCGGGTGCCGCTGGGGATGAGCGCTGCCAGACGCTCGCGCATCTCGGCCGCGGCCTTGTTGGTAAACGTGATGGCCAAGACCTGCCAGGGCTTAACACCCAGGTCGCCAAGCATATGCGCGATGCGGAAGGTCAAGACGCGAGTCTTGCCCGAACCGGCGCCGGCGAGCACCAGCAGCGGGCCCTCGGTGGTCAGGACCGCCTCGCGCTGGGCGGGGTTCAGGCTATCGATATCGACGAGCGGCTTGGCGGGTTTGGGCGTCGGAGCCGGGGCGTCGTAGATGTCGAGCGGAACGAGCTCGGGCTCCGGCGCGGCGGGGGCGGTGTACGCATCGAGCGGCACGGGTTCCGGCGCGGGCGGCACGGGTACCGCGGTGTTCTTTTCCCAGGGCAGGGGCTGGGTCATGGGCGACTCCTCATCTGACGGACGGCGCGCCTGCGGGCAGCGCCATAGTTTGAGCCGTACCAGTATACCGAGCCGCGCGGACACCGACGCAAATCACACCACGACTCCGTGCGCCGCCATCAGGCCCACCCCAGCGGATTTGGCGCAATGGGATCAGGTTACTTTGCACCAATCTATTGACAATCACGAAACCGCCGATGTCATGGCCGCCGCGCAGCGTCGATTAAGTTAGAGGCCGAGCATAGGCTCCAGAACAAAGAAGTATGCGAGCACTACGATGCCCAGGATGATGCGGTAAACACCGAAGCACTTAAAGTCGTGACGGCGGACGAAGCCCATGAGCCACTTGATGGCGATGAGCGAAACCACAAAGGCCACAACGCAGCCCACGCCCAAGATAGCGACCTCGTTGGCGCCGAACGTGCCGCCCTTGATGAAGTACTTGACCAGCTTGAGCGCACTCGCGCCAAACATGACAGGGATGGCCAGGAAGAACGTAAACTTAGACGCCACCGAGCGCGTGCAGCCCAAAAGCAGGCCACCGATAATGGTGGAGCCGGAGCGCGATGTGCCCGGAATCAGCGAAAGCACCTGGAAGCAACCGATACCCAGCGCGGTCTTCCAGCTCAGATCCTCGAGCGTAGTGATGGAGCCAAAGTCCAGGCTATCGTCATCGCCCTCATCCTCGGCGGTAGCCGCGGCGGGCGCCGCAAAGTGCGCACCGGCGGGACGTCCACCCGACACCACAGCACGAGAACCAAACGAACCGGCAAGAGCGGCCTGGTCGCGCTTGCTCGCGCGCCAGTTCTCAATCACGATAAACAGCACGCCGTACACAATGAGCGCCAGCGCCACGACGGGAGCATTGTAGAAATGCTCCTCCATCCAGTCGTTGAGCGGCAGACCGATTGCCGCAGCGGGAATGCAGCCGAGCACAATCTTGCCCCACAGCACCCAGGTGTCGCGACGGCCCTCCTTGCCCTTGCTGGGAGAAAACGGGTTAAGGTCGTAGAAGAACAGGACGCAGACGGCCAAAATGGCGCCAAGCTGAATCACGACCAGGAACATATTCCAGAACGTCTCGCTCACGTTCATCTTGACGAACTCGTCCACCAAGATCATGTGACCGGTCGACGAAACAGGCAGCCATTCGGTGATGCCCTCGACCAGGCCCATGAAGGCAGATTTTAGAAGCTCGATAATATCCAAAGGGACCCCCTCATTAGACACCCGCCGGTAGATGTTCTGCGGACGATGCGGGCGATGTCCCATTATCAACCGTTGGCGGTGCGACCGCGCCTACCCTTACCAAAAAACTCGCCCGTTCACAGAATTGCGAGCGGTCAAACCGAAATCCTTGGGTATAACTGCAACAAGGTAAAGTATCCGGCGGCCAACGCACCCGCGCCCGCCCGACGCACGAGCCCCGCGCCCGTGCGATAGACCAAGGAGGAAACCATGAACGAGGGCTACACCAAGGTATTTGTTTCACTCGACGGTACTGAGCAGCAGGATTTTGTGCTCGCACGCGCCATCAAGGTCGCCGCGAACAACGGCGCTAAGCTGATCATCGGCCACGTCATCGACTCCACCGCGCTCGAGAGCGCCGGTTCCTATCCGGTCGACCTGGTCAACGGCTTGGAGGAGGCCTTTAACAACTCCATCGCCAAGCAGCTCGAGGAGGCCAAGGCCAATCCCGACATTCCCGAGGTCGAGGTCATGATTCGTACCGGCCGCATTCGTGAGACGCTTAAGGATGAGATGCTCGACGTGGTCAAGCCCGATCTGGTGCTCTGCGGCGCCCGCGGCCTGTCCTCAATTAAGTACGCGCTACTGGGCTCGATTTCGACGTTCCTGCTGCGCAATACGGATTGCGACATTCTGGTCGTGAAGTAGGTTCCTTCCCGCCGGCGCAAGGCCTGCGGGGTTATCACGCCGATGTCCTCGCCGCTTCGCGGCTGCGGGATGTCGGCTTAGATAACCCCTCCCGGCCTTGCGCCTTCGTCACCGTACTTCAGCGAGTTGGCTGATAAAAGATGGCATGCCACCCGGTTGGGGCGGCACGTTTTTGTTATAGGAGATTCATTTGAGCCTCATGGCTATGTTCCCGTTCGGGAACATAGCGCCAATTGCTTTAGCTAAGTTCACGTTCGGGAACATAGCCGTCCGCACCGCAAGACGGCCCGACTACTCAAAGTATTGGAACTTATTCGTTGAAAAAGCGAATGTTACGACGAAGCCTTCGCTGGGCTCGGACGATGCGGTGACGTCGATGCCCATCTTGGAGCACAGACGTGCCACCAGGTAGAGGCCGATGCCCGTTGCGCGCTTGGTGGTGCGGCCGTTGTCGCCGGTAAAACCCTTCTCGAACACGCGCGGCAGGTCTGCCGCACACACGCCGCAGCCGTTGTCCGCGACGGTAAGCTCGATGCGCTCGCTTGCCAGGCCCTCGTCCAGCAACGCGCCCGAAAACACGATCTTTGCGCCGTCCTCACGCGCATATTTAATGCTGTTCTGAATGAGCTGGCCCAGAATAAACTCGAGCCACTTCTCGTCGGTAAACACCTCAAAGTCGAGGTTCTCGCACACCGGGGCCACGTGCGCCGCGATGAGCTCACGCGCGTTGGCCTTGATCGCGCCCGTCACCAGGGTCTTAAGATCCCAGCGGCGAATCAGGTAGTCACGCTCCACGACTTCCGAGCGCGCATAGTACAGCGCCTGGTCGATATAGCGCTCCACGCGAGCCAACTCACGGCCCAGGTCATCCACGCGCGACAGGTCGTCTTCGCTGCCGTCCAGGTTTTCCAAAATCAGGTGAGCCGCCGCCAGAGGCAGCTTGGCCTCGTGGACCCAACTCTCGATATAGTCGCGATAGTCATCGGTCTGACGCCGGCCTTCGGCAACCTCGTCGCAAGCGGCTTTGCCCACCCGGCGCAAGACCTCGTACTCGAGCTCGCCCTCGGCATAGGTCGGGCATTGCACCATCTCCTGCACCCATGCGGGACTCTCGAGCTCCTCTGCCGCACGCTCCAGCTGGCGCAGAAAACGGCGACGGCGAGCGTACTCGATCACGATGCCGAGCATACCGAAAATAAAGGATACGCCAACCGCCACGACCACGATAGATGCCGGGGCCCCGGCGACCGTCAGGACAAAGCAGCTCAGCAGCACGCCGCAGGTCCACACGGCGACGGGAAGCAGCGCATCTTTAAAGAACTTGCCAAACGACATAGCCGGCCCCTAGACCGAATAGCCTTGGCCGCGGTGCGTCGTCAAATACCCCTTGATGCCGATTTTTTCGAGCGTGGTGCGCAGGCGGTTGATGTTGACGGTGAGCGTGTTGTCGTCCACAAAGGCATCGGAGTCCCACAGGTCCTGCATGATGGCCGAGCGCGAGACAATCTTGCCCGCGCGGCTCAGGAGCAAAGAGAGGATGCGCAGCTCGTTTTTGGTGAGCTCGGTGCTAGTGCCGGTTTGCGTATTGGTGACCATGGAGCGGGCGAGGTCAAGCTCCAGTCCCTTGTGGACGAGCGTGCTGCGCTCGCCTGCCGCCGCGGTGCGACGCAGCAAGGCATTGATGCGCGCCACGAGCACACGGGCGCTGTAGGGCTTGGGAACAAAGTCGTCTGCGCCGAGCGTCATGGCCATGACCTCGTCGATCTCGGTCGCGCGCGACGTGAGGACGATGATGGGAACCTCGGATTCGCGGCGAACCTCGTGGCAGATATGCTGGCCGTCCTTGACGGGAAGCGTGAGGTCGAGCAGCACCAGGTCGGGCGCGGCGGCGAGAATATCGCGCGAGACATGCTCAAACGATTCGCAGGCCTCAACCTCAAAACCGGCACGGGCAAGGATATCGGCAAGCTCACGACGAATGGGCTCGTCGTCCTCAACGACATAGATCAGCGCCATGTGTCCTCCCGTTTCTCGTAACTTGCACTTTCCACACCATTATGCCCACGGCGTCGCAGCGATGCGACCCCGTGGGCATCTAATGTGACAATAGTGTTCGGTAGCCTTGAGAGAAAAAAGGGGCCGACCGGTCCTAAACTAATCGGCCCCATCACTTCGGCCTCGAGCCTCTACTCGAGCGTACGCATGTACGCGGAGATAGCATCCAGGCCCTTCTGCAGGTCGTCGGTGTTATCGGAATATGCATAGCCGATGCGCATGCTCTTGGGCTCCTCGAAGCAATCGCCCGGGGTGACGAGCGCGCCGGACTTCTTAATCATGTCGACGCAGAACGTCCTGGAGTCGATGTCGTAGTCGTAATACACGAGCGCGGTGGTACCCGCCTCGGGCTTGACGAACGACAGGTGCGGCTCGCTCTCGACCCACTTCTCCAGAACAGCAAGGTTCTGACGGACGATGCGACGGCTGCGCTCAAGGATCACGGAAGCGTTGCCCAGAATCAGCTCCGCCACCGACTCGCTGAATATGCCGGCGGAAATCAGGTTGTAGTCGCGATGCGAGAGCAGTGCGCGACGGAGCTCCGGGCTCTTGGTAACCGCCCAGCCCAAACGCAGGCCGGCGAACGACCAGACCTTGGACATGGATGCGGTGACGATGGCCTTGTCGTACAGGTCAATCACGGACTCGGAGTACTCATCCGTCTGAGTAAGCAGACGGTAGACCTCGTCGCAGAGCACCCACGCGTCGTGTTTGCGTGCGACCTCGACAATCGCCTTGAGCGTATCGGTGTCGAGCAGGGCGCCCGTGGGGTTGTCCGGGTTATTGATGCAGATGAGCTTGGTATCGTCGGTCACCAGGGCATCGAGCGCGTCGACGTCGACGTGGTAGCCGCTCTTGCGGTCGAGCTGAAGGATATCGACCTTCGCACCGCACATCTCGGGAATCGAGTAAAGCTGCTGGTAGGTGGGCTTGACGGAGACTACATGATCGCCCGGTTCGACGAGCGTGGAAAGAACTAGGGAGTTGGCACCGGTCGCGCCGTGCGTGGGCACGATATGCCCGGGCTCGACCGTCTTATAGAGACGCGCGACCCCCTCGAGAAAGCCGGGCTGCCCCTCGATGTCTCCGTAGGTGAATCGGCGCGAGCACAGGCTATCGAGCCACGCCTTCTTATCGGTGTTCGTAAGCTCGAACAGCTGGTCGAGCGTGAGGGAGTAGACGCACGTCTCCGCAACGTTGTGAGTGCACTTGGTCTCCCACTCGTTCATCCACTGCTCGACGGCGAAATCCTTGATCTGCATTGTCGCTTCCTTTCCTTGACTTTCTTACAGTTCCACCACGGTGCCCAGCCCCGCCTCGACGGCGCGGTCGTAGGCGATTTTCGATGCCGAAAGGTCCTGAACGGCGATGCCCGACGTATCGAACACCGTCACCTGCTCGTCATCCGAACGCCCCGTAGCCGCGCCGGCGATGACTTCGCCGAGCTCCGCTTTGATGTCCTCGGGCGTGATGGCACCCTCGGCAACCGGAATCTCCAGCTCACCGGACGCGACCGATTGCTCGCGGTCGTCGACGTAAACAGCGGCACGGGCGACAAGCGCCGAGGCGAGCTCCTGCTTGCCGGGCATGTCGGCACCGACGCAGGAGATATGCGTACCGGGGCGCACCCATGCACCGGGGATGATGGGCTTGGTCGCCGGCGTGATCGTCACGATGATGTCGGCCTCTACCGCGGCACCTTGGCCGTCGGCCGTCGCCTCGATGGAATAGGTGGATGCCTCGCGAGCATGCTCGCAGGCGCCCAAGATATGGGCGACCTCGTCTCGCATGCGCTCGACGCGGGCCTCGGGCGCGGCATCGGAAACCGGCTCCCACACCTTGACCTCACTCACTTTGGGACAGGCGGCGAGCACGCCCGCCACCATATAGGTGCTCATATGGCCGGCACCCGCAACAAGCAGTTTTGACGCATCCGCCCGAGCCAGCCACTTGGCACCGAGCGCAGCGGCGGCACCGGTGCGAAGCCCGGTGACGGCAGAGGCATCGAGCAGCGCCAACGGCTCGCCCGTCGCGTTGTCGCACAGCAGCGTGGTGCCAAAGATCTCGGGCAGCCCCTTTTTGGGATTCTGAGAGAACCAAGCGGTGAGTTTGAGACCGAAGAGGCCGCTTCCCGCCAACTCGCCCGAGCGGATATCCATATCGGCCACGCCGGGCTCGAACTGCTCATATACCATCGGCCACGCAACACCCTTGCCCGTTGCCTTCTGGCGATACGCCTCCTCCACGGCAGCGATTGCATCCTCAATCGTCAGCACCTTGGAAACTTCCTCGGCCGATAGCACCACCATCTGCCCCATCATCGCTCCTCTCAGCGAAAGCTTTACGTTGCTTCACTGTACGGTTTAGTAACGATGCCGCCAAGGATCATTTATTGTTGGAATCTACAACGATTCTCAATCTGATTTTTCATTTTATCAGCAGGTATTTGAACCATTTCTCGCATCAACTGTATACGGATGTGCGATTATCCTATTAATACCGGTACTAATTGTAGTGATTTACAAGGTGATGTTGATGCTATACACCATCTCGGACTTCTCACGGGAATATGAGGGGTCGGTCCGCCTAATCGCCGGCAGCGACGGCGTCTCGCGTGCCGTCTCCGGCGTCGGGATCCTCGATTATGAACTCATGCCCGGCCTCAAGAACAAGTATCAGCGCGTCAACTTCAGCCCAGACGAGATCGTCCTCAGCACCTTCCTCTATGCGAAGGACGACCCATACCTCATCACTGAAGCCGTGAAATACCTCGTCGCCAAGGGGACGAGCGGTCTCATCATCAAAAACGTCCTGCACATCCCGATTCCCGACCAAGCCATCCGCTACGCCAACGCGCGGCACTACCCGGTCTTTCTCACGACCGACGACTCACTGTTCTTTGACAGCGTCATCTATGAGGTCAAACGGCATATCGAGCAGCTCGCGTCCATCGACTTCGCGCAGCGCGAGATCGATGCCCTGAGGACAGACGTATCGCCCGAGTCCATCTGCCGACGCATCCGACGTCTCAACCCGTCATTTCTGGACGAAGCGGTCGCCCTGTTCGCATCGTTTGCAGAACCCCTCGACCCGCGTACGTTTTTGCAAATCGAACGTCTCTGTGCAAAATCGACCCTCGCCGGATGCCACAACATGCTGGCACCCTATGACGGTGGTTTGTTATTCGTAGCGACAAGCGACTCGGAGCAGGCGCTCGATGTGGAGCGAATCGTGCAGGCGCTCACGGAGCTCATCGAGGCTAGCGGTATCGATGGCGGAGCGGAAGGGCTCGGCATCAGCGATATTCTGTTTGGAGACGAGGCGGTGGCGCAGGCAATCTCGCAGGCGATTTACGCAC
>CAUDCB010000020.1 GCA_958447915.1 uncultured Collinsella sp. | reverse complement strand
AGGCGGGCCCTGCCGGCGAGAAGACGGCTGCGTGGGCGGCCGCCCAAGCCGCCGCCCACGAATTCGTTGGCGAAGTCGGGCTCGACTTCTCGCGCGCCCATGCATCGACGCGCGCGGCGCAGCTCTGCGCCTTCGACCGCATCGTGGCCGCCTGCGCCGCGCAGCCGCGCGCGGGCCGCGTCGTGTCCATCCATGCCGTGCACGCCGCCACAGAAGCGCTCGACATCCTCGAGCGCCACGGCCTCCCCGCGCACGCGACCTGCATCTTCCACTGGTTTTCGGGCAGCGGCGAGGACTTGAACCGCCTGCGCGCGCTCGGGTGCCTCGTCTCGGTCAACGAGTGCATGCTCGCGACCAGGCGCGGGCGCGCCTACGCGCGCCAACTGCCGGAAGACGCACTGCTCTTGGAGACGGATGCGCCCGCATGGCTCGATGCCCCCTGCTCCGCCGCAGAGCTGGAAGCCTCGCTCGCCCACACGCTCTCCCTGCTCGCCGAGATCCGCGGCACCTCTACGCAAACGCTCGCCCCCGCTCTTGCGGAGACGAGCGTGCGTCTCTTGCGATTGTAATCAGCAGATGCGCGGGGCGGCGCATCGCGCAACTCGATTAACCGCCCCGCCGCAGTCCGGACGGTTAGACCACATTGAACGTGAAGCGCGTGCCCGCACGCAGGCCGTCGAGCAGCATGAGCTCCGCGCCATCGATATACCCCACCACATTCGTCCGCCCGCTGTTTTCCATGGCCGCGAGCGCAATCTGAACCTCGCCGGCATACTGGCCGTAACCGTCGTTGTCCACGAGCACATCGCCCCGCCGGATATCGACCGTGTTGAAGGGAGCGACCTCCCCTTTCACCATCCGGCTCTCGACGGTACGCACGAGATAGCCGTTTTGCTCGGGACGACACGACAGGCCGAGGCGCAGGCGCCGCTCAAGCTCCTTCGGCAAACCGGGAGCGCGATGCAAGGTGAACGCCATCGGGGCTGCGACGCCCGCAGCGATTGCCGCAAGCTCGCGCTCGCTCGCAAAGCAGGTGCCCACGATGATGTCATCCACGCAGCCGAGTTGCACGAGGTGACGGGCCTGCACGGCGGCGGGCAGATCGCGATGCATCTCAAGCGTAGGCAAACCGTCGCATGCCGGCCACGGGCCGAAGGCCTCCGGCTCCTGCGATGACACGAATGCCTGGAGTGGAAGCCCGCGCTCCTTCCACCGACGCGAGCAGGTCAGAAAATACTCGAGCGTCAGACCCGTGTAGCGATGCGGATAGTAGTTATGGCAGCCTACGATGCGCGCCGGCTCCCCACCGCTCGCGAGCAGCGCCCCGATGTGGTCGCACGCGTTTGCCGAGGCGTTGAGGCACACCCCGATGCCCGCCTCGTTGCGCGTGAGAAACGCCTCCTCCATCTCGGAGAGACCGAGATCGAGACGCATGACATCGCAGCCTATCTCCTGGAGAAATCCCAGATCGAGCTTGCCGCGCAAAACGCTCGCATTCACGCCGAATCGCGCAAGCACCGAAGGGTTCACGTCGCAGAACACCTCGAAGCCGAGCGCATGCGCCTCGTCGGTCAAAGCCCGGTAACGTGCCATGACTTCATCGCGTTCATCGCGGACGCCGAGCAGCGCCACGAACAGCACGCGATAGCCGTGACGGGCGGCGAGGCGCAGGTATTCTCGGCACGCCTCGGCAGAGGCGAATTCCGGGTAGAGGGAAATGCCCAACCGCACCTCACGCATGGGAGACCTCCCCGCCGAGATCCTCGCCGTTCGTCTCGATCACGCGCTGGTACCAATAGAACGAGTCCTTGCGGCTGCGCTCGAAGGTGCCCGTTCCGTCATCGTGGCGATCGACGTAGATGAAACCGTAGCGCTTCGCGAACTCGCCGGTCGAGGCGCTCACCAAGTCGATGGGGCCCCACGAGGTGTAACCCATGAGGTCGACGCCGTCGGCCACCGCCTCGGCCATCTGCTCGATGTGCTGGCGCAAATACTCGATGCGGTACGGGTCGTGGATGGAACCGTCCTCCTCGACCGTATCGTAGGCACCCAAGCCGTTCTCCACGAGCATGACGGGCTTCTGATAGCGATCCCAGATGGCATTCAGCGACCAGCGCAGGCCCACCGGATCGACCTGCCAACCCCAGTCGCTCGTCTTGAGGTAGGGATTCTTTGCGCCGAAGGCGAAGTTGCCGCCCGTCGTCTCGAGCTTCTCGGGATGCGCGGAGAGGCAGACCGACATGTAGTAGCTGAACGTGACGAAGTCGACCGTGCCGCGCGCGAGCGTCTCGGCGTCGTCCGGCTCCATCGCGACCTCGATGCCCTTCTCGGCAAAGTGGCGCCTCATGTAGCTGGGATAGTATCCTCGCACCTGAACATCGGAGCAGAACCAATTGGCCACGCGCATGCGCTGCTGCACGAGCACCGCGTCATCGGGATCGCAGGTATAGGGGTACATGAGCGCAAACGAGGACATGCAGCCGATGCGGTACTCGGGATAGCGCTCGTGGGCCAGAGCCGTCACGCGCGCGGCAGCGACGAGCATATGGTGCAGCGCTTGGAAGCGCTCGGCGGGGTTATCGGGCAGGCCGTTGACGGGCCCCTCGTACCCGCGGACGGTGCTCAAGTTGAGCACGGCCCCGCCGCGACCGATGCCCGTATTCATCTCGTTCAGCGTGAGCCAGTAGCGCACCTTGCCCCGATAGCGCTCGAACACGCAGGCGCAAAAGCGCTCGAAGCACGCGACGAGCTCATGGCCGGCCCAGCCGTTGTACTTGCTCGCCAGCGCATAGGGCATCTCATAATGGCTGAGCGTCACGATGGGCTCGATGCCGTGCTCGCGGCAGCAGTCGAACACGCGATCATAGAACGCCAGACCGAGCTCGTTGGGCTCCGCCTCCTCCCCCGTAGGGAAGACGCGCGTCCACGCAATCGAGAGCCGCAACGCCTTGAAGCCCATCTCCGCGAGCATCGCGATGTCCTCGCGATAGCGATGGTAGAAATCGCACGCCTCGTGGCTCGGATAGAACGTGTCCGGCTCAAGGGTCGGCGTGATGCGCTTGTCGACCTTATGCGAACCGGCCGTGCACACGTCAGGCACCGAGACGCCCTTGCCGTCCACATCCCATGCGCCCTCGATCTGATTGGCCGAGATGGCGCCGCCCCACAAGAATCCATCGGGAAATCTACCCATGGAACACCTCCAAATACAACGAGGGGCGAGACTCGAAGAGCCGCGCCCCAATCACAAGTCACCCGCAGAGAGCGGGGCACATGCGCACATGCGCCAAGATGGTCCCTACGCTTCGGAAGCGGCCTTCTCGGCAGCCTCCTTCTCGCACAGCTGATGGTCATACACCTTCACGAACGGCAGGTAGACCAAGAAGGCGATGACGAAGGCCATAGGGGCAATGAAGAGATTCTGCCACGCAAGGGAGGGCATGAAGCTCTGCATGATGATCGGCAGCTGCGTCATGATGAGCAGGTGGCCGGGCTGGAAGAAATCGAGCGAGTAGCCGATATAGGCAAAGAACATGATGATCATGGGGGTTCAGGATAAACGGGATGGCCATGATGGGGTTATAGATGATGGGAGTACCGAACGCCATGGGCTCGGAGATGTTGAACACCGCAGGAACGATACCGGCCTTGCCCACAGCGCGAAGCTGCTCGGACTTGGAACGCATGCAAAGCACGGCGAGCGGCAGCACGTTGCCGCTACCACCGCAGCAAGACATGACGCCATACAGGGCGATCGGAGCGAACATGGCAGCCTGGCCGGAGGCGACGAGCTCGGCGTTCTGGGTGTAGAACTGGATCATGGGGGCCATGATGACCGGAGAGAGCACCATCGCGCCGTGGATGCCGAGACTCCAGAGCAGCTGGCACACAAACGCGAGTACGAACATGCCGGGCACCGACATGAGGGGCGTCAGCGGGATGGACAGGATACCGGCGATGGCGCCCGGGAGCACGACGCCGATGGTCATCTGGGCAAGTGTGTTGAGACCATGCCAGAGCAGGATGCAGATGACGAGCGGCACGAGGGTCGCGAAAGCGTCCGAAAGGAACTGCGGAACCGCGTCGGGCATCTTGAGGCTCACGTGATGCTTCTGGCAGAAATCGATGATCTTGACCGAAACCAGCGGGATGATGAGCGCGGTGAAGAGACCGGTGCCGCCAAGGTAGGTGGTGGCGAGCACTCTCATGGTCGAGCCATCCTGCAGGGTGACACTCTGAACGGGAGCACACACGAGCAGGAAGAGAATCATGGTGACGATGCCGTTCGCCAGCGCGCCCTCCATCTCCAAGTTCTTGGAGTAGATGTAGCCCACGGCGAAGGCCACGACGACGCCCAGGATGCCCATGGTCATGTTATAGGGCGTGGTGAGCCACATATAGGCGGCGTCGGTCGTCTCGAGCACGCCTACGATATCCAGCAGCGTGGCGACGACGGTGAAGATGGCGCCGGCGAGGATGACCGCCATGGCCGCCATCATGCCACCGCTGATGGCGGACAGGGCCTTGTTGGCCTGGAGCTTGCCGCCCCATTCCTGCAGCTTCATCATCACTGGGGATTGATACAGGTTGTCAAGTTTGGACATTGGTGTTCCGTTTCTCTTCGATCGAGACGGGTATCTAGCCCTGGACGAGAGACTCGACGAGCTTCATGATATTGGCGCAGTTGCCCGTGCCGTAATCGGTCGGCGGAATGACGGCGACCGGCATGCCGGACTCGGCGGCGATGTTGTCCTTCTGATAGGAAATCTGCGGACCCATGAGGATGCAGTCATACTCATGGCAGACCGTCTTGTACGTGTTGACGCTCTGGGCGGCGATGCTGAAATTGATCCCCTGCTCAGCGGCATACTTCTCAAGCTTCTTCATGAGAATGCTCGTGGACATCCCCATGGCGCAAACCAGCAATACCTTCATTGTTTTGATTCTCCTTGCATAACGGTCGTATCAACAAAGACGGCGGCCTTGAGCGCGCCATCCCGCCCGCATTACTCGGCGCGCGTCGCGTCGAGCTCGCGATACACATTCACGATCTCCTCGACCAGCTCCTGCGCGAGCATCGAGGTCATGAGATGGTCCTGGGCGTGCACGAGCATCACGTCGACGACGGTATGGTCGCCCGAAGCCTCCTTGGAAAGAAGCTGGGTCTGCACGTGATGGGCCTCGAGCGCGGCCTCCTTGCTCTGCTCGAGCAGGGCCTTCGCCGCCTCGAAATCATGCTCCTTGGCCTTCTTCAGCGCCTCGAAGGCGAGGCTGCGCGCCTGACCCGCCGAAGCGATGATGCCGAAGGAGATCATCTCGGTGCTCTGTTCCTCCTCTGCCATGGTTTTCACCTCCCTCTCGGTTTGCAAATATCTCAATGAAAAACGTATGGGCTATCGTGCGGAGCACGACTCGATGGGATCGACCAACTCGATGAGCGTCTGCCAAGAGCGCTCGGAAAGCAGGCGGTCGATGAACGCCTCGCTCAAAACCAGCTCAGACATCGCCGAGAAGAAGCCCTCGGAGACGTCGGTCGCATCGCGGGCGATTGAGACGAGGAACACCGCCTGCACCTCGCGACCTCCCCAGATGATGGGTTCGTCGGTGAGGGCGAGGGCCACGAAGCTCTGCGTGCTCGCCGCTTCGAGCGGGTGCGGCATGGCGACCCGGTTGCCGAATGCCGTCGGAGCCGTCTGCTCGCGGCGATACACCAAATCGAGGAAATCGGGCGAAAGGTCGTAGACGCGCGAGGCCTTGCCGACCAGCAGCTCGATTGCCTCCTCGGGCGTCGAGCACGACGCATGCGGCAGAAAAAGCTCCTCGCAGAACAGCGGGCGGGCATCCGACCGCCGCGAATCGGAAAGCAGGATTTCACGCACGTCGCTCACCTCTGCCGCGTCCAGAAAATAGCCCACTTGGCGTACCGGGACCGGCACCTCCTCGGCAAGCGGAACCGTCGTGAACACATAGTCGATGCGCGAGAAGTCGACGAAGCGCACGTGGGCGGCATCGCATGTCTCGATATGCTCGACGTACGAACCGAACTCCTGACGATAGCGGTGCTCCAGCAGCCGGGCGCTGCCCGAGCCCGAGGCACAGACCACCAGAATGCGTTTCTTGGGGGCATCGGTCTTTTGGCGCTCGAGCGCCAAGGCGAAGGAGAGAGCGATGTAGCCAATCTCTTCCTCGGAAAGCTCAGCTTCATAATGCGCCGCCAACGAGGAGCCCGCCTCGACGGCCATGGAATAGGCAAGCGGAAAACGCGACTTGATGTCCCCCAAGATGGGATTATCGAGATGCAGATGGTGATGCAAGCGCACCTCGAGCGGCACGAGATGGCGCGCGAGATTCATGCGCAGCTCCAAATCGTGCCTCAAGTCGAATCGGAACGTGCGCCACACCGCGTCGAGCATGCCCGTCACGACATCCCACACCTCATCCGAGATGACAAGCCCCGCCTCCTGATCATCCCCGGCATCGAAATCCCCGAGCAGGCGCTTGCCCGCCAGATGGATGGCGATATAGGCGACCTCCTCGTCGGGCAAAACGACGCCGGTGCGTGCGCCGATGGCATCGGAGATGCGCCGGGCAATCGGGAAACTCGGGGACTTCCGAATCTCGGTGAGCTGCTCGCCCTCCATGGGCACATAGCAACCTTCGCGTATCCGCAACAAAGCGATGACGATATGCGTGATGAGGTTGCGGTAGGCGACCGAGTTGATGGCGAAGCGTTCCTCGGTCGTCACGTCGTCGACGCAATCGGAAACCACGTCGAACAGCGCACGATACGCCTCGGCGTCGACCGAGAGGCGCGCCGCGCCCTTCAGCTCATCCGAGCCCTCCATGGCGAGGCTCGCGAGGCACAGACGCTTGGCCATCTCGGATCCGATGACCTTGATGCCATGATGGCTGCGCCTGTCGATGGCGAGGCCAAACTGCGCCAAGCGCTCCTCGACCTGTTTCAAATCGTTCGATATGCTCGTCCGGGATACATAAAGTACGCTCGCCAGTGTGTCGATGGCGATGTAATCACTGCGCGAGAGCAAATCGTTGAGGAGATAGGAGACGCGGGCCTCGGCCGTCTGGGGCAACGACGCACGCCGCTGCTTGCGCGCCTGCTCGAATATCGCATCAAGCGCCTGCTCGTCGGCGACGGAAACGGTATAGCCCCGCCCGCGCGCAAGGTCGATAGACGCGACGCCCTCAAGGCTGCGATTGACCGCCTGCACATGGTTGCGCACGGTACGAACGCTCACGCCGAACGCCTCGGCAAGCTCAGCGGGCTTGATGCCCTCGTGCTCCATGATGTGGAGCGCAAATCGCGCCAGCTGCACGTCCATCGGCTTTGACCTCCTTTCGCCTAGCTATGATACCAGCGGCGATGGGACGGGTTCTATACCCGGCTTTTCCCTTCCGAGAAGGAAAGCGTTTGCCGAAAACGAGCGCGCGGCGTGCGTGTGGCGCTCGCCGCGCTCTTTGAGACCCGCCAAGACCTCGTGCACGCCGGGATTCATCAGTGCGGCGTAATCGACCTCGCGCCCGTTCTTCCAATCCCGATAGATGCGCAGGGCCTCGTCCGGCGTCACCACGCGCCCGATGCGGCCCAACCAGTCGACGAGGGAGCGCTGGAACGACTGGAACGAGGCGCCCACGGTCGCCAACAGCTCCTCGTCGCTCACCTCGATGCCGAATTCCTCGAAGAACTCGCGCTGCTCGATCTGGTAATACGCCTCGGTATCGACGATGACGCCGTCCATATCGAAGATGACGGCTTTGAAGGGAAGGCTCCTTGGACCATGATGATGGTTCTCCTGAATCCACTCGTGCGCCGCAACGGCGAAGGGCGCCCTTCGCGACGCTACATCGAAAAGGTGTATCGCGACCCGATGATATATTGCTGCCCCACGTACAGCGGCTTGTTGAATTGATCGCGATACCTGCCCCTCAGATTGAAGAGGGGCTCGGCGAGAGGGACCTCGAGCAGTTTCGCGAGCTCGTCATTTGCCAGTTGGATACCAAGCGACTGCTCGCTGCCGCGAAACGCGCGACGATCCGTCCGCTCGCGAATCGCCGCCGTTTATGTTGCAGCTGGCGCTTCGTGCAACATTGAGGGCATATTGCTACCCTGTTTGATGTTGAACAGCCATCAAGTTTGCTCAACCCGCCAGTTAATCTTATCGTTCACGTAGACCGTGCCATCGATGTAGATCCTCACAGGATTAATCCGAGACGCATCCGGCGCGTCGATGGTGCAACCCGAAGATGGCGTGACCTTACCCTCAGCCGTCTTAAGTACGTAACTGCCCGGCTCGGAGATTTGGATGGATTCGTTGTTGGCCTGCGTAAGCGGCAGCACCTCCGCCTTCACCCCGTCTGGCATGATCTGAGTCTCGGCGCTGGCCACCGCTGGCGTCGCCACGAGTGCGCATGCCACGGTGGCGATGCTCAGCAGACGAGTCAACACAGCGCGCATCCCCATCTTCTTCTCCCTCATCACAGCTCCCTTTACCCCTATGCTTTCGCGATGTCCGATATCGCTTGGCACTGGCGGCCGGCATGCTCCCTCGCCAGCCGTCAGCTCAAATTGACATATATATCCACCTGGTGTTGTGCAACCGCATGTTTTGACACCCTGCTGCTCGGCGCGAGTTGCGTACCGTGAGGCGCAAACGGAACGCACCCCCGCGGGTGGCGCGTGCACGATGTGGCAAAATCGAGGTACTAAGGGGGCCCAATATGCTCAAAATCATCGCCTGCGACGACGACGTCGCCTTTCTAGATAACCTGCACCGCATGGTCAACCGCTGGTCTGCCGAGACGGGTACGGCAGTCGATGTTGCGCTCGTTACGCGCGGCGAGGACCTGCTGGCACGCCATGCCGCATCGCGCGCCGACATTATCATGCTCGACATGATCATGCCGCTCGTCAACGGCATGGACACCGCCCGCGAGCTGCGCCAATCCGATACCGCCGTACGCTTGGTGTTTCTGACCTCATCGCCCGAATTCGCGCTTGAGTCCTACGAGGTCCGCGCCTTCGACTACCTGCTCAAACCCGTGACCTACGAGCGCTTGGCGCAACTGCTCGACGAGCTGTCGAGCCTGCGTCCGGCAGCGACCGACGAGCTCGTCATCAAAACGTCCTTTGGCTACCATGCCCTGCGCCTATCCGATATCGAATATGCCGAGGCTCGCAACAAGCACGTGATCTTCCACCTGCGCGATGGCCGCGATATCGAGGCGCTCGAGCCGTTCCGCAGCATCGAGGACCGACTGGCCCAAAACGCGACCTTCTTTAAATGCCACCGCAGCTACCAGGTCAATCTGCGCAACATCGACCACTTTAACCGCACGGAAATCGTCATGCGCTCGGGCGCGTGCATCCCGCTGGCGCGCAGCTGCAAGCAGGGATTCCAGGATGCCTACTTTGCGGCACGGTTCGAGGGCGGGAGGCGCTGATGCTTTCCTCGGCAGAACTGGTACTTTGGGCAATCCACCATGCGACGACATTGCTCTTTGGCGTCTTTGCCTCGGCGGCTCTGTGCGGTGTCGAGATCAACGGCCGCCATTCGCTCGAGCTGGTGGGGGTCGGCGCCGCAACCGGATGCGCATTCGGCCTCGCCAACGCCGTTGGCGGCGAGCTTTTCGCCCGACAGGCCTATCCGCTCGTCGTGCATCTGCCGCTTGTCGTCTACCTGTGCGTACGCTATCGCCTGAGTCCGCTGCTCGCCATCCTGGGCGTTACCAGTGCCTACCTGAGCTGCCAGTTTAGCAACTGGATGGGCATCGCCGCATTCGCCGCCACCGATTCGCAGGTCGCGTACTACGTGGCGCGTATCATCACCACGCTCGGCGTCTTTGCCGTCTTATTGCATTGGGCAAGCGACATCGGCCCCCGCCTGGCGATCAAAAGCCCCACCGAGCTGGAGATTCTGCTCATCCTGCCGCTCGTCTACTACATCTTCGACTACGCCACCAACGTCTACACCACGCTCTTCCACTCGGGCTCGGTGGTAACCGTTGAGTTTTTGGCGTTCGCCCTCTGCGCGTTCTACCTTATGTTTCTTGCCGTCTACCTTCGCGAATACGAGGCAAAGGAAATCGCCGAGCGCGAGCGCTGGATGCTCGCGACCCGCGACAGCGCGGCCATCAAAGAGCTCGAAGCCTGGCGCCAGTCGGGACGCGAGCTCTCGGTTCTCCGTCACGACATGCGCCACTACCTGCGCGGTCTAGCGGCCCTGATCGAAGAGGGTCACACCGATGAGGCACTCGAGCGCATCGACGCGCTCTGCGAGACCAACGACCGCACCGCCGTGCGCCGCTACTGCGCCAACGAAACGGTCAACATTGCGCTCTCGTCGCTTTCCGCGGACATCAACGCGCACGGCATCACCGCCGACCTGCGCGCCGCCGTGCCCCAGAGCGTGCATGTGGCCGATGTCGACCTGTTCAGCGTGCTTTCGAATGCCCTGGAAAACGCCATTGCCGCGGCGAGCACCGCCCCCGAGGGCAAGCGCTTTGTCGATCTTGATCTGCGGTTTGAGGACGGGCAGCTGCTGCTTTCGGTTTCCAACACATTTGGACGGGCGCCGCACATGGTCGACGGCATGCCCGTGGCTCAGCACGCCGGTCACGGCTTTGGCACCAAGAGCATTAAACTCGCCGTGGAGCGCATGAACGGCAACTGCCAGTTCCGCATTAACGGCGATCGGTTTGAGCTGCGCGCTGTGATGTAAGGGCGCGGGCGCGACGGATTTGCGTTCCGCGGGTACGGCTCGCCCGCTCGGGGTCGTTTGTCGACGCGGGCTCGCTACAGCGGAGCGGCCGCCGGAGTCAGCTGCTTGATGTAGGCCCACATGCGCTGCTTAGCGGCTTTGTCAGTGAGCGCCGCCTCAAAACCGTCGAGCGCGAGCACGCGGCGACCCTGCACATGGGCGACCAAGCCGGGCTTGAGCATGGCGGTGTCGAAGTCATCGATCGCCACGAGCATATCGGCGTAGGTCTCGCGCATGGCGTCAGCCGCGTTGTTGTCGAGCAGTAGCACCGCCTCGGGGTCCAAAGCCTCAAGCGCCTCACGGAACAGCTCGCACGGCAGCGTCTCGCCCACCGCGACCGCTCCGTCACCCACGCCGGCGACGCTTGCCAGCACGCAAAAATCCTCGGGCGCGTAGCCGATGGCCCCAAGCGCCTTGCGCAACGCCGCGCCATCCGGGCCGGCGGCAAGCTCGCCACCCGAACGCTCGGCCTCGTCCAAATCGCCTTTTACCAGCACGATCGGCGAGCACGCGTTGCCCGCGATACGCACGCCGCGACCCACGAGCGATGCGAGCTCCTGCTCGGCCGCCTGGGCGATGGCTTCTTTTTTCTGGCTTTGTGACGTGGACATGCGCTCTCCAATCGTTTGCGTGCCAACCATTATATAAAAGAGCCGCCTGCGAGTGGTTGCTTTGCGGACGGCTGGGTATAAGCACGGTCGTACTGAGTTTTACGCGGCCAAGCCGCGTCACATTATGGAGGTCACCATGGCTGACATTAAGCAGATTACCCCCGAGAACTTCGATTCCGTCGTTAGCGACAGCCTGCCCGTGCTGGTCGATTTTTGGGCACCGTGGTGCGGCCCCTGCCGCTCGCTCTCGCCCATCGTAGACGAGGTTGCCGACGAGCTGGCCGGCAAGCTGGCTGTGGCCAAGTGCAACGTCGACGACAACCAGGACCTGGCCATGAAGTTTGGCGTCATGAGCATCCCCACGCTGATCGTCTTTAAGAACGGCGAGGAGGTCGACCGCTCGGTTGGCGCTCTGCCCAAGGCGAGGCTGCAGGCGCTGCTGGAGAAGCATCTGTAATACGCTTGTTACTTACCCGCCGTCTATGAGCGCTTTTGCACCGCTCGCCGGACTTCTGGATGCACCGAGTGCAACCACGGATAGTATGGTAGTCACAAACAGCCCCCAGTGAACGGGTGCGGGTCACACAGACTCGCACCCGTTTTCTTATGCGGTAGCGCCCCGCGCGGGCGTAGTAGAATCTGAGCCACTGGATTGCCCCGAGCATAAGGAGATTTCCCATGCATGATGTTGGAATGAACATGAGCCAGCTTGCCATGAGCGTCAAACAGGTCGACGACACCATCGAGCTCGCTCACGAATGGAGCCATCAGTTGCTACATGCGACCGAGAATTTTGACATGGAGCGCATCGGCGCCAAGCTCGAGGCCGCCATGGCCGCGTTGCACGAGGCGCATGACGCGCTCGAGGGCTACGAGGAAGCCATCGAGGCCGACCACAACTCCGTCGGCTCCGTGAAGCTGGTGTAAGGTGGCCGAACACGAGCACGGCTGCGGGTACGAGCACGAGCATCCGCACGGGGCGGACGGTGACGCGGGCTGCCACTGTAGTGGCTCCGGCTCTGAGCTGGTCCGTTTTTCGGTTACCGCACCCGACGACCTGCTGCGCCGTTTTGACGAGCAGATCGCGCGCCGCGGCGACGTGGCCAACCGCTCCGAGGCCGTGCGCGACCTGATTCGTGCCTCGATCGCCAAGGAGCAGATGCGTACGCCCGATGAGCATGTTATCGGGTCGCTCACCATGATTTACGACCACCATACCGGCGACCTGACGCGCCGTCTGGACGAAGTGCAGCACGACTACACCGACGAGATCGTATCGACCATGCACGTGCATCTTGATCACCACAACTGCCTGGAGATTCTGGCGCTCAAGGGTCGCGGCGAGCGTGTCTACGAGCTGGCCGACCGGTTGCTGGGGCTGCGCGGCGTTAAGCACGGCGAGCTCACGTGCGCCGCCACCAAGCAGAGCCTGGGGCTGTAGCGGGATTTCCCACAGCGCACCTGCCATAAAGGGACAGGTTTCAACGAAGGAAGGTCGTATGCGACATGTGCATATCCATGTAACGGGCATTGTGCAGGGCGTTGGCATGCGGCCATTTGTGTATCGCGAGGCTATGGCGCATGGCATTTGCGGCTGGGTGCTCAACGCGGGCGATGGCGTGCACATCGAGGCGCATGCTTCAGTCGAGGCACTCGACGAATTTGTCACCGCGCTGTCGGAGCACGCGCCTGCCGCGGCCCGCGTTGAGCATGTCGCTGTTGCAGACCTGGAGCCCGACGCTTGGGATGCCGACGATGAGCAGGTCTTTCGTATTGTAGCGTCGCAGGATCAGACCGTGCACACGACGCTCATCTCCCCCGATATCGCCACCTGTGACGACTGCCTGCGCGAACTGTTCGACCCCGCCGACCGTCGCTATCACTACCCCTTTATCAACTGCACCAACTGCGGGCCGCGCTTTACCATCATCCGATCGCTGCCTTATGACCGAGCGGCCACGTCGATGGATTGCTTTTCTATGTGCCTCGAGTGCGCCGCAGAGTATGGCGACCCGCTTGACCGGCGCTTTCATGCGCAGCCCGATGCCTGCTTTGACTGCGGGCCACATATTACCTGGCGCGAGGCGGCGGGCGACATGGGGCTCGAGGGTCTGGGGGCGATGCCGGCCGTCGGCAGCACGCGCGAAACCAGCGATGCCATTATTGACCGCTGTGTCGAGCTGCTGGCCAGCGGCGGTATTGTCGCCATCAAGGGGCTGGGCGGATTCCATCTGGCCTGCAACGCCGCCAATGAGCAGGCGGTGGTCGAGCTGCGCCGTCGCAAGCGCCGCAGCAACAAGCCGCTTGCCGTTATGGTGCGCAGCCTTGCCGATACTGAACGCCTGTGCCATGTCGATGATGCCGAGCGCGACTTACTGGCCGGCAGCATCCGCCCCATTGTGCTGCTGCGCCGCCGTGTTGTTGGCGAGGGAGATTCCCCCGACGGCCTTACACTCGCGCCATCCGTCGCGCACGATCTACCCGAGCTCGGCGTCATGCTCCCCTATACACCGCTTCAGCATCTGCTGCTTGCAGCTGCCTCGTCGCATGGCATGCACGCGCTGGTCATGACCAGCGGAAACCTGAGCGAGGAACCTATCGAGACCGACGATGCCCTTGCATGGGAACATCTTGTTGCCGCCGGCATCGCCGACGCGCTACTTGGCAACGACCGTGCGATTCTCTCACGCTACGACGACTCCGTGGTACGTGTGGTCGACGGCACCGTCATGCCTGTGCGTCGCGCACGCGGATATGCGCCGCAACCGTTGTCGCTGCCGGCGCTCGACGGCACTGCACCCTGCGTGCTCGCCTGCGGGCCGCAGCAAAAAGCCACGATCGCGCTCACGCGCGAGGACGCCGACGGCCATGTGGCCTGTTTTGTGTCGCAGCATATCGGCGATGTCGAAAACGGCGCGACCTTCGATGCCTGGAGCGCCGCCCGCGCACGTCTAGAAAACCTCTTTGACCTGACGCCTGCCGCCCTGGCATGCGACATGCATCCCAACTATCTATCGAGCCAGTGGGCGCGTGAGCGGGCACGGGAGCACAGTCTGCCGCTAATCGAAATCCAGCATCATCATGCGCACATCGCGAGCGTAATGGCAGAGGCGATTGTCGCTGGCCGGATTGCGCCCGATGCGCGCGTCCTCGGTATTGCCTTCGATGGTACGGGTGCCGGCACCGACGGCACCATATGGGGCGGTGAGTTTCTTATCGCCGGCCTTGCCGATTTTGAACGCGCCGCGCACCTGCGCACCTGGGCGCTGCCAGGCGGAGCCGCATCCGTGCGCGATGCCCGGCGCAATGCCTTTGCCCTGCTGAGCGAGCTCGGCCTGCTCGAGCATCCGGGTGCCGCGGGGCTATTGGGCACCCTCGACGAGCAAACACGCAGCGTGACAGCCACCATGATCGAGCGCGGCATCAACAGCCCGCGTACCAGCAGCATGGGGCGTCTCTTTGATGCCGCGGCAGCGATTCTGGGCATCTGCGACAAGGCAACCTACGAGGGCGAACCCGCCATAGAACTCGAAGCCGCCGCCTGGCGCGCGCTTGACGGTAAGCCCGTTCGTCTCGACGGCAATCATACAGGCGTATTCACGTCTGCGGACGACTCCCCCATCTTGGACCCCCAACCGCTCATCGAAGCTCTTCTGAACGGAATCGAGGCAGGCGTGCCGGCCGACCGGCTCGCCCTCGGGTTTCACATCGCCATTACGCACGCTACGACCCACATCGCGTGCGAGATCTGTGATCGCGAAGGCCTCGATACCGTCGCGCTCTCGGGCGGTGTGTTCATGAACCGGCTTTTGCTTCAGCTCCTTACCCACGAACTCAAAGACGCCGGTCTTGCCGTCTTGGTCCCCCACGCTGTACCCGCCAACGACGGCTGCATCGCCTACGGTCAGGCCGCCATCGCTCGCGCTCGCCTCGCGCAGACGGCGTTGCGATAGGCTGTTTTGCCAGCCTGTGCGCCGCCGTCTCACAGGTGTAACGCGTTTGCTCGCGACTCCCGCGAGCGCTACCATCAACTGATGGGTAATTAGGCGCCTGTCCAGCGCAAAACGTATAAAAGGGGAACATTATGTGCCTTGCCGTTCCCGGTAAAGTGGTCAAACGCGACGACGACCTTAAGGCGACCGTCGACATGATGGGCATCGAGCGCCCCGTTTCGTTGCGCCTCGTGCCGACGGCACGGGTAGGCGACTATATTCTCGTGCACGCCGGCTTTGGCATTCAGATTGTCGACGAGCAGGAAGCCCAAGAGACACTCGAGCTCGTCAATACCATGACCGAGCTGGCCGAAGAGGACCAGCTCGCCACCAATCCGGCCGAGGCATACTAGTGGCGGCGGCGCAGCCGGTTCGCTCCGGTATCGACTTTTCGGCATTTCGCGACCCCAAGCTGGCTCGCGAGCTCATCGATCGTATTCATGAGCTTGTCGGCGACCGCAGCATCAACCTTATGGAAGTCTGCGGTACGCATACCGTGAGCATTGGCCGCTATGGCTTTCGCTCCATTATGCCGACGGGACTCAAACTGCTAAGCGGCCCGGGGTGCCCCGTTTGCGTCACCGCCAACCGCGACATCGATCACGCAATCGCGCTTTCCAACATGGACGGTGCCATCATCACCACCTTTGGCGACATGATGCGCGTGCCCGGATCGTCCACCTCGCTTGCCGCGCAAAAGGCGGCGGGGCGCGACATCCGTATCGTCTACTCTCCGCTCGACGCACTCGACATTGCCGAGCAAAATCCCGAACGCCCGGTCATCTTTATGGGTGTCGGCTTTGAGACCACAACGCCCACCATTGCCGCCGCTATCCTGGAGGCCGACGCGCGCGGGCTCCAGAACTTCTCGGTCTACTGTGCTCACAAGACCACGCCGCCGGCTCTGCGTGCGATCTCCAACGACCCCGAGACGACCATCGACGGCTTTATCCTGCCTGGTCACGTCGCTACCATCACAGGCCTGGCGCCCTTTGAGTTTTTGGTCGATGAGTTCGAGACCCCCGGCGTAGTCACCGGGTTTGAGCCGGTCGATATCTTGCAGGGCATCTGCATGCTGGTCCAGATGATTGTCGAGGGGCAGCCCGCGATCGACAACGCCTACCGTCGCGGCGTCAATGCCGACGGCAATCCCGTGGCGCGCCAGCTGGTTGAGCAGGTATTTGAGCCGTGCGATACCACATGGCGCGGGCTGGGGCCGATTGCCAACTCGGGCCTTTCCATCCGCCCTGAGTTCTCGCGCTTTGATGCGCGCGCCCGCTTTGATATGCCCGTTGAGGCGACGGTCGAGCCACGCGGATGCCGCTGCGGCGACGTGCTGCGCGGTGCCATCACACCGAGCGACTGCCCGCTGTTCGGCCACGCATGTACGCCCGAACACCCCGTCGGCCCCTGCATGGTGAGCTCCGAGGGCAGCTGCGCGGCGTACCACCGCTACCGCGACTATTAGGTTCCGCCGTCCCAACGAATGGCGGACCGGTCGACGCTGCGCCTCACCCATATAATTCCACCCACGATTGGAGTTTTCGATATGTCCCATAGCGTTACCGATAGCACCGTCCTGCTGGGCCACGGCTCCGGCGGCCAGATGATGAAGCGCATTATCGATGAGGTCTTTCTGGATTCCTTTGGGTCGCCCGAGCTGCTTGCAGGCAACGATGCCGGTGTCGCCGCACTGCCCGCAAGCGGGCGAATCGCCATGTCGACCGACAGCTTTGTGGTAACGCCGCAGTTCTTCCCCGGCGGCAATATCGGCCGACTCGCCGTATGCGGAACCGTCAACGACGTCGCGACCTCGGGCGCTAACGTGCGCTACCTCTCATGCGGCTTTATCCTCGAAGAGGGCTATCCCATGGACAAGCTGCGCCAGATTGTGCAGACCATGGCCGAAACGGCGCGCGAGGCGGGCGTGTCCATAATCACCGGCGACACCAAGGTGGTCGAGCGTGGCGGTGCCGACGGCGTCTACATCAATACCGCCGGCGTGGGCGAAGTGCCTGCGGGCGTAGCGCTCAGCGGTGCAAACTGTCGGCCCGGCGACGCCATCCTAGTATCGGGTACGCTAGGCGACCACGGCATCGCCATCATGAGCCAGCGCGAGGGCTTGGCGTTTTCGAGCAACATCGAAAGCGACGCTGCGCCGCTCAATCATCTGATTGCCGACGTGCTCGCCGCTGCCCCCGACACCCGCTGCTTCCGCGACCCCACGCGCGGCGGCCTGGCATCCACGCTCAACGAGTTTGCCCAGGCCAGCGGCGTCGCCATGGAGATCGACGAGGATGCCGTGCCCGTGCGCCCCGACGTGCAGGCGGCATGTGAGATGCTCGGCTACGATGTGCTGCAGGTGGCAAACGAGGGCAAGATGGTGGCCGTGGTGCCAGCCGAGCAGGCCGATGCCGCGCTGGCCGCCATGCGCGCCGCCCGCTACGGCGAGAACGCCGCCATCATCGGTCGCGTGCTGCCGCTTGGATCGGACGCTCGACCCGCCGTGCGCGTACGCACCGGCTGGGGATCGACCCGCATCCTCGACATGCTCGTAGGAGAGCAGCTGCCGAGAATTTGCTAGCGGCTGCTCTGCAAGCTGCTCAGCATCAGGCCACAATCGGCCCGCCCATTTTCACTGGGACGTTGGCCCACTCAAACTGCGAGGAGATGGAAGGGCCCTCCTGCCGAGCTGATCGGCAGGAGGGCCCTTCGCTTTGCAAGACCATACTCCTTGCAGTATTTACCTGGTAGGCAGAGGCTCGCTACGCCGCGCGGCGTTTGGTGTAGACAAACCAGCCGCCGACGGCCCCGATACCGACGAAGCCCACGGCAACGCCAGCGATAGCAAAGCCGGTTGGACCCGCGTCCGCAGCCTTGTTGGCGGCGCCGGCGCTCAACGCGGCGGTCTTGCCGGACGTGCCCGACTTTTTACCGCTCTTGTCTGTCTTACCGGCGACGGAAGACTCCGTCAAATCCTTCTTGCCGGATTCAGCCTCGTCCTTGGAATCGCCAGCTGCCTTGGCGCCCTCGCGCGAGGAAGCACCAGCCATCTTGGCGGCCACAGGAGCCATTACGCCCGCAAAACCGCCGGTCCCATTGCCGGCACCGCCGTCCGACCCGGCACCCGGCGTCAGGACGCCCGGCGCCACCGTGGGCTTCTGCGGGTCCTTGCTGCTCGAGCCCTTGCCCGCCGTCACGGCCGTCTTCCAGGCAATCGTCTCTCCCGAGGAGACACGATATGTCGTGAGCGCGCGGAGCGCCTGCTCGGTCGCCATGGCGTTGGCCGCGCCGCCCTTGCTGTGCGCATAGCCGTTGCCGCCGTCCACGCGGTACAGGTCCAGCGCGCAGACCACGTTGGTCACAGCATTTGCAAACCCGTTGACGGGGTTGGCCGGGTCTCGGTCAAGCGAAAGCAGCGCGAGGATCACCTGGGCATTGGCCTCGGCAGAGCCGAAGTCACAGGTACCCGCGCTCATCTTGCCCTTGAGGTAGGAGAGGCCGTTCTCGATGGCAGCATCGACCTTGGTGTCGCCCGCATAGGGCGCCACGGCCTGGATCGCCATGGCCGTCAGGTCCACGTCGCCCAGCCGCGTACCTTCCACAGCGTCGCCGCTACCGAGGAGCTCACAGACGGCGTCCACGAGGCTCGCGCGCGTCCAGGCGGAACCGGCGGGTGCATCCGAGCCGCTCGCATTGAGCGCCATCAGCGCGAAGATTTTCTCGTTGGCGCGCATCATATCGGTGCGACTGCAAATGAGCTCGACCAGATTGACGCCGTCATAGTCGGTGATGTCCTCGCCGATGGCGGAGAGAGCCAGCGCCACACGCTCGGTCTCGGTCAGAGCGCAGGTCGCGCTCCCCCACTCGGCCTTGTGCTCGGCCAGCGAGGCATGGTAATTGTCGAGCAGCCCGGAATCGATCGTGCGGCCCGCCTTGGCAAAGTCGTAAATCTCCCACTCGTCGCCGTACTGGAAGGCGTCAGAGCTGCGGTGTGCGTCGATGAACGCAGCAGCAGCATCGATGCCCGCCGAGGCGGACTCACTCGTAGCGGGGCTCGCGGCCACGCCGGCCACGGTGATGGTAAGCGTCACGGGCTCGGCGCCGGCGGTCGCGTCTACCGGCGTACCCGTCGCGATCACCGTGCCGGCCGAAAGCGCCGTCACCGTGTAGTCACTCGAGGCCACGTACAGGCCGTCATCGGGAGCGCCGTCAACGTGCTTCCAGGCACCCTTCTCGTTGCGGTCGATGCCCACGATACCCGAGGCGTCCTTGCCGTCGAGTGTCTTGAACGTCCAGGTGAGGCCGGGTTCGGTCACGCTCCAGCCGTCCGCGTCGTTCTTGCCGGTAAAGGCCAGGTCGAGCTTTTGCGCCGAGCCGGCCTTGAGGTAGAGGCTGTCCGTGCCGGCCGTCACGCTCGCAAGCGGATTTTGGTAAGCATAAGTCACGTC
>CAUDCB010000019.1 GCA_958447915.1 uncultured Collinsella sp. | reverse complement strand
CGATGTTCCGGCCAACGACATCATCAATCGCCTGTTCCTGCTGGGTACGCCGCTTACCATGACGCAGTCCATGTCCGACGACCTTGTCGAGCTCGTTGCCGACGACTTGGGCCGTCAGATCAAGATCATCACCCCCGAGGAGGAGAACACCTTCTCGTTCTACGACGATCCCGCCGACCTTAAGCCGCGCGCCCCGGTCGTCACCGTCATGGGCCACGTCGACCACGGCAAGACGAGTCTCCTCGACGCCATCCGTCACACCGGCGTCGCTGCCGGCGAGGCGGGCGGCATTACGCAGGCCATCGGCGCTTCGCAGGTCATGATCAATGACCGCAAGATCACCTTCATCGACACCCCCGGCCACGCCACCTTTACGGCCATGCGTGCCCGCGGTGCCAAGGTGACCGACATCGTCATTCTGATCGTGGCTGCCGACGACGGCGTCATGCCCCAGACCATCGAGTCGATCAACCACGCCAAGGCCGCCGGCGTTCCCATCGTCGTCGCCGTCAACAAGATTGATAAGCCGGGCGCCAACCCCGACCGCGTGCGCCAGGAGCTCACCGAGTACGGCATCATCCCCGAGGAGTGGGGCGGACAGAACATGTTCGTCAACATCTCGGCCAAGCAGAAGATCGGTATCGACGACCTGCTCGAGACCGTCCTGCTCCAGGCCGACGTGCTCGAGCTCAAGGCCAACCCCGATACGTTCGCTTCGGGCAACGTCCTCGAGGCTAAGCTCGACAAGGGCCGCGGCTCGGTTGCCACGGTGCTCGTGACCCGCGGTACCCTGCACGTGGGCGATACGCTGGTCGCCGGCCTTACCTACGGCCGCGTCCGCGCCATGCTCGACCCCAAGGGCAACGCCGTCACCGAGGCCGGTCCCTCCGACGCCGTCGAGATTCTGGGCCTGCAGTCCGTCCCCAACGCCGGCGATGAGTTCCGCGTGTTCGAGGACGAGCGCGAGGCTCGCGCCCTGGCCGACGAGCGTTCGCTCAAGGCCCGCATCGAGGAGCAGAGCCGCGTGAAGCATGTGACGCTCGAGAACCTCTTCGAGACCATCGCCGACGCCGAGGTCAAGGAGCTCAACCTGATTATCAAGGCCGACGTCCAGGGTTCCATCGAGGCCCTTCAGGACTCCCTCGACAAGATGGACCAGTCCGAGGTGCGCATCAACACGATCCACTCCGCCGTTGGCGCCATCAACGAGACCGACGTTGTCCTGGCCGACGCCTCCAACGCCATCATCATCGGCTTTGGCGTCCGTCCCGATGGCAAGGCCCGCTCCGCCGCCGAGCGCGAGGGCGTCGAGATCCGTTGCTACGACGTCATCTACAAGTGCCTCGAGGACCTCGACGCAGCCCGTATCGGTATGCTCAAGCCCACCGAGGTCGAGGTTTCCACGGGTACCGCGACCGTTCTGGACACCTTCAAGGTGCCCAAGGTCGGTATCGCCGCCGGTGTCCGCGTCGAAGAGGGCGAGATCGCCGCGACCGATTCCGTGCGCCTGGTGCGCGACGGCATCGTGGTCTTCAACGGTAAAATCGCCTCGATGCGCCACTACAAGGACGAGGCCAAGAGCCTCAAGAGCGGCTCCGAGGGCGGTATTGGCCTGGAGAACTTCCAGGACATCAAGCCTGGCGACACCATTGAGGGCTACCGCATCGACCAGGTTGCCCGTACCGAGTAGGGGGTAGCGCTATGAAGCAAACGCAGGCAACCCGCCGTTTGGGCGAGCAGCTTCGCGAGAAGCTCGGTTATATCCTGCTCTTTGAGGTTTCCGATCCGCGTCTCGACCTGGTCACCCTGACCGCGGTCGAGGTCGCGGTGGACCGTTCGTTCGCGCGTGTGTATGTGTCGTGCGACGCGAGCCGCTACGACGAGGTCATGGAGGCGCTCGCCAGCGCCAAGGGCCGCATCCGTAGCCTGCTGGCCCGCTCGCTCGATTGGCGCGTCACGCCCGAGCTCGATTTTCGCATCGATCGCTCGACCGATGAGGCCGAGCGCATCACGCGTGCGCTGGAAAACGTTCCCGCCACGCTTGCGATCGAAAAGGACGAGGACGGCTATCCAATTGCGGATGCCGCCCAGGAGGCAGCTTTAGATGAGTAATTCCGCCGACCTTGCATCGTGCGAGTCTGCAGATATTCAGCGACGCATCCTTGAGCTCATCGAGGGTGCGTCCTCCATTGCGATTTCGGGACATACGTCTCCCGATGGCGACGCCCTGGGCTCCGTGCTGGGCCTGGGCCTCTCGCTTAGGAAGTTCTTTCCCAACAAGGACATTGCCCTGCTGCTGGCAGACGATGACCCGGTTCCGCGCATCTACCGCTTTATGGAGGGCGCCGACCGTCTGGTGCCGGCATCTGCGTATACCGGCAATCCGGACCTGTTCATCTCGGTGGACGTGCCGGTCGTCGAGCGTCTGAACAACTCCGCCGAGGTGCTCCGCCGCTCGTCGCATGTGGTGTGCTTCGATCACCACCCGGCGCGCGAGGAATTTGCCGAGCTGAGCCTGAGGTGCGTCGATGCCGCGGCCTGTGCCATGATCATCGACCGCTTTTTGGACAATTGCGGCATTGTGGCTCGCGATGGTGTCGCGACCTGCCTGTTGTGCGGCCTGGTGACCGATACCGGTCGTTTTCAGTATCAAAACGCCGATGCCGCTGCGTTTCACGCCGCCTCGCGCCTGGTCGCGCGCGGTGCCGATCCGGCGCGCGTTGCGCTCGAGGTCTACCAGAGCATGCGCGTAGAGTTCTTGCATCTCAAGTCCATCGTTATGGGGCGCATCAAGACAGTGGCGCACGGTCGCGTGGCATATAGCTATGCGTACCAGAGCGACCTCGAGGCCTGCGGCGTTACTTCGGACGAGTGCGACGGCTTGGTCGATGTGGTGCGTTCGGTGATGGGTGTGGAGGTCTGCCTGTTCCTGAAGGGCATTGAGGGCGATACCAAGGTACGCGGCAACCTGCGCTCCAAGGGCGACCTCAATGTTTCCGAGATCGCTGCTGCTTTTGGCGGTGGCGGGCATCCCGCGGCCGCTGGTTTCTCTAACAACGGAACGATTCTCGAGACGCTCACCGCGGCACTCCCCATGCTGGCCGAGCTGGTAGGGGAGGATCCCGCTTCGGTGACCGTCGAGCTCTAACATTTTGGATGGTACATGGCTCGTCGTACGCCTTCTCAATTGAATATGCTGCTCGCCGTCGATAAGCCGGTGGGCTGTACGTCCCACGATGTGGTATCGCAGTGCCGACGCGCCCTCCATGAGCGACGCGTCGGCCATGCCGGTACGCTCGACCCCATGGCCTCGGGTGTCATGGTGGTGGGCGTGGGCCAGGCGACCCGTCTGCTGGGCATGCTAACCCTCGATACCAAAAGTTATGTCGCCGACATTTCGTTTGGCGTCGAGACCAATACCGATGACGCGGAGGGCGAGGCCGTCCGCACGGTGCCCGTTGCCCCCGAGCTGCGCGATCTTGCTTACGCCCGTGAGCAGCTGGCCGCTATGCTTGGCCCGCAGATGCAAGTGCCGCCAGCGTTTTCGGCCATTTCGGTCAATGGCGTTCGCGCCTATAAGAGTGCTCGCGAGGGCAATGCGGTTGAGTTGCCCCCGCGTCCCGTCGAGGTCTATGCCGCCGACCTGATCGCCGTGGGCGGCGAGGGCGATACGTGCGTCTGGACCGTGGCGTTTTCGGTAAGCAAGGGCACCTACATTCGCGCGCTTGCTCGCGATCTGGGTCGCGCCTGCGATAGTGCTGCGCATATTTCCGCGCTGCGCCGTACGGCCTCCGGCGTGGTTTCCATTGGCGCCTGTCATGCGGTCGAGGAGCTTTCTCCCGAGTCTGCGGCCGGCTTCGCCTTGGATCCCATCGCCGCCCTTGGTGCCACGCGTGTCGATTTGCCGGGTAATCTTGCAGACGACCTGCTTTGTGGTCGCCGCATTCCCGTTGAACGCGCGCTTGCGGTCTTCGATACGGCGAAGGCACCGTTCGCGCTCGTGCTCGATGGGGGACTCAAGGCGCTCGCCCGCATCGAGGGCGGCCGCTTTGTGATGGAGCACGTCTTTCCGCAGGCGATCGGCGGTGTTCGATGATGCTGGCGCCCCACGAGCTCGCGCGTATCTTTTTCGCGGGTGAGTTGGATGAGGCCCGTATCGTTTCTGCCGATGCATTTGATGGGTGCGAGTTCTTGGGTGCCGCGTCGATCGCCATTGGCGTGTTTGATGGCGTGCATCGTGGGCACCAAGAGCTGATTGACGCGGTTATTCGCGACGCACGTTTCCACGGCAGCAAAGCGGTCGTGGTCACCTTCGATCCTGATCCGGACGTCGTGGTGAGTCCGTCACCCGCTCAAAAATTGATGACGACGGCCGACCGGCTGCACGCACTGGCTCAAACCGGGGTCGATGCGGTGGTGGCCGTTCCCTTTACGCCCGCCGTGGCGGCACTCGACCATGTCGGGTTTCTGGCGCTGTTGTCGCGCGTTGTCGACATTCACTCCATTCGTGTTGGCAGCGACTTTAGACTCGGCCGCGGCGGCGCTTCGGGCGTTGCCGAGATGCGCGCCTGGGGTGCTGAGCGTTGGGTTGACGTTTACGGTCACGACCTGCTTTGCGTTAACGGGCAGACCATCTGTGCCACGCGCATCCGCCATGAGCTGGACCAGGGTCATGTGGAGCTGGCTGCCGAGCTTCTCGGCCGTCCCTATATGGTGCGCGGCGTTGTGGCGGCTGGCCGTCACGAGGGTTCCGACATGGGTTTTCCCACGGCAAACATCCAGGTGCCCGACGGCATTCAAGTGCCTGCCGATGGCGTCTATGAGGGTCTGGTGCTGGTCGACGATACCGTATGGCCTGCTGCCGTTAACGTCGGCCTGCCGCCGACGTATGCTGACGATGCCGCCTCGGCGCATCTCGAGGCCAACTTGATCGGCTATGCGGGCGACCTGTATGGCGCTTCCGTGTCGCTGGCGTTTACGCGCTGGCTGCGTCCCTCTCGCGTGTTCGATTCCCTGGACGACCTGATCGCGACCGTCGAGGGTAATATCGACGATATCCGTCATAACTTGGGTGAGCAGGGGGTGAGTATCCGTGATTAGCGATGAGGAAAAAGATCAGGTACGCGCGGCGTCGGACCTGGTTGCCATAGTGCATGAAACGGTTGAGCTCAAGCCCCGCGGCCATGAGTTTTGGGGATGCTGCCCGTTTCATGGCGAAAAGACCCCATCGTTTCACATTATCCCTGCTACGCAGGTGTGGCATTGCTTTGGCTGCGGCGAGGGCGGCGACGTCTTTACCTATATCATGAAGCGCGAGAACCTGAGTTTTCCCGAGTCGATTCGCTATTTGGCCGATCGTGCGGGCATTGAGCTGCACGATACCGGTGCGCAGCGCGATCGCGGCACCAAGCGCGCCCGCATCTACGATCTGTGCGCCGAGACGGCTCAGTTCTACCACACCATGCTTATGCGCGGTAAGGACAGCCGTCCGCGCGAGTACTTTGCCAGCCGCGGCATGGGCGGAGATGTCTGTCGCCGCTACTGTCTGGGCTTTGCACCGGGTCGCAACGCGCTGGTATCGCACCTGTCGCAGGCGGGCTTTACCCCGCAGGAGATGATCGACGCCAATGTAGCCGTGAGCCGTGGGCGCGGACAGCTCGCGGACCGCTTTTACGACCGTGTGATGTTTCCCATCTTTGATGAGCAAGGTCACAATATCGCCTTTGGCGGGCGCATCATGGGCGATGGTCAGCCAAAGTACCTCAACACCGCCGAGACGAGCGTGTTTCATAAAAAACGAAACCTCTACGGCTTTAACTGGGCCAAGGAGTTTATCGTCGCGCAGGATACCGCCATCGTGGTGGAGGGATATACCGACTGCATCGCCTGCTGGGAGGCAGGGATCAAAAACGTCGTTGCTACGCTGGGCACAGCACTCACGGAACATCACGTTAAGACACTCACCCGTTTTGCCAAGCGCATTGTCTATATGTTCGATGGCGACGCCGCTGGTCAAAAGGCCGCTCGCCGCGCGATTCAGTTTATCGAGCAGGATTCGATGGACCTGCGCTGCGTGGTGTTGCCCGACGGCAACGACCCCATGGAGTTCGTCACCGCGCATGGCGGCCAGGAGCTTCAGGCGCGCATCGACGCAGCCGAGCCCCTCATGGATTTTGTCTACCGTTCGCTGCAGGAGTCGAGCGACATTACCACACCGGGCGGTCGTGCCAAGGCGCTCGAGGATGCGCTGACGCTCATCTATCCGCTGCGCGACAGCTATATGATCGACACGTACTTTATCCAGATTGCCGACCTGTTGGGTTTGGACCTGGAGACCGTGCGCGCGAGTTCGGGCCGTGTGTTTCGCGATGTCGCCAAGCGCGAGGATGCCGAGCGCCGGCGTGAGCAGAACTATGAGCGTCAACGCGCGCAAGCTGAGCGCGCGGGCGGGTCGCAGGGACGAAGCTCGGGCGGCGGTGCGGCTGGTGCGCGCAGTGCCGGTCGCGGTGCCTGGGCCGCGGGTGCGACGCCGCCGGTGTCCGCACCGGTCGAGGAGGACCCGTACGACTACGTTCCGCTTGATGCCTATGGGGCCGCGCCGGTGGAGGTCGACGAGGACCTGCCGCCAATTGATGTGCCAGCGGGGATGGAAAGCGCTGCGACCGTTGCCGATAGTTCAAGCGCGGCGGCAGCTCCGTCGATGCCGATTGTTTTGACCGATCTGGAGCGGAAATCCCTAGCGGGGGAGCGCGAGCTGCTGACGATGCTCATGAGCTACCCCGATCTGTTCCGCACGTATGCCGATCGTATTTGTTCTATCGAGTGGGTCGACCCGCGTCACGAGTCCATTGCGTGGGCCGTACTTGCGACGCCCCCGGGCACCGATCCTGCGGCCTGCATGGATGCGGCGCGCGCGGTGTGTCCCGAGGCGGCGTCGCTTGTCAGCGCCGGGCGCATCTCGGCAACGAGTAAGCACCCGACCGAGACGAATATCGTCTTTATGCTCGATACGCTCGAGCTCTACACCATCAAACGTCGCATGCGAGCCGCGCAGGCAAAGTTGCGCCAGGACCGTTCACTCGACGATGAGGCCCGTCGCGTGCTGACGATGCAGGCGGTGCAAGATTCACAGCGCCAGCGCGAGCTCCAAAAGTCGATCGGTGGCGTGGCCGACCCGTTCCGTTTGATCGGTTTGGAGACCGCAGGTGCCGATCAGGCCTAGATGTTGTGGTCAGCCAGCGTATTCTCGCCTATATCCAGTCCTCTTTTTGGGTATAGATGTCGCTGTGTGTTAAAGTATTGAGTCCTGTGGACTACGAAGGGAGAATCTGTGCCAAAAAAGACTGAGAGCACGGGTACTGGGCTGGAATCCTACGTTGCAAAGCTCATGGGCAATGGCTCAAACAGGACTTCGGTAACCGAGGACGAGATTCAGGTCGCCCTGAAGGATATCGATGTCTCTGATGAGCAGCTCAACGCGGTGTATTCCGCGCTGCGCAACAGCGGCATCCAGATTATCTCCGCGAGCGGAAACGACGACGCCCCGATGGGCGTCGGCGATGACGATAACGATACCGACGATTTCGATGACGACGACGAGCACGATTCCGGTTCGCTTGACGATCACGAGCTCAAGATGGCCCGCCAGGCCGACGCCGAGATGGGCTCTTCCAAGAGCAAGAAGAAACGCACCGTACGCACGTCCCGTTCGCGTTCGCGCGTGCGCGGCATCGATGCCTCCACGGTGATGCTGACCGGCGACCCGGTTCGTATGTACCTCAAGGAGATCGGTAAGGTCGACCTGCTGACCGCTTCCGAAGAGGTCGATTTGGCCATGAAGATCGAGGCCGGTCTCGAGGCTACCGAGAAGCTCGAGGCTGCCGATGCGGGCGAGATTGAACTCACCCGCGCTGAGATGCGTCGTCTTACGCGTATCGAGAACGTTGGTCTTGAGGCCAAGCAGGCGCTCATCAGCGCTAACCTGCGTCTGGTTGTCTCCATCGCCAAGCGCTATGTCGGCCGTGGCATGCTGTTCCTGGATCTGATCCAGGAGGGCAACCTCGGTTTGATCCGCGCCGTCGAGAAGTTCGACTACCAGAAGGGTTTTAAGTTCTCCACGTACGCCACGTGGTGGATCCGTCAGGCCATCACGCGCGCTATCGCCGACCAAGCCCGTACCATCCGTATTCCCGTGCACAGGGTCGAGACCATCAACAAGCTCGTTCGCGTGCAGCGCCAGCTCCTCCAGGACCTGGGTCGCGACCCGACCCCCGAGGAGATCGGTGCCGAGATGGACATGAGTGCCGACCGCGTCCGCGAGATCCAGAAGATTTCGCAGGAGCCCGTGTCGCTCGAGACCCCCATCGGCGAGGAAGAGGATTCCCAACTGGGCGACTTCATCGAGGACTCCCAGGCTATCGTTCCGCCCGATGCCGCCAGCTTCTCCATGCTGCAGGAGCAGCTCACCCAGGTGCTCGATTCGCTTGCCGATCGCGAGCGCAAGGTTATCGAGCTGCGCTTTGGCCTTGTCGACGGACATCCCCGCACACTCGAGGAAGTCGGTCGCGAGTTTGGCGTCACGCGCGAGCGTATCCGCCAGATCGAGTCCAAGACCCTGGCCAAGCTCCGCCACCCGAGCCGCAGCAGCAAGCTTAAGGACTATATTGAGTCTTAACCTCGCAAGCAAGAAGCGCCCTCAAGTACATCCGCTTGAGGGCGCTTTCATGTAGTTGTTGGGTACGTTCTTAAACGACCGGGCCGGAAAATTTCTTAAAAAAGTTCTTGCCCTTCGCTCAATCGTCCGTATAATAAACTTCGTTGCTTGAGAGCACGCACCTATTCCTCGGTAGCTCAATGGTAGAGCACGCGGCTGTTAACCGCGCTGTTGTAGGTTCGAGTCCTACCCGGGGAGCCAGAATTTTTCAGCCCTTTCCGTTGGGCTTTTAAATTCCTCGGTAGCTCAATGGTAGAGCACGCGGCTGTTAACCGCGCTGTTGTAGGTTCGAGTCCTACCCGGGGAGCCAGGTTGTAAAACCCGTCGCATATGCGGCGGGTTTTTTCATGCCGCGATTGCTTGTGGCGAACGTTACCGTATCAACATTTCGTGTCGAGGATGTAATCCCGCGACCCATCACCTCAACATGGCGCGGTCGTTGTAAAATGTTGGAATGATTGCTCCCACGACATGGTGCCGCGAGCACCAGAAAAGGAGATTCTTGTGTCTGAGACCATTAACGGCAGCCTGAGCGTCTCGAACGACGTTATTGCCGATATTGCCGGTTATGCCGCGATGACGTGCTACGGCGTCGTCGGTATGGCCGAACAGCTCCAGGGCGCCGAGAGCGTGCGCCTGCTTGCCGGCCAGCGCCTCCGCAAGGGCGTGCTTGTTTCCGCCGACGAGAACGGCCTTACGGTCGATCTTCACGTCGTGCTCGAGAACGGCGTCAACATGAAGTCCGTCTGCCACAATCTTTCGAGCTCCGTCGCCTTCACCCTGCAGGAGATCGCTCAGATCGATCCCGCCAGCCTTAAGATCGGCATTCACATCGACGCGCTCAAGAGCCGTCTGAACTAGCATCCGAATACGGAGATTTCACCACTCATGATTGCAAAGACCATTCGCACCTGTTTTCCGATCGCTGCGGCTGCCGTTTCCGAAAAGGCCGAGGAGATCAACAAGCTCAACGTCTTCCCCGTACCCGACGGTGACACCGGCACCAACATGTCGCTCACGCTCGCCTCGGTGACCAAGGAGCTTTCCGCCCTTCCCGCCGATGCCGACATGGAGGCCATTGCTGGCGCCATCACCCACGGCTCCCTGATGGGCGCCCGCGGCAACTCCGGTGTCATCACCTCGCAGATTCTGCGCGGCGTGGCCGAGGGCCTTGTTTCTGCCGATGAGCCCATTACGTCCGCCAATATCGCCTTCGCCTTCCGTCGTGCCGTCAAGGTTGCCTTCCAGGCTGTTCGTAAACCCATCGAGGGCACGATCCTCACGGTCCTGCGTGATGTTTCGACCAAGGCAGACGAGTGCGAGAAGAAGAAGTTCTCTGCCGAGGATGCGCTCGACGCCGTCGTCGTCGAGGCCTACCAGTCCGTCGCCCGCACGCCCGACCTGCTGCCCGTCCTCAAGGAGAACGGCGTGGTCGACTCCGGCGCTTTTGGCTTTGCCATCTTCTTGGAGAACTTTGTTGCCGCCGCTCTTGGCCGCAGCACTGTTGTCGAGGATTTCTCCGCCACGTTTGATTCCGCTGGCTCTGCCCGTGACGCCGCTCTTGACCGCGTGGAGATCGAGGCCAACGACGACTGGGAGGGCTCGGAGTTCCGCTACTGCAACGAGTTCCTCTTTAAGGCCGACGCCCCGTTTGACGAGGACGAGTGCCTTAAGTTCCTGGGCTCCATGGGCGACTGCGAGCTGCTCGTGGGCGCCTATCCCGACTACAAGATCCACGTGCACTCCAACACCCCCAACCTGGTGCTCGAGCACATGCTGCAGCTCGGTCAGATCTACGAGGTCTTTATCCACAACATGGAGATGGAGGCCCACGACCGTACCGCTAAGATCCACGAGGACCAGGAGAAGGCCGCCGAGCCCGCGAAGGCCCTGGGCTTTGTCGCCGTTGCCGCCGGTTCAGGTGAGGCCGACATCCTCAAGTCCCTCGGCGTCGATGTGATCGTGTCGGGCGGTCAAACCATGAACCCCTCGACCGCCGACCTGCTGGGCGCCGTCGACCAGGTCAACGCGACCTCGGTCATCATCCTGCCCAACAACGGCAACATCCGCATGGCTGCTGAGGCCGCTGCCTCCGCCTGCACCGACAAGAAGGTCGCCGTCGTTCCCACCAAGACCGTCCCGCAGGCCTTCTCCGCGCTGTTCGCGGTCCTGCCCGATTCCGAACTCGAGGATGCTGTTGCCGCTATGGTCGACGCCATCAGCGAGGTCCGCGATGGCGAGGTCACCCGCGCCGTGCGCGACTCCAGCGCCTCCGACGGCTCGCCGATTCACTCCGGTGACGTCATGGGCATCATCGCCGGCTCCATCGACGTGGTCGGCTCCGACGTGAAACAGGTCACGCTCGACTGCATCAACCGTATGCAGGAGGAAGAGGAGGGCGACGCGCTGACGATTCTGGCCGGCGAGGAGCTGTCCGACGAGGCCTTCCAGGAGATCGTCGAGGCTATCGAGGAGGCTCAGCCCGATCTGGAGATCGACGCCCATCGTGGTGAGCAGTCGCTCTATCCCGTGATCTTCTCGATCGAGTAGGCTCTGCCTATGTCCGAGCTGTGCTCCGTGCCGCGCGTCTCGGAGCGTTTTGCCCAGAGCAATGCGCTCGACGAGGATATCGCGCGACTCAAATATGTTTCGGGTAAACGTGAGGAGGCCCTTCGCCGTCTGGGAATTCGGACGGTGGGGGACCTCCTTCTCCATATTCCCCATCGCTACCTGGACTTCACTCGCTCGTGGTCCATCGAGATGGCGCCCATCGGTGCCGTGTGCACCATCATCGCTACGGTCGATCGCATTGTCCAAAAGCAGCCCCGTCCGCGTATGCAGGTGACTGAGATCTCGCTCGTGGACGAGACGGGCGTGCTGCAGGTTGCCTTTTTCCGTCAGCCTTGGATTGCCCAACAGCTTAAGCAGGGCGACCGCCTGGCCGTGATGGGCAAGGTCGAGTTTGCTTATGGTTTTAAGCAAATGGCCTCGCCCCACTTTGAAAAGCTCGAGGATGGGCGCGCCACCGGTACCATTTTGCCGGTCCACTACGTAAGTGACGGCGTGAGTCAGGCATGGATGCGCCGTATCGTGAGCGGAGCGCTCGAAGTGGCTGCCAATCCATTCGATCCCATTCCCGCGCCGCTGCGCGCAAAGCGGAAGCTCATGAGCAATGCCCGTGCGCTGCGCTCGATCCACTTTCCCTCGAGCATGGCCGAGCGCGACATCGCACGCCGGCGTCTTGCCTACGAGGAGTGTCTCTGCTTGCAGCTCGCGCTGCGTCTTCGCAACGATGGCGGTATGGTCGAAGTAGTGCCTTATGCGCATGCCGCGGGAGAGCATTTTGCTGCGCTTAAACAGGTCCTGCCGTTTTCGCTGAGCGATGAGCAGGAGGCTGCATTTCAAGACATTCTGCATGATATGTGCGATGGCGCTCGCGTGATGAACCGCCTGCTGCTGGGCGATGTCGGTACCGGTAAGACCGCCGTTGCCGCCTGCGCGTTGGCGGTTGCGGCCGATAGCGGCACTCAGGGCTGCGTTATGGCGCCCACGGGCGTGCTGGCGCGTCAATATGCCGATAAGACCGGCCCCTTGCTCTCGCAGGCTGGCATAACCTGGGCGCTCCTGACGGGCGCCACGCCGGTGGCCGAGCGTGAACAGATTCATGCTCGGCTCCAGTCTGGCGAGCTCGACGTGCTCTTTGGTACCCATGCGGTGCTTTCGGAGAACGTCACGTTCAAGCATTTGTCGCTTGTGGTGATCGACGAGCAGCACCGCTTTGGCGTGGGCCAGCGTAACGCTCTACGCGCGAAAGGCCCGGGTGCCGACTTGCTGGTCATGACTGCCACGCCGATCCCGCGCACGCTGGCGCTTTCGGTGTATGGCGACCTGGATACGAGCATTATCCGTCATCGTCCCGTTCCTGGTGCCGGCGTGACGACGCGCGTCCTTACCGAGTCGAGTCGCGACCTGGCCTATGGAGCCATTCACGAGGCGCACGAAAAGGGGCAGCAAGCCTACGTGATCTGTCCGCTCGTGGAGCCGAGCGATTCGGCCGATGAGCTCGAAGACGTACCCGGCATCGCCCGCGACGACGAAGGCCGCGTGACCGTGCCCGTGCCGTTGCATGACACGGCGACCGAGCTCGATCGCCTTCGTCTGGCGTTACCGGGGCTTACCATCGAGCGTCTTCATGGTCGCATGCCGGCGGGGGAGAAGGACCGGGTCATCGATGCCTTTAAGCATGGCGAGATCGATGTGCTCGTCTCGACCACGGTCGTCGAGGTGGGCGTTGACGTGCCCAACGCCACCGTCATGGTCATCGAGAATGGCGAGCGTTTTGGTTTGGCGGCCTTGCACCAGCTTCGTGGGCGCGTAGGCCGCGGCAGCGTGTCGGGAACGTGCCTGGTCATGACGCACTCCAAGGGCAACGGCGGCGCGTCGGCGGCACAAGACCGCCTCCAGTCGCTCGAGAAGACCTCGGACGGCTTTACGCTCGCTCAGATGGACCTGCGTCTGCGCCACGAGGGTGAAATCCTGGGTTACCGCCAGCATGGCGGCGTGACCTTGCGCTTTGTTGACCTCGATGCCGACGAGGAATTGATCGAGTGGGCCCATTTGGACGCGGTCGAGCTCTTGCGGTATGCTTGCAACCTTGACTCCGTGGCGACGCGTCCTCTACGCGATGCGGTCGCCACGCGGTATCGACACATCTTTAAGGAGGTCAGCGGAGGATGAGAATCATCGGCGGCGAATGGCGCGGTCGTAAGATCGAGGAGCCCCGTGGTCGCGATGTCACCCGCCCCACGACCGATCGCGTGCGCGAGGCGTGCGCATCTATGGTCATGTCGGCATTCGACTTCGATCTGGACGAGGTCCGCGTGCTAGACGCCTTTGGCGGCTCCGGCGCCTTGGGCATCGAGATGCTCTCGCGTGGTGCCCGCTCGCTCACCACGTTCGAGATCGATCGGAATGCCGCGCGGCTCATTACTAAGAATATCGAGTCGCTCTGCAGTGACCGTGCGCGTTGGCGCGTGGTGACGGGTGACGTGCTGGCGAGCGCCTCGCGCGGCCGCGTGCCGGGCGGTCCCTTTGACCTGGTCCTGCTCGACCCGCCCTATGCTTTTGGCGCCGAGCCGGTCGAGGAGCTGCTGCAGAACCTAGCCCAGCAAGACTTGCTTGCATCGGGTGCCTATGCGCTGTTTGAGCACGCTGCCGCCGACGCGGGTGCGCATCCGGCAGGCTTTGAGACCGTGCGCGAGAAGCGCTACGGCATAACCTCGGTTGACTTGCTGCGCTGGTCGGCCACGAACGAGACCGACAATGCCGGCGACAGCGACCATGACGATGATGCGCCTTTGGAGGACGCCCATGAATGACACCATCAACCGCGTGATTGTCCCGGGCACCTTCGATCCCATCACGTTTGGCCATATCGACGTCATCCGCCGCGCTCGCCGCATCTTTCCCAGCGTGATCGTCGCTGTGGCCGAGTCGCAGGGCAAAAACGGCGTCGGCACCACGTTTATGCTCGACGAGCGCGTGGCGCTGGCACGTGAGGCGCTCGGTGATATTGACGGCGTCGAGGTGCTGCCCTTCACCGGGCTCTTGGTCGACTTTGCCCGCGAACAGGGAGCAGGAGCCGTGGTCAAGGGCCTGCGTGCCATGACCGACTTTGAGTACGAGCTGCAGCAGGCCGACCTCAACTACCGCCTGGATAGCGAGCTGGAGTCCATCTTTGTCATGAGTGCGCCGCAGTACGGCTATATCTCGAGCTCGGTGGTTCGCCAGATTGCCTCGCTCGGTAGCGACGTCTCTAATTTTGTTCCGTCCAATGTGGTCAAGGCGCTCAAATATCGCTTTTCGTGACGTTTTTTAATGCCTGGTGGCATGTGGTAAACTAACACGATGATATGTTACCTATGAAAGGAGACCGGATGCCGGGCGAGAATTTTCCTGGCGACAGGATCGTGAGTCTTGTCGACGAGCTCGAGGGGCTCATCGAAGAGGCTAAGACGCCGTTCGGCAAGAACGCCCAGATGAAGGTTATCGACGCCGACGTCTTCTTTAACATCCTCGACGAGATCCGCATGAGCTATCCCGAGGAATGGCAGAAGTCCCGCCGTATCCTCAAGGAGCGCGAGGAGCTTATGGCTTCCGCCGCCGCTCAGGCCGATTCCATCATCGCCGATGCTCAGCAGCAGGCCCTCACCATTGCCGGTGAGCAGGAGATCGTCCGCTTAGCGCAGCAGCAAGCCGACGACATTCGCGACCGTGCCCAGCAGTATGAGCGCGAGACGCGCTATGCCGCCGAGGATTACGCCGAGCAGGTCTTTACGCACCTCGAGGAGAACCTCAAGAGCCTGACCGGCACCGTCACCCGTTGCCGTCAGCAGCTCAACGAGGGTGCCGCCCAGCAGAATGGTCAGTGGTAATGGCTGAGTTCCCGAGCGTTACCGTCGATCTTTCCGAGCAGCTCGAGTTTCCCGGAGACTCGTATCCGCTGACCGGTAAGGTCGATGTCACCACCTATACGGTGGGCGAGAAGGAGTACCAGCTGCAGGATGGTATTAACTACGACGTGGTCTTTACCAATGCCGGCACCGGTGTTCTGCTTACAGGCATGGTCCGCGCGCACGCAACCGGTGAGTGCGACCGTTGCCTGGAGCCCGCTTCGTTTGATATTGCCGGCGAGATCGAGGAATTCTATCTCTTTAACGAGCCTGAGGATCCCGAGGCCTACGAAGACGGCTACGAGCTGCTGGGCGAGGATCGCATCGTCGATCTGGGCGAGCCCATCAACGACGCGGTCGTCATGGACACGCCGTTCGTTGTCCTGTGCAAGCCCGATTGTCGCGGCCTATGCCCCACCTGCGGCATCAATCTCAACGTCGAGCAATGCGATTGCGCCGCTCAAGTAGAGGCCGAATGGGCCGCTGCCACGGAAAATCCATTTGCAGCATTGAAGAATCTCAAGCTTGACGAGTAAAACTGTGGTAGTATCGCTACTTGCGCGTAATCGCCACACTGGATAGTTCATAAGGAAGGTCACTATGCCCGTACCTAAACAAAAGCAGGGTCGTATCCGCACTCACACCCGTCGTTCCGCCAACATGAAGATCTCGGCTGCGGCTCAGTCCACGTGCCCCCGTTGCGGCGCTGTCAAGCTCCCGCACCACGTGTGCCCCAGCTGCGGTTTCTACAAGGACCGCGAGGTTATCGTTACCGAGTAACTGTATACTCTGGATGCGATGCCGTTCCAACTGGAACCACAATGGCCGGCTCAATGAGTCGGCCATTTTTGTATAAGGAGTATGTATATGAGTAACGTTCGCGTTTGTGTAGACGTTGTGGGTGGAGACGAGAAGCCTCAGGTTGTCCTCGACGGTATCGAGGCGGCCCTTGCGGCGGATCCCGATATCGAGGTCTTGGCCGTCGGTCCCGCAGAGATCGTGAACCCCTTTGCCGCGGCTCACGCTCGCGTTGAGGCCTTGGAGGCGCCCGATGTCATCGCCATGGATGACGATCCCATTCGAGCCGTGATGACCAAGCGCAAGTCCTCGATCGTGCTTGCCTGTCGCGCCATTAAGAAGGGCAACGCGGATGCGTTCTTCTCTGCCGGCTCCACCGGCGCCATGACCGCTGCCGCTACCGCCTACGTGACGCCGTTTAGGTATTTGGCAGAGGGCAAGAAGCAGCCGGTGCGTCCGTGCCTCACCAATGCACTGCCCAACCGCGCCGGCGGCCTGACGGTTCTGTGCGACATGGGCGCCAACCCCGATGTCGAGGTCGACGACATGGTGCGTTTTGCCCAGATGGGTAGCGCCTATGCGCGCGTCGTCTTGGGTATTGAGCATCCCCGCGTCGGTCTGCTTGGCAACGGCACCGAGGATGAGAAGGGCTCCAACTTTACCAAGGCGTGCTTCCCGGCTATGAAGGCCGCCGTTCCCGGCTTTGTGGGCAACTGCGAGGGCACCGACCTGACCTCGGGTAACTTTGACGTCGTCGTTGCCGATGGCATGTCGGGCAACATCGCGCTCAAGGCAACCGAGGGCGCCGCTAAGTTTTTGCTGCAAGAGCTCAAGGGTGCTTTTATGGCTTCGCTCGGCACCAAGATCGCCGCGCTGCTCATCAAAAAGCAGATGCGCGAGATCAAGGCAAAGCTCTCGGGCGATGCTAAGGGCGGCGCCATTCTGCTGGGCCTGCGTGGCGTGGTGCTGATCGGCCACGGTGCCACCTCGGTCGAGGCTGTCAAAAACGGTACGCTCGCCGCTGCGGAGGCCGTGCGCGCCGGGCTTGTCGAGAACGTCGCCAACTCTATGGACGGCATCGTTTTGTAGGAGCGAGTTAGGGCGCTGTTATGTGCCTCGCGGCCTTCGTCGTGGGGTAGAATCAAAACCGTGTCTTGGTGCTGCACTTGCGGCGCCAGTGCGTTGTTGTTCACGCAATACGAGAGGAAGCGCTATGGACCGCTCCGAAATCTTCGATAAGATCGCCGAAGTCGCCGCTGACGTTCTGGGCGTCGATGTCGCCGACATTAGCGACGAGACTACTTTTGACGATCTCGATGCCGATTCGCTCGAGCGTCTGCAGCTGGTGACGGCCATCGAGGACGAGTTCGACCTCGAGATCGATGACGAGACCCTGCTGTCGCTCAACTCTGTCGCCGACGCTGTCGACGCTATTGAAAACGCCAAGGAGGCCTACGTCTTGGCTTTATCTCAACGACTCGCGCGCGCCCAGGACATCCTGGGCCACGAGTTCAATAACAAGGTGCTGCTGCGCGCGGCGCTCACGCACCCTTCTGCCGTGGAAGGTCAGCCCGTCTCGGCAAGCTATGAGCGCCTTGAGTTTTTGGGCGATTCCATTTTGGGCGCTGTGGTTGCCCGCTCGCTCTTTGAGTCCTATCCCGAGTTTGACGAGGGCAAGCTTACGCGCCTGAAGGTGTCGCTCGTCTCGGGTGCCACGCTGTCCGAGGTCTCCCATGAGCTGGGCATCGACGACATTATCATCTTTGGTGCCTCCGAAACCGGCACGGGCGCGCGCGGCCTGCACTCGGCGCTCGAGAACGTCTACGAGTCGCTCGTGGGCGCCCTGTACCTGGATGCCGGCTGGGACGCTGCGGCGGAGTTTATCCACCGCACGCTTAAGCCCCATTTGGCCTCCGAGCGTGCCGAGCATCCTGCGAACCCAAAGTCGTTATTGCAGGAGTGCGTAAAGGCAGACGGCCACGAGCCTCCGGCGTACAAGCTCGTTGGCTCTGAGGGCCCGGCACATGCACCGACCTTTACCGCCGTGGTGCTCATCGATGGTATCCGCCAGGGCCGCGGCACCGGTTCCTCCAAGAAGGAAGCCGAGGGAGCTGCCGCGCTCGAGGCACTCGACCGCATGGGCTACACCACCAACGGCGTGATTCTGAACAAGAAGCCTGTTTAAGCGAGGAGCCGTGTATCTCAAGTCCCTCACGCTCAAAGGGTTCAAGTCGTTTGCCGACCGCGCCCATATGACGTTTGAGCCGGGCCTGACCGTTATCGTCGGTCCCAACGGCTCGGGAAAATCGAACATCTCCGACTCGATTCTGTGGGTCCTGGGCGAGCAGAGCGCCAAGCAGCTGCGCGGCCAGGCCATGGAAGACGTCATCTTCTCGGGCTCGTCGGCGCGCAAGCCGGTGGGTGTGGCCGAGGTCACGCTGGTGCTCGACAACTCGGACCATATGCTGCCCGTCGACTTTGACGAGGTGGCCATCACCCGCCGCATGTATCGCTCGGGCGAGAGTGAGTACCTCATCAACTCGAGCCCGTGCCGCCTGATGGACATTCAGGACATCCTGCACGATTCGGGACTGGGCAAGGATACGCATTCCATCATCAGCCAGGGCAAGCTCGATGCCATTTTGCAGAGCCGCCCCGAGGAGCGTCGTGCCCTCATTGAGGAGGCCGCCGGCATCTCCAAGCACAAGCGCCGTAAGGAGCGGGCGCTCAAAAAGATCAAGTCGATGGACGAGCACCTGACCCGTGCCCGCGATATCAACAAGGAAATCGCCCGTCAGCTGCGACCCCTGGAGCGTCAGGTCGATCGCGCGCGCAAGTACAAAGAGCTGTCTTCGCGCGCGAACGAGCTTACGCAGATGCTGGCAGTCGACGAGCTGCGTTCGCTGCAATCGCAGTGGAACGACCTGGAGAGCCGCTCTAAGGAGGGTGCCGCCGAGCTGGAGCTCGCGCAGTACCGCCTGGGTGAGAAGGAGCGCGAGCTCGAGAAGCTCCAGGTCATGCTCGAAGAAAAGGGCCTGTTTGTGGGCGACTTGGGCGAGCAGCGCCGCCATATGCAAGATGTGGTCGGTCGCATTAACTCCGACATGCGCCTGCTCGAGGAAAAGGGCCATAACATGGTGTCGCGCCTGTCCGACATGCGCGGTCAGATCTCGGGCTCCGAGCATCAGCGCCGTCGCGTGGTCGAGGAGCTCGAGGATGCGCGTGCTCAGCTCGAGGAAGTGACCGGAGCGCATATGCAGGCCCAGGAGGACGTTGACGCCGCTGGTCCTGCCGCCGCCGAGCTTCACGAGCGCCGCGTGGCGCTTGATGCGCAGATTTCGCAGCTTACGCGCGAGCAGCGCGATGTGCAGCGCGTTGCCGATAATGCTGCGCTCGAGCTCGCCAAGGTGAAGGATTCGCTTTCTAATGCCGAGGTTGAGGACAACATGTATGCCTCGCGCCTGGAGCAGATCGACGAGCAGCTCGAGGAGGTCACGGCATCGCTTGAGAGCCGCCGCAACCGTGCTGAGGAGCTTGAGAGCGCCCTCGAGGCGGCTCGTCAGGCCCAGAGCGATGCGCGCGAGGCCACCGAGACGGCGCGCGCTGCCCTCAAGGACCTGCGTGCCCGCGAGAGCGAGGCGCGCAACAAGCTGTCCGAGGCGCGCTCAGAGCTTGCGAGCCAAAAGAAGCTCGATGCTCGCATGGCCGACAGCTCGCCGCTCGTAAGCCGTCTGGTTGGCGCGCTGGGCGACGATGTTTCGGGCCGTCTGGGCGATGTGCTCGAGGCGCCGCGTGAGCTTGAGGGCCTGGTTGAGCAGCTTCTCGCCGGCGATATCGATGCCCTGTTGTTCGATAACGCTGCCGCACTTGAG
>CAUDCB010000018.1 GCA_958447915.1 uncultured Collinsella sp. | reverse complement strand
CCCGAAGGAGACCTCGGTAACGCTCAAGGCGACGAAGCGCTTCACGGGCGGTGAGCTCGCGGGGAGTGACTTCACGTTCCAGCTGCTCGACAAGGACGGCAGCGTGGTCCAGACTGTCCAAAACGAGAAGGACGGCAAGGTCGCCTTTGCAGCCATCGACTACGCTACGCCGGGCGACCACGACTACACCATCAAGGAGGTGAAGGGCGCCGACTCGACCGTCGTCTACGACGCGAAGGGCGTGAAGGTCCACGTCAAGGTCACCGACGAAAAGGGCGAGCTGAAGGCGACCGTCACCTACGACGGTGAGAAGGCCGTGCCGACCTTCACCAACACGAAGCCGACGGCGGACGTCACCGTTGAGGCCACGAAAGTTCTCGCGGGCAAGGACCTGACGGCCGATGCGTTCACCTTCGGCTTGTACGACCAGGACGGCAATGAGGACGCTCGCGGCACCAACGATAAGAATGGCAAGGTCAAGCTGACCGTCAAGGGCCTGAACCTGGGCGAGTACGACTACACGCTCAAGGAGGAGAAGGCCGGCCAGTCCGTCGACGGCGTGGCCTACGACGCCAAGGAAGTCAAGGTCCACGTCAAGGTAGAGCAGAACCAGGACGACAACAACAAGACGAAGGTGACCGTCACCTATGACGGTACCGCTACGGCTCCCACCTTCAACAACACCTACACCGCAAAGGGATCCGTGGAGCTGACGGCGACCAAGACCATCAAGGTTGCGGACGGCTTCGATCACACGACGAAGCCTGCGGACGGCGAGTTCACCTTCGACCTGAAGGACGCTGCCGGCAACGTGATCGCCACCGCGAAGAACGATGCAAACGGCAAGGTCTGCTTCACGCGCGAGTTCCAGCTCTCCGACTTGGACGGCGCCGCGAGCAAGGACTTCACCTACACCATCGTGGAGCAGCCGGGCGCGGAGCCGGGCATGGTCTATGACAATCATGCCCTCACCTATACGGTGACGGTCACAGACGGCGGGAACGGAGCACTGAATGCGAAGGCGATCGTGACGAGCGCATCCGGCTCGGATACCTTCACCAACACCTACCAGCCGGCCGCGACCGGTCTGGCCCTCGGTGCGCAGAAGAGCTATGTGAAGAAGGACGACAACACGCCGATCGTCCCCAAGGACGGCGAGTTCACCTTCGATGTGTACGAGGGCAAAATGACTGCTGAGCAGCTTGTCGGGGCCAAGCCCGTCCGGACCGCGACCAACGGCGCGGACGGAAGTGTTAACTTCGACGCTTTCTCCTACGCGAAGCCGGGCACGTACGAGTACACTATCGTGGAGCGGAAGGGTGATCTGGCCTACGTGACCTACGACGACGCGGTGCATCATGCCGTGGTGACGGTTGTGGACAATGCCGGCACGCTGCAGGCGAGCGTCGCCTACGACGGCGCGGACGCCACGAAGCCCACCTTCACCAACACCTACAAGGCGAAGGCGACGAACTCCGGCGCGATCGCCCTCACCAAGAGCGTTGACGTGCACGACGGCAGCTATCAGCTAAAGGCGGGAGACTTCGCCTTCGAGCTGGTGGGGTCTGACGGTACGGTGCTCCAGACCCAGAAGAACGACGCCAAGGGCAAGGTTTACTTTAACGAGCTGACCTTCGACCATGCGGGCACCTTTCCCTTCACGGTCCGTGAGGTGCAGCCGACGGACGGCGCGCCGGGCGTGCCGGGCGTGACCTACACCGGCAAGACGTACACCCTGACCTACGTGGTGAAGGACAACAACGACGGCAAGCTGGTGGTAGAGAGCTCTACGGTGAAACCGAGCGAGGGCACCGAGAACGGCGTCACCCCCAATACCATGACGTTTGCGAACAGCTACCAGCCGGGTCAGACCTCCTACCAGATCTCTGGCACCAAGGTGCTTGAGAATGCCGACCCGGCCACCACGCGGACGCCCGCCGATGGCGAGTTCACATTCGCGCTGATTGACGTGGCCACCGGGCAGGAGATCGACCGGACCACGAACGTGGGTAAAGCGTTTACCTTCAAGGCCATCTCGTACACCGCAACTGGTTCGCATGCGTACCAGGTGAAGGAGGTTGCGGGCCAAGATGGCACCATCACTTACAGCGATGCGGTGCTGGACGTAACGGTGAACGTGACCGATGACGGCAGCGGCCAGCTGACCGCGACGGCGAACAAGACGGCTGCGGATCTGACCTTCACCAACACCTACACGCCGACGGCAACGACGGCGACGATTACCGGAACGAAGGCTCTGACCGGCCGCGACCTGGCCGAGGGTGAGTTCTTCTTCGACCTGAAGGACGCCGACGGTAACGTGGCGCAGACGGTGCAGAACGGCGCCGACGGCACGTTCGGCTTCGCGCCGCTGCAGCTGGACAAGGTGGGGACGTACGTCTACACCGTGTCCGAGCGGGCAGGGGCGACGGCGAACGGCGTCACCTACGACACGACGGTCTTTACCGCGACGGTGACGGTGACGGAGAATGCGGAGACGCACGCGCTGGAGGCGCAGGTTGCCTACAGCAAGGGCGGCAAGGCTGCGGATGCGGTGGCGTTCAGCAACAGTTACGCGCCGGCCGCGACTGAGGTGAAGCTGGGGGCCTCCAAGGTGCTGAGCGGCGAGGACCTGAAGGAAGGGCAGTTCTCCTTCCAGCTGAAGGATGCCGACGGCAAGGTGCTGCAGACCGCAAAGAACGCGGCGGACGGCACGGTGGGCTTCGAGGCGATCTCGTACGACAAGCCCGGAACGTACGCCTACAGCATCTCCGAGGTGGACGACGGTCAGAAGAACGTGACGTACGACGCGGCCGAGCACCGGGTAACGGTGACGGTGACGGACGACGGTGCGGGCCATCTGGTGGCGACGGTAACCTATGACGGCGCCGTGGCGCCGGTGTTCAAGAACACGTACACGCCGCCGACCACCCCGCCGACGGAGCCGCCCACCAATCCGCCGAGCAAGTCACCGGTGCCGAAGGAGGAGAAGCCGGGTCTGCCGTATACGGGCGATACCAGCTTGTCGCCGATGGCCCTGGGTGGCATCGCGGGCGGCGCGGTGGTGCTGATCGCCGCAGGCGTTATCCTGCGGCGCCGGAACCGGTAGCTACGGCGGCCGAGAAGGGCTTTGATTGAGGGCGGGTGGTCGCAGGGCGCGGCCGCTCGCCCTTTTTGGTGAAAGGCTATGTTAACCCGCCGTTTGCACGTCCGGCTCCAGATGGAACTCGTACTCCGGCTCCATCATCTTCTTCCGGATCTTTTCGTAGCGCCCGTCGTCGAGCTGCTCGCGCATGAGCGACGTCCTGTCCCCGACGCGTGCGGCCTCGCGCAGCCATCTGAACCACATCAGGCGGCTGTGGAGCCTGCGGGTCGATACGCCCTTGAACCTCTCGAGGAAGTGGCCGAGCGAACCCTGCGCTTCAGCATCCTCTGGACCGTGTCCCGCTCGTACCCGGTGAGCCTGCCGTGGGTCCTCGGGACCGCCCTCGCGGCGCCCTTCCCGCCCTTTCCGGACATGGCGTCCTCCGATCTCCCGGGGCCGGCCGATCCGGCCCTCAGGGTATCGGATTCCCAAATTTATCCGTATATGTGCGGATGAATGCGGGAGGCGTTCGGATGAAGTTGTATTCAAGGAAAGAGACTGACCCTTTGTCGCATTCCGTGCGGGTTATATGCAGGTATGCCTGCGCACGCTATCATGTATGGGTTAGACCGCAACTATGTACCTCATACGCGAAGGGATGCGCATGTATCTGAAGATCGACATGTTCTAGCTGGGCTTACCCCCGCAGTGGCGCCGCGCGCCCCATCAACTCTGCCGATTTTCGCCTTCACGCACATAAAGGAGTCCCGCCATGCGCGACAAGCTCGAAAAGATCATTAAGGCCTACGAGGAGCTCGAGAAGAAGCTATCTGACCCGGCCGTCGCCTCCGATATCAAGGAGTTCACGCGTCTCAACAAGGAGTACGCGCACCAGTCCGACCTCATTGCCGCCTCGCGCGAGTACATCGGCGCGCTCGATGACATCGAGGCTGCCAAGGAAATGCTGCACGATACCACCGATGCCGATGAGAAGGAGATGCTCCAGATGGACATCTCCGAAAACGAGGCCAAGCTCCCCCAGCTCGAGGAAGACATCAAGTACATGCTCATTCCGAGCGACCCCAACGACGACAAGAACACCATCGTCGAGATCCGCTCCGCCGCCGGTGGCGACGAGGCGGCCATCTTCGCCGGCGACCTGTACAAGATGTATCAGCGCTTTTGCGAGTCGCGCGGCTGGAAGACTACCGTGCTCGATTCCAGCCCCAGCGAGGCCGGCGGCTTTAAGTCCATTGAGTTCAAGGTCGAGGGCGACCGCGTCTACTCCGTTATGAAGTACGAGTCCGGCGTGCACCGTGTCCAGCGCGTCCCTAAGACCGAGTCCCAGGGCCGCATCCAGACTTCAACGGCTACCGTCGCCGTGCTTCCCGAGGCCGAGGAAATCGACGTCCAGATCAACCAGTCAGACCTGCGCATCGACACCTACTGCGCCTCCGGCCCTGGCGGTCAGTGCGTTAACACCACCTACTCCGCCGTGCGCATCACCCACCTGCCCACCAACACCGTGGTGCAGTCGCAGGAGCAACGTTCCCAGATCCAGAACCGCGAGGTCTGCATGCAGATGCTGCGTGCCCGTCTGTACGAGATGGAACTCGAGAAGCAGCAGGCCGAGCTCGGTGCTGAGCGCCAAAGCCAGATCGGCCACGGTAACCGTTCCGAGAAGATCCGTACTTACAACCAGCCCCAGGACCGCGTGACCGATCACCGTATCGGCTTCAACTCTACCTACAACGGCGTCCTTCTGGGCGATCAGCTCGGTACCGTCATCGAGGCGCTCGCCGCCGCCGAGCGAGCCGAGAAGCTGGCACAGGCAGTTTAAGTTACGGCGTTTTACCAAACGCCGTAACGGCTCGACGCTGCAAACGCCCCTAAGCGGCAATCTGACGTTCAATTTCAAGGGCGCGACCAGAAGGTCAGCGCCCTTTCATTTCACGTCACCTTGCTCGCTTAGGGGCGTTTTCGCTGACTTATGCTCAACCTGCGGCGCCTTAGAGGTGGTCATTGGGGACGTTCTTAAATGACTAGGTTGGGCATATTGCTTTGAGGTGTTATTCAATCAGCTGTGATGGCCTTTGAGCTGCTTACCTGCTTAAAGCAATTAACGGTGTGCATCTGCTGTTGAAAATATTGCTCGAAAAATCGTCCAAGAAGTCGCGGGGTCCTTTTGGTGCGTCGCGCGTCAAGCGATGTGGCAAGCGTTTGGTTAGATATTGGTCAGTTTTGGGGCAACCTTGCCAAAAACTTGACGGATGCAGATTTAGACGTCGACGAATGAACACTTCGGGCAGGCTCCAAGCAAAAATCTGGGCTGATTCTCGATAATCGCCTTCAATCGTCCCTTGCCAAACACTTGCCTCGCTTACAATCTGCTCCGACATTCGCGCGCCGCCCGGCGCTTAAGAGGGGAGGGCCCCATGGCAAACGAGATCTGGACCATCAAGCGTTGTCTTGAGTGGACCAAGGAGTACCTGGCCGAGCGCGGTGAGGAGCATCCCCGTCTTTCTGCCGAGTGGCTGCTGTGCGCGGCCACGGGTTTGGCGCGTATCGACTTGTATATGCGCATGGACGAGACGCTTAGCGCGGCCCAGCTCGAGACCATGCACGCGGCCGTCGTTCGTCGCGCCAAAGGCGAGCCGCTACAGTACATCACCGGTAGCACGCAGTTTCGCATGATCGAAGTCGCGTGCGCCCCCGGCGTGCTCATCCCGCGCCCCGAGACCGAGATGCTCGTCGAAGAAGTCTTGAACTATCTGGATACCGAGGTGCTGAGCCCCGAGGCCGCCGTCCGCCAGCGCGTGGAGCTGCCCTGGAACGATGAGGTCGAGCAGGCCCGCAAAGCCGAGGCGGCGCTGGCCGACGAACGCGCGACCGCCGAGCGCCGTGCCGCCAACCTGACGGCCGCCGATGAGGCTGCGCTGGGTGGCGACGTGCTCGGCAGCCGCGCCTATGCCGAGGAGCTTGCCGATCGCGAGGCCGAGGAAGCCGCCGCGCAGGCAGCGGAAGCCGAGACTGCGGAAGCCGCTGAGCCCGAGCTCGACGAATACGGCATCGCCATCGAGGGTGCCGATCAGGAGACGGCTTCAGCTCAGGATGCCGCTGCGCCTGCCCCAGCCGAGTCCCGCACTGCCCGCGTTCTCGAGGTCGGCTGCGGCACGGGCTGCATCTCGCTCTCCCTTGCCTGGGAGCGCCGCGGCCACGTCACCTGCACTGCTACCGATATCGAGCCGCGCGCCATCGACCTTGCTACCAAAAACCGCGATGCGCTTGGTCTCACGTCCGACGACGTCGCCTTTAGCCTCACCAACCTGGTGAGTTCCATTCCCCACGACGAGTGGGGCACCTTCGACGTGCTCGTCTCCAACCCGCCTTACATCCCGACCGACGTTATGCGCTCGCTGCCGCACGAGGTCAAGGACTTCGAGCCCGATCTGGCGCTCGAGGGCGGTGCCGACGGCCTCGATATCTTCCGCCGCCTGCTCAACGCGGCGCCCTACATGTTGCGCGCCGGCGGCCTCTTTGCCTGCGAGCTCTACGAGGGTGCCCTCGACGCTGCCGCCGAACTCTGCCGCCAGGCGGGCCTTTCGGATGTGCGCATCGTCCGCGATCTCACCGATCGCCCCCGCATCGTCCGAGCCATCGTCGCCGAGCCCAAACAGCGTATTTAAGCTGAACAAATAGATATCTGCGCAAGTTTGTCCTTGCAATATACCGTAAAACTTCTACTATAGAAGGAGAAAGGTATGTCAAATCAGCTGCATCGGTACCGTATCGTGCTTGATTACATTGAACCTTGGCTTGATGAGCAGGATGAAGCTACGCTGAAGCAGATTTATGCAGACCTTTTGGTGCTCGAGAAGGAAGGTCCCAGCCTTGGTCGTCCGCTGGTTGACCGCGTCAAGGGCTCGCAGCTTCATCATTTAAAGGAGCTGAGAGTGACGTCGTGTAGTGGGCAGGTGATTCGCATCCTCTTCGCCTTTGACCCCAAGCGCCAGGCGGTATTGCTATTGGCTGGTGATAAGTCGCGAGCGGGATCGTCAAGGGCAAAATGGAACGGCTGGTATGCGATCAACATTCCAAGGGCCGAGCAAATATACCGTCGCCACGTAAGGAGGCTCGATCGAGATGGAACTGCATGAGTATATGGAATCTCGCGGGATAACACGCGACTCCATTACCGCCGAGCAGGACAGGACTCGCGATCGTATCGAAGCCTATAAGCTTGCTCAGATTCGCAGGCTAAAAGATCTAACACAGGCGTCGGTCGCCCAGTCGATGGGCGTTTCTCAAAAACGTGTATCCGAGCTCGAGCGTGGGGAGTTGGGTTCGATGAGGCTCGGCACGCTGAGCAGGTACGCAGAGAGCCTCGGCGGAAAACTGGTTGCAAGCATCGAGTTCCCCGATCGTACCGTTACGCTTGCTCGCTAAAATCCTTCAATAACCCCCTCACTTTCACCGACTACTAGAGCCGCTCACCAAACCAACATGCGCTCTGGGCAAATAGGTTGAACGTTTCGTGCGAGAATGCCCCACAGTAAACAAACTTGCACCAGAGCGTAAGGGGCTGGCATACACATGCAGACGGTCTATCGGGTATACGAGGGAGCGCGCGAGCCGCATCGGCTTGCAGTCGAGCGCACGGCCGAGCTACTCGGTCGCGGCGGCCTGGCGCTTATTCCAACCGAGACGGTCTACGGTGTCGCCGTGGCGGTCAACGCCTTCTCGGATGCCGCTCCACAAGATACAAGTGAACCTCTGCCGTGGCCGCGCGATCCGCAGGCCACCGTCAACGGCGCCGCGGTCCCTGCACTCGGTACCGGCTATCGTCGCATCTTTACCCTCAAGCAGCGCGAGCTCACCCAAACGGTTGCCTGGCTGGTCGATGATGCCGAGGCACTCGACCGCTATGGCGTGGATATCCCTAACGAGGCCCGCGTGCTCGCCCGACGATGCTGGCCGGGCGCCCTGACTATCGTGGTCAAGGCGGCCCCCTGCGTGCCGACCTTTATGCGCGCCGCCGACGACACGGTGGCACTTCGCGCTTCGGCCTCGCCCGTGGTGCAAGCGCTCATCCGCGCCTGCGGCAGCCCTCTTGCCTGCACCAGCGCCAACACGCACGGCGCGCCCGCGCCGGCAAGTTTTGCCACGGTGGAGGAGCGCATTCTGGAGGGGGTCGATGTGGCCGTCGACGCCGGTGAGACCCCGTGTCGCGACGCCTCAACCATCGCGTCGTTTCAGCACGGCGAGCTCCAGATCCTGCGCCAAGGCGCGCTTCCCGCATCAGAGATCGAACGGGTCCTGTCCGACCCGATGCAATAGAAAGGTGTAAGCGATGTCGTTGAATCTGGGCAGCCTGGGCATGGAAGATGCCTCGTTTAACTTTGGCGGTTCCTACATCATGGCACTCGACTGCGGCACTACCTCGGTACTCGCGACCATCGTCGACGAGTACGGCTGCATCGTCGCCCAGGCGCGTCGTAGCGTCAAAACCAGCTTCCCGCGCCCCGGCTGGGTGGAGCAGGATCCCACGGAGGTGCTTGCCAGCCAGATCGGCGTGATGATGGAGGTTCAGTTTAAGAGCGGCATCCATTCTGACCGCATCGCCGCCATCGGTATCTCCAACCAGCGCGAGACCACGGTAGTGTGGGACCGCATAAGCGGCCAGCCCATCTATAACGCCATCGTGTGGCAATGCCGTCGCACCGCGCCTCTGATCGACGAGCTGGTTGAGCAGGGCGCAGAAGAGCTGGTGCGCTCCCGCACGGGGCTTACGCTCGATCCGTATTTCTCGGCTTCCAAGGTGCAGTGGATCCTCGACAACGTCGATGGTGCGCGTGAGAGCGCGGCGGCGGGCGACCTCATGTTCGGCACCATCGACACCTGGCTCATCTACAACCTCACCGGCGGTCAGGTCTTCGCCACCGACTACACCAATGCCAGCCGCACCGCGCTCTTCAATATCCATACGCTCGATTGGGACGACAATCTGCTGGCGCTTTTCGACGTCCCGCGTTCCATGATGCCCGAGGTTCGTTGGAGCTCGGGCGACTACGGCCGCGTCGCGAGCGACATCATGACCAACATGCCACCCATCATGGGCGTGGCGGGCGACCAGCAGGCGTCGCTGTTCGGCCACTGCTGCTTCCATCCCGGCCAGACCAAAAACACCTATGGCACAGGTTGCTTTATGCTCATGAACACCGGCGACGAGATTGTCGAATCCAAGAACGGTCTGGTCTCCACGATCGGTATCGCCTCGGACGGCAAGATCAGCTATGCGCTCGAGGGTTCTATCTTTGCCGCCGGCTCAACCATGAATTGGCTGCGCAACAACATGGGTATCATCTCGAGCGTGAGCGAGTCCGCGCAACTCGCCACTTCGATTAACGACAACGAGGGCTGCTACTTCGTCCCCGCCTTCGCAGGCCTGGGCGCTCCCTGGTGGGACCCGCATGCTCGCGGTATCGTGTGCGGCCTGACCGGCGCCTCGAGTCGCGCGACCATTGTGCGTGCGGCCTGCGAGTCCATGGCCTACCAGAGTTATGACGTGCTACGCGCCATGGAGCAGGACGTGGGGCTTTCGATTGAGCGCCTGTCCGTCGATGGCGGTGCCTCGCGCAACGAGTTCATCATGCAATTCCAGGCTGATCTGCTGGATATCCCCGTGCTGCAGTGCGAGACGGTGGAGACCACGGCGATCGGCGCCGCGTACTTGGCGGGCCTTGCTGTCGGCTATTGGGAGGATTTGGAGGAGCTGGAGCAAAACGCTCAGATCGTCAAAGTCTTCCATCCTCACATGTCCGCCGAGCGCCGTGAGAGCAACCTCGCTGGTTGGCATGATGCCGTCAAGCGTTCGCTCAACACCGCTCAGTAGGGTTGCGACGAGCTGTTCGATACAACAAACCGTTAAACTTATGCACGGCGCGCGGCAACAACGTCGCCATGCGCCTTGTCAGCAAGGCCATCTTCCGGCCGCAATGAAAGGGGCATCAACCCATGACCGTCACCTACGATACGTCCCGTGTGACCCTTGTCGATCACCCGCTCGTCCAGCACAAGCTGTCGATCTTGCGCGACAAGAGCACTGGCACCAACCAGTTCCGCCAGCTCGTGCGCGAGCTTGCGCTCTTTGACGGCTACGAGGCCATGCGCGACCTGCCCATGGAAGACGTCGAGGTCGAGACTCCCATCACCACCGCCACGTTTAAGCAGCTTGCCGGCAAAAAGCTCGCCATCGTTCCCATCCTGCGCGCAGGCCTTGGCATGGTCGATGGCATCCTCGACTTGGTACCCTCCGCTCGCGTGGGCCACATCGGTATGGAGCGCGACGAGGTTACTCACGAGCCGCATGAGTATTACTGCAAGATGCCCAAGGATATCGACCAGCGCATCTGCCTGGTTGTCGACCCCATGCTCGCCACGGGCGGTTCGGCCGAGATGGCCATCAGCTACCTGCGCGAGCGCGGTGTCAAGGATATCCGCATGCTGTGTATCGTCGCCGCGCCCGAGGGCCTCAAGTCACTGACCGAAAAGGACCCCGACGTACATATTTATACGTGCGCCATCGACGACCATCTCAACGAGGCCGCCTACATCGTTCCCGGCCTGGGCGACGCCGGCGACCGCATCTACGGTACGCTCTAGTCGTTGGGCCTTGTCGGCTACGGTCACAAATACGAAGAAATGGTGCGCGCGGGCGAGCAAAAGTCGTCCACGCGCACTCCTGTTAACGGACGTTTTGCGCTGAGGGGTTCGAAAAAACGTATTACCGTACCTGCGGCATAAAGAAGGCCTTAAGAAAACGTACAGGTGCGTATTAACCGTTTGTTTTACGGTTGTACTTTAGCGATTGGCTCGTACAATAGTCACCAATGTTTGGCTGGGACTGTGCTGTGAGGCGTTAAAAAGGAAAGCGAGGAAGCCAGTGTTTCAGATAGCCGATCTGCTCGCTATCGTTGCAGGCGCCATCGCGGGCGCAATTGCCTTCCTTCCCTTTGTTTTTACGCTCAAGCCGGTTCTTGACGATAAACAGAATGCGGACATGCTCAAGGGCATGGTGAGCCTGGCGGTCTCGGCAGTCGCCCTGCTCGTCTTTACCTTGGTTGTGTTTGCGTTGTTCGGAGAGGCATTTCGCATGTTCCTCCTGGGCGAGGCGATCGGCTTCGTGGCCTTTATGGCCGCCTGCACGGTTCGCGTCGCCAAGGCGCTGCGAGATCCTCATGAGGTCGAAAGGTAAGTCGTGGAAATTTTTGAAAAGCTGCCTGATGAGATTAATCATCTGGTCAGCGAGTTCAGCTCCACCCCTGTCGTGGGCGATCTGAGCTGCGGCATCACGCAGTACTCGTTTTGGCTGATCGTCTCCACGATCGTGCTCCTGATCGTCCTGGCCGTGTTCAAGAAGAAGCAGACCCTGGTTCCCAAGGGCTTCTTCGTCAACGGTTTCGAGTACATCATCGAGTACGTCGAGAACGATATCGGCAAGGGCGTCGTGGGTGAGAACTGGAAGAAGCACTTCCCGTTCCTGTGCTCGCTTTTCCTGTTCATCCTGATCAATAACATGATCGGCCTGATCCCGGGAATGAAGCCCGGCACCGGCGCAATCGGCTCCACCGCCGCGCTCGCCATCTTCGCCTTCGTGTACTTCATCTACTACGGATGCAAGGCTCACGGCGTGATCGGCTACATCAAGAGCCTCGCCCCGCAGGGCGTGAGCTTCCCGATGAACGTGCTTGTGTGGGTCGTCGAGCTTTTCTCGACCTTCCTGCGCCTCATCACGCTCGCCGTCCGTCTGTTCTGCAACATGTTCGCAGGACACGTGGTCATGGGATCGTTCGCCATCATGGCGAGCATGTTCATGCAGCCGCTGCTTCAGCAGGTTTCCGCGGCCCACGCCGTCGGCGCCCTGCCTTCGCTGGCCTGGCTTGCCATCCTCATCCTGATCTATGCGATCGAGCTTGTGGTCGGCGCCATCCAGGCTTACGTCTTCACGGTCCTTACCGCCGTGTATGTCTCCGAGGCAGAGGAGGTCGCGGAGGAGGAGTAGTCTTCCGTTCGCGCCTTAAAGGTAAGGCAATTCGTTAAACCGCCGGTGCCCGTACCCATGGAGCTCGGCAGTTATAAAAAGGTTATCCTGCGTGAAATAAGACACGCACGACAAAGGAGGAATCGTGGGAGTTATCGGTTACGGTCTCGGTGTTATCGGCGCTGGTCTTGCTATCGGCCTGTCTGCTCTGGGTGCTACGGGTGCTATGGCCCGTCAGCCTGAGGTCCAGGGCCGCGTGTTCACCGTCTTCATCATGGGCTCCGCCTTCGGCGAGGCTCTGGCTCTGATCGGCTTCGTTGTCGCGCTGATCGTTAAATAGCACGGAGCGTCAAGTATGAATCTTTCATCCCAGAAGAGCGCGATCGCACTCTCCGCGTCCGTGGCCGCGCTGCTCATGCCGGTTTCCGCGTTCGCCGAGGACGGCGCTGCCGGTGCGGACATCCTCATCCCTAAGATGGCGGAGTTCATCCCGGCGCTTATCGCCTTCCTAATCATCTGGATCGTGCTGGCCAAGGTCGCCCTGCCGGGCATCATGAAAACCATGGAGGAGCGCGGCAAGAAGATCGAGGAGAGCCTCGACGAGGCCGAGAAGACCAAGCAGGAGGCTATCGCCAAGCGCGCTGAGTCCGACTCGATCGTCACCGACGCCCGTCGTCAGGCTGCCGACATCGTTCTCGAGGCCCGTAAGGACGCCGAGTCCGAGCGCGCCCGTATCATCGAGGCTGCTCACAAGGAGGCCGAGGAGATCATCGCCAAGGCCCATACGACCGTCGAGGACGAGCGCAAGTCCATCTACGCCGGTGCCGCGAGCTCCATCGCCGACCTGTCCGTTGCCGTCGCCACCAAGATCGTGGGCGAGGCACTCGAGGACGAGTCCGAGCAGAAGAAGCTCATCGAGCGCTACATCCAGGAAGCAGGTAGCCTGAATGCCGACTAGCCGCTATCAGGACAAGGTGCTCGAGACCTACGCGCGCTCCCTTTTGGAAGCCGCTAAGGCCGAGAACCATGTGTTCGAGGACCTCGAGATGATCGAGCGCCTGGCTTCTGCCAGCCCCGAGATCATCGCCGTGCTCGACACCATGTCCAAGCGCGACCAGCTCGACCTTCTTCCCAAGGTGGCAGCTGCCTTTAAGTATGTTGCCGAGGAAGACGAGGATGTAGTGGGCGTGACCGTCACCACGGCGATCCCGCTCGACGACGAGCTGCGTCAAACCATCACTAAGAAATGCGAGCAGGACTTCGGCCGCAAGGTATTCCTTATCGAGCAGGTCGACCCGTCTATCGTGGGCGGCCTGGTGCTCGAGGCCCGCGGCGAGCGTCGTGACATCTCCGTCAAGACGCAGCTGCGCATCGCGCAGGAGACCCTCGCAAACTCTGCTAATTCGTACGGAGGTGAAGCCTAATGTCCGAAACCCTCAATGCCCAGGATATCGCCAAGAAACTGCAGGAGCAGCTCACGAGCCTCTCCGCGACGGTCGATACGCATGAGGTTTCAACGGTCGACGAGGTAGGCGACGGCATCGCGCGCGTCTCCGGCCTCAAGAGCGCCATGGCAGGCGAGCTTCTGGAGTTCAAGAGCTCCGATACCGGTGAGACCGTCTTCGGCCTTGCCCAGAACCTTGACCGTGACGAGGTCGGCGCCGTTCTGTTCGGTGCCGTCGACGCCATCAAGGAAGGCGACGAGTGCCGCACCACTGGCCGCATTATGGATATCCCCGTGAGCCGTGCCATGCTCGGCCGCGTCGTCAATCCGCTCGGCCAGCCCATCGACGGTCTGGGCGACATCGTCGCCACGCACCGTCGCCCCATCGAGTTCAAGGCCCCCGGCGTCATCGACCGTACCCCGGTGTGTGAGCCGGTTCAGACCGGTCTGCTCGCTATCGACTCCATGGTGCCTATCGGCCGCGGCCAGCGCGAGCTCATCATCGGCGACCGCAAGACCGGTAAGACCGCCATTGCCATCGACGCTATCCTCAATCAGCGCGGCAAGGGCATGGTCTGCATCTATGTCGCCATCGGCCAGAAGGCCTCCACGGTTGCCAACATTCGCGAGACCCTCGCTCAGCACGGTGCGCTCGACTACACCATCATCGTTTCGGCCACCGCTGCCGATTCCGCCCCTATGCAGTACATCGCGCCTATGGCCGGTGCCGCTATCGGCGAGTTCTTCATGTACAACGGTGAGGACGGCAAGCCCGCCAGCGAGACCAACCCCGGTGGCCACGTGCTCGTCATCTACGACGACCTGTCCAAGCAGGCTGTGGCTTACCGTCAGATGTCGCTGACGCTGCATCGTCCGCCCGGACGCGAGGCCTATCCTGGCGACATCTTCTACCTGCACTCTCGTCTGCTCGAGCGCGCCGTCAAGATGTCCAAGAAGAACGGTTATGGCTCCATGACGGCTCTTCCGATCATCGAGACCCAGGACGGCGACGTCTCGGCCTACATTCCGACCAACGTCATTTCCATTACCGATGGTCAGATTTACCTGCAGTCCGAGCTCTTCTTCCAGGGCCAGCGCCCGGCAGTCGACGTGGGCATTTCCGTGTCCCGCGTCGGTGGCGACGCACAGACCAAGGCCATGAAGCAGGTCGCCGGCAACCTCCGTCTGGACCTCGCTTCGTACCAGGAGCTCGCTGGCTTTACCCAGTTCGGCTCCGACCTTGACGAGGCTACTCAGAAGCAGCTGACCCATGGTGCCCGCATGACCGAGCTCCTTAAGCAGCCGCGTTATAAACCGTTTGAGGTTGGCGAGCAGATCGTTGCGCTGTTCGCTGGCAACGAGGGCTTCCTGGACGACCTGGAGATCGCCGATGTGCTGCCTTTCCGCGCTGAGCTCATCGAGTACATGGACAATGGCTTTGGCTCGCTGCTCGACAAGGTTCGCGCCAAGAAGATCGACGATGACACCAAGGCTGAGCTCCTGCGCGTCATTGGTGACTCTAAGCAGCAGTTCATGGCCAAGCACCATGCCGATACGACTGGATCAGAGGAGAACTAAGCCCTATGGCCAACCTTCGCGACATTAAGAAGCGAATCTCCTCGGTTACCACGACCAAGCAGATCACGCGCACGATGGAGATGGTCTCTACGGCCAAGATCCGTCGTGCCCTCGATCGCTCCAAGCAGGCCGAGCCCTATAAGGAAGCGCTGACCGACGTCATGTTGACGGTCGCCGGCGACGCCTCCTGTTCGGGCACCGATCCCATGCTGCAGAAGCATGAGAGCGTCAAGCATGGCCTGATTGTCGTTATTGCCTCGGACCGCGGCCTTGCCGGCGGTTTCAATACGACGGTGGAGCGCACGGCCGAAAAGCTCGCCGCTTCTTGGGCGAACGATGGCATCGAGTGCGAGATCATTGCGTGCGGACGCAAGCCGGCCACGTATTTCCGCGACCGCGCAAACGTCGTCATGCACTTTGAGGGCAATTCCTCCGAGCCCGATTTTAATCAGGCTCGCATGATTTCCTCTCATATCTGCGATGCGTATCGTGCCGGTGAGCTTGACCGTGTCGAGCTTGTCTATCACCACGCCAAGAACCGCGTGGATCAGGAGCTTCGCGTCGAGCACTTGCTGCCGCTCGATCCCGAGATGATCGCTATGGCCCACGGTCCGCGTAAGAACGAGACCGACGCCCCTAAGCGCATCTCGTCCACGTTCGAGTTCGTGCCCTCTCCCGAGCATGTTCTCGGCAAGCTTGTACCGTCGTATATCCTAACGGTCATCTACCAGGCCCTGATCGATTCGGCGGCCGCCGAGCAGGGTGCACGCCGCAAGGCCATGCACTCCGCGACGGAAAACGCCACCGCGATCATCTCGACCCTTACCCGCACGTATAGTCGCGTGCGTCAGGCTTCGATCACGACCGAGATTAACGAGATCGTCGGCGGAGCCTCAGCATTGGAGGAACAGTAATGGCTAATAACACCGTAAAGCTTGCGGTCGAGGAAGCCACCAAGAAGACGACTGCCGGTGATGGTCGCATCGTGCGTATCATCGGCCCTGTCGTCGACGTCAAGTTTGACGGTGCGGTGCCCCCGATCTACAACGCGCTCACGGTCGAGGCCGAGACCCCGATCGGTCACCTGAGCACGATCCTCGAGGTTGAGAGCCAGCTTCCGGGCGGCGTCGTCCGCACGGTCGCCATGTCCTCGACCGACGGTCTGCAGCGTGGTCTCATCGCCACCGATACCGGTGAGCCCATGAAGATGCCCGTTGGCCCCAAGACGCTCGGCCGCATTTGGAACGTCATGGGCAAGCCTGTCGACGGCAAGCCCATGCCCGAGGTGGAGGAGTTCTATCCCATCCACCACGCAGCACCCCGCTTCGACGAGCTCACCACCAAGACCGAGATCTTCGAAACCGGCATTAAGGCCGTTGACCTGCTCGAGCCCTACATCCGTGGCGGCAAAACGGGTCTGTTCGGCGGCGCCGGCGTCGGCAAGACCGTTCTGATTCAGGAGCTCATCAACAACCTCGCCCAGGAGCACGGCGGCACCTCGGTGTTCACCGGTGTCGGCGAGCGTACTCGTGAGGGCACCGACCTGTTCCTCGAGATGAGCGAGTCGGGCGTTATCGACAAGACCTGCTTGGTCTATGGTCAGATGAACGAGCCGCCTGGAGCGCGTCTGCGCATCGGTCTGGCTGGCCTTACCACCGCTGAGTACTTCCGCGATCGCGGCCAGGACGTTCTGCTGTTCATCGACAACATCTTCCGCTTCTCCCAGGCCGGTTCCGAGGTTTCCGCACTGCTGGGTCGTATGCCGTCCGCCGTCGGTTACCAGCCTACGCTGGCTACCGAGATGGGTGACCTCCAGGAACGCATTACCTCGACCAAGACGGGTTCCATTACCTCCGTCCAGGCTGTCTACGTCCCTGCAGACGACCTGACCGACCCGGCGCCTGCCACGACGTTTACGCACCTGGACGCCACTACGGTTCTTTCGCGTAGCATTTCGTCGCTCGGTTTGTTCCCGGCTATCGACCCGCTCGCGTCTTCCTCCGACGCTCTCGATCCCTCGATCGTCGGCGAGGAGCACTACCGTGTCGCCGTCAAGGTCCAGGAGCTCCTGCAGGAGTACTCCGACCTTCAGGACATCATCGCCATTCTGGGTATGGACGAGCTGTCCGAGGAGCAGCGCCTTACGGTCAACCGTGCCCGTAAGATCCAGCAGTTCCTTTCCCAGTCCTTCCACGTCGCCGAGAAGTTCACCGGCAACCCCGGTGTCTACGTCCGCGTCGAGGATACCGTCCGCTCCTTCGCCGAGATTGTTGACGGCAAGGCCGATGACCTGCCCGAGCAGGCATTCCGCTATGCTTCCACGATTGAGGACGTGCGCGAGCGCGCCCGCAAGATGGGGGAGAAGTAGGTTATGCGTATCCGCATCGTGTGCCCCGTGAGCTGCGCCTATGAGGGCGACGCTGCGTTTGTGTCGATTCCGTCCACGGATGGTGAGTTTGGCGTTCTGCCTGCTCACTCCAGCGAAATCTGCACAATCGACCGCGGTTACGTTCGCGTTTCCGATAAGGCCATGGGCACTGTCGACCACACGTTTGCCGTGGCCGGCGGCTATGCCCAGGTTGCGGACGATGTCGTGACCGTCCTCGCCGAGCGCGCTTGCGATTTGGCGACCGTCGACGCCGATAAGGTTAAAGCTGATATTCAAGGTTTTGAAGAGAAGCTGGGTAATTTGTCGGAGGATGATGCACGCCGCGCCTACCTCTATAATGAAATCGCATGGTGTAAGCTCAAGCTTGCCCAATAGTCAAACGTTTTAGCGTTCGACCATTTGCGAACACATCATGCCCGGGATGGCCCAGCCACCCCGGGCATGCTTTTTGAAAGGGTAGACCTTGGATATTATCCGCGTTGAGGGTGGCCATGCCATCGGAGGTTCCGTGCCTGTTTCGGGCGCCAAGAACTCCGCGCTCAAACTCATGGCGGCAACGCTTCTGGCGCCGGGCAAGACGACGCTGCAGAACGTGCCTGATATTTCCGATGTCCACGTGATGGGCAAGGTGCTCAAGGGTATGGGCGCCACGATCGATGTTCTCGACGAGCACACGCTCGAGATCGATACCTCCCAGGTCGATTCTTGGGAGGCGCCCTACGAGCTCGTTGCCAAGATGCGTGCTTCCACTGCCGTGATGGGACCGCTGCTAGGCCGTTTCCATCGCGCCAAGATCGCCATGCCCGGCGGCTGCAACCTGGGCGCTCGCAAGATCGATATGCATATCTTGGGTCTTGAGGCCTTGGGCGTTGAGTTCGATACCGCCCACGGCTATATCAACGCCAATGCGCCTCAGGGCCTGCGCGGCACCACCGTCACGCTCGAGTTTGCCAGCGTCGGTGCAACCGAGAACCTCATCATGGCATCCGTGCGCGCGCAGGGTACCACGGTTATCGACAATGCCGCACGCGAGCCCGAGATCGTCGATCTCGCTAACATGCTCAACGAGATGGGTGCCAAGATTGTCGGCGCGGGTACGCCTGTTGTGAGCATCGAGGGCGTGGAAGAGCTGCATCCCGTTACTCATCGCGTGGTGGGCGACCGCATCGAGGCCGGTACCTTTATCGTCGCCGGTGCGCTGATGGCCGACGATCGCGGTGTCGACGTCACGGGTTTTTGCCCCATCCATCTGGGCATGGTGCTCAAGAAGATGGAGCTCATGGGCATCGATTGCGAGCGTACCGACGACGGCGTTCACGTGAATCGCGCCGAGCGCATCAAGCCGGTCGACATCCAGACGCTTCCGTTTCCCGGCTTCCCGACGGACATGCAGGCGCAGATCATGGTGCTCTCCGCCCTGGCCGACGGCAGCTCCGTTATAACCGAGAACATCTTCGAGAATCGTTTTATGTTCGCATCCGAGTTGGTGCGCATGGGTGCCGATATTCGCATCGAGAGCCACCATGCCATGATTCACGGCGTCAAGGGTTTCTCGGGTGCGCAGGTTACCTCGCCCGATTTGCGCGGCGGCGCAGCTCTCGTTGTCGCCGGTCTGATCGCCGATGGCACGACTGAGGTATCGGCGATCCATCACATCAAGCGCGGCTATGAGCAGTTTGTCGAAAAGCTGCAGGCGCTTGGCGCTCACGTCGAGCACGCCACTGTCCCCGATCCCGTTATCTACTAATGCAGGTTGCCTATGTTTAAGAAAAAGCCCCTTGCGGAATCCCGAAGACCTTCGACCGGCGCACAGGCCAAGATCTATAGCCGTGATAACGTCGCCCGCTATTCCGAGCGCGCCCGTCAGCGCCGTCGCGGCCATACGGTTCGCCGCGTCGCGCTTATTGCCGTGCTCGGTGTGCTGCTGAGCGCAACGACTGCCGCCGGCCTGTGGTTTGCCACCATTATGGGCAAGCTCGGCGATTCCAATGTCATTACCGACAATCTGCGTCGGGTTCTGGTTGACACCGATGAGGCAAAGGATCCGTTCTACGTACTGCTTCTTGGCACCGACGGCCGTCCGGGCGAGGATACATACCGCGCCGACTCGATTATCCTGGCGCGTATCGACCCCACGCAAAAGCAGGCGACGCTCATCTCCATTCCGCGCGATACCAAGGTCGTCTACAACGGCTCGACCATGAAGATCAACGCCTGCCATACCTACGGCGGCGCCGAAGCCATGGTTCAGGCGGTCAACGAGCTGTGCGGAGTTCAAATTTCTCACTATGCCGAGGTCAGCTTCGACGGCATGCAGTCGCTCATCGATTCGGTCGGCGGCATCGACATTAACGCAACCGACGATGTCGACGACCCCGAGCATCTCGACATTAAGATTACTGCCGGTCAGCAGCACATGGATGGCGCGACCGCCCTTACCTACGCCCGCTGCCGCTACATCTATGCCGATGGCGACTACACGCGCATGCGCCATCAGCGTCAGGTACTCGGCGCCCTCGCCAACCAGATCCTCAACAACTTCGATGCCACCAAAGTCTTCGACCTCGTCAATTCGTTGTCCGACATGCTCGTGACCGATATGAGCGTTCAGGACATCGTCTCTACGGTCAATGCCATGCGTGGCATGGATGTTGACGGCATCTATTCGGCCAACTTGCCTTCGTATGCCGATGACAGCACCATGATTGATGGCGTAAGCTACGTCTTTGTCTACGAGGACGAGCTCAAGGAAATGATGGCGCGCGTCGACGCTGGTAAGGATCCCAAGGGCCCCAATACCATGGGCCTGTCCGATGGTACCAGCTCCACGATTGGCGACCTCAACAGCAATACGTCCGACGATTACGCAACGGCACCGCAACCTCATCGGTCAGCTCTGACGATTCCGATGACTCAGGCGATTCGAGCGATTCGAACTACTACGAAGAGCCCACCGGCGACGGCAACGGCTACGAGGCCAACTACTAAGTTACGGCGTTTTACCAAACGCCGTAACGGCTCGACGCTGCGCGCCGCCCAAGGCGACAATTTGTCATTCAAAAGGCAAGGCATGACCAGAAGG
>CAUDCB010000017.1 GCA_958447915.1 uncultured Collinsella sp. | reverse complement strand
GTATGGCGATGACGTTCTGGCTGAAGATATGGGATACGTGCACGGCGTAAATCTGGCCGATGAGCTCGACGAGGTCGAGGGTTTTGCCGGGGCTGGCGAGCCGTGTGCCGCTGCGTCTTTGGCTTCGGAACCGCAGCCCGGGCAGCCTGCCATGCCGGCTTGGGCTCAGCACGTGACCGCGGCGGGGGAGACGGGGATGTTATCGCCCGCGTCCGTGTCGCCGGTTCCTGCGCCGTCAGCCCCCGCGCTGTCGGCGGACGCTTCGGTTCCGTCTCGTCGGGCACCGGTTGTCTGCGCCGTTTCGGGTTCGGGCGGTTGCGGCAAGTCGACGATCGTTGCCACTATGGCGCATGCGGCGTCGTTGCTGGGTTTGCGTGCCGCTGTGCTCGACTTGGACCTCATGTTTGGAAACCTATACGATCTGCTGGGTGTCGATGCCCCGCACGATATGGCGACGCTTATCGAGCCGTCGGCGGCTGGTGCATTTGCCGAGCCGGATATCGTGGCCGCATCGATGCGCGTCGCCCCGGGCGTCACACTCTGGGGACCTGTCGCGGCCCCCGAGAAGGCCGAGCTCATGGCACGTCCGGTGGAGCTATTGCTCGATGTTTTGCGTCGCGAATCCGACGTGGTCTTTGTCGACACCTCGGTCTTTTGGGGTGATGCCGTGGCCGCCGCGGTGGCGGCGAGCGACCGTTGCCTGGTCGTAGGCGATGCGGCAGTATCGTCGGCGACATCCGCTTCGCGCGTCATTGAGCTGGCGAGCCGTGTGGGCGTGCCGCGCACACGCATGAGCGCCGTGTTCAACCGGTTTGGTGCGCGCGGTGCCGACGAGGACGTCGCCATGCGCTTCGAGATTGCCTGCGCACTGAGCTCCAAGATCCGCATTGCCGATGGCGGTCAGGATTTGGCCGCGCTCATGGCATTTGGTCGCGCCGACGAGGCGGTGGGTCAGACGAGCGCTTTTGCGACCAGCGTGCGCGAGGCTACGCGCGAGATGCTCGTGGAGCTGGGCTGCGCCGTCGGTCCCTGGAGCGATATGGTCGCCGACCGCGCGACCCGCACCGAGCGCCCGCGCATCCGTCTTCCCTGGTCGCGTGAGGGTGATTCGCGATGAGTCTGCGGACGAGGATTAAAGCCGCTGGCTCGGCCGCCGCGGCTGCCCCTGTTGATGCGGGACGCCGCCGTGCCGTTAAACGCCGCACCAAGCGTGCGGTGATGGACCGCGTGGGCTACGACGAGGTGGCGCGCATCAGTGCCTACGTCGATCCGGCCCTTGCCCGCTCTGAGTTACGTCCGGCGGTGGAGGCGGCGCTCAACGTGGAAGAGCCGACCGACTTGGCGACGCCTGAGCGTGAGACCATCATCGACGAGATCCTAGATGACGTGGTGGGCCTGGGACCGCTGCAGCCGCTCATCGAGGACGACACCGTTACCGAAATCATGATCAACGGCTGTCGCTCTGCCTTTTTTGAGCGCAGTGGCGTTTTGTATCCCATCGAGCACGCGTTTGAGGACGATGAGCAGATCCGTGTGCTCATCGACCGTATCATCTCGCCGCTCGGCCGTCGTATCGACGAGCGTAGCCCCATCGTCAACGCCCGCCTCAAGACGGGTTATCGCGTCAACGCGGTGATTCCGCCCGTGGCGATCGACGGGCCAATCCTCACCGTCCGTAAGTTCTCGGACCGTATCTGTTCGTTGGACGAGCTTGTGGGGTTGGGGTCACTGCCGCTTTGGTATGCGCAGTTGCTGTCGTGCGCGGTGTCGTTGCGGCAGGACTTGGCGGTTGCGGGAGGCACGGGGTCGGGCAAGACCACACTGCTCAACGCGCTGTCGTGCGAGATTTCCACCGGCGAGCGCATCGTGACGATCGAGGATTCCGCCGAGCTCAAGTTTGCACATCACCCACACGTTGTTCGTCTGGAGGCGCGCGAGGCGTCAATCGAGGGCGAGGGTGCGGTGACGATTCGCGACCTGGTGACCAATGCTCTGCGTATGCGCCCCGACCGCATCGTCGTGGGCGAGGTGCGCGGTGCCGAGTGCTGCGACATGCTGCAGGCCATGAACACGGGCCACGACGGCTCGCTCACCACGCTCCATGCGGGTACCGAGCAGGAGACCGTGGTTCGCCTGACGCTGCTTGCGCGCTACGGCATCGATTTGCCGAGTGAGCTTATCGAAGAGCAGATCGCCATGGCGCTCGACGGCATCGTGATGTCCGAACGTCATGCAGATGGCAGGCGCTTCGTCTCCTCGTATTCGGGGGTGCGACGCGGCGCGTCGGGCGGTGTTGAGCCCGAACGCTACGTGACGTTCGATGCCGCCGAACGTACGTGGACGCTCGACCGCGAGCCGCCGTTTATCGCGGAGGGCTTGCGGTCGGGAACGCTCACGCAAGAGGAGGTGGACGAATGGAGATCGCTATGCCCCTCGTCGTAGGGGGTTTGGCGGGGCTTTCTGTCGCGACGGCGTGTGGGGCAGAGCGTCGTGTGCCGCGGAGGCCGCCGGCGGAGCTGGCGCGCCAGACGCTCGAATCGATGGCGGAGAAGTTGCCGCGTGAGTTGGCGGAAAACGACCTGCTGACAAAGATTGCCCGCTCGTGGGCGTCGCTGATTCCCGCAGATCGCCTTGGGCTTGCTATAGAGGATAACGCGGCTCGTCTGGCATTTCTGCTGCTGTCGAGCGGTATCTGCAGCGTTTTGCTGGCCGTTGCGTCGTTGTCGCCCATCGGCTTTGTCTTGGGGCTGGTGGCGCCGCTTGGCGTGGGCGCTGCGCGTGACACCTTCGATCGCCGACGCGAACAGCATGATGTGGAAGAGGCCATGCCCGAGGCATTCACAGCGTTATCCATGTCGCTTGCCTCGGGGCATTCGCTGGCACAGGGCATGCGCTTTGTGGGCGCCCATGCGCAAGAGCCGGTGCATACCGAGTTTTTGCGGGTGGCGGCGGCAATCGATTGCGGTATCTCGGCGACCGACGCACTCGATGACCTACTCGTTCGCATCGATGCCCCCGGCCTTTCGCTTGTCACCTTGGCGCTCAAAGTATCGCAGCGTACCGGGGCTCCGCTTGCCGGCTTGCTGTCCGAGGCGTCGAGCATGGTGGGTGAGCGCATTGAGCTCAAGCGCCGTCTGGACGTTAAGACGTCACAGGCGCGTATGTCGGCACACATGGTTGCGGCGATGCCGGCGGGCATGTGCGCGGTACTGGCTTTGCTTTCGGCAGACTTTCGCCGCGGTCTTGCGACGCCGGCTGGTGCGGGCGCCGTGGTGCTGGGACTTGCCCTCAACGTCGTTGCCCTGGTAGTTATCCGGCGCATTATGCGGGTGGAGTTATGAGCGCCCTGGTCGGGGTCGCGGCTTGTCTGTGTGCCCTGAGCGTATTTGTCGCGACAGGTTTGGAGCGTGCGGATGCTCGCAAGATTGCAGAGACATGCAAGCGTGAAGTGGTGCTGGTCATTGCGGCGGGCCGCTCGGTGATTGATGCCCTGACCGCGCGAATGAAGGACGCGATTGGGGCGGGCGGCCCGGCGCGGGTGTCGCTCGGTGAGGTGTCCGAGATGATCGACGTGGTGCGCCTAGGGCTTTCTGCCGGCCTTTCGTTTGACGCGGCGCTCGAGATTTTCTGCGCCAATCGTCGGTCGGTGCTGGCCGTCCGTCTTGAGCGAGCCTGCATGGCGTGGAAGGTGGGCGTGGGGACGCGCGAGGCCGAGCTGTTGGCTGCCGCGCGTGATTTGGACGTGAGGGCGCTCGAGACCTTTGCCATCACGGTGGGGCAGGCGCTTGCCCTGGGCGCTCCGCTGGCCGAGACGCTGGCTGCTCAAAGTCGCGAGATCCGTGCTGCCCATCGCGCCGCAGTCGAGCGCGAGATCGAGCGCGCACCGGTCAAGTTGCTGATTCCCACCGGCACGCTCATCTTGCCGGCGTTGCTTCTGTCCATATTGGGTCCGCTGCTGGGAGCAGGCGGGATGATGTAGGGAGGAATATATGAACACGATGACCGACATTGCGGGCAAGGCTTGGAGCTGGGCTTTTTGCCGGGCAATCCGCGCTCGCCAGCGTGCCAAGGCGCTGTTGCGGGAGGAGAGCGCGCAGGGCACTACCGAATATGCCATCTTGGTCGGCGTGCTCGTAGTGATTGCGATTATCGCCATCGTCGCGTTTAAGAGCAAAGTCGAAGAACTATGGAACGCGATCAAAGACGGCATCAACAGCCTGTAGGAGGCAGGCGTCCTGTTGGTTCGCCGCTGGTGCTCGTCTGTTTGCTCGTGGCAATAGCGGTGATGCTTTGGGGACTGGGTGTTGCGCGGCAGCAGCGTCCAGGCGCTACTGCCGATTTGGGATCGGGCTCGGCGGCGATGTCACAAGCGGAAGGCGCGGGGGCGATGGGCGGTCAGAATGCCGCCGTCACGGCTCGGACCTTTTTGCAGGCACTCGACGAGCGGGCGGCCAGCGCGACGGAGCCGTCTGCAGACAACGCGATCGCGGCTCGACTTGCATGGTCCGAGGACCGGCCGATGACCGAAGCGGCGGCAGACCTGTTGCGCGCCTACCGCGGGGTGCCCACGGCCCAGCTCGCCCTGAGCGGCTATCTCGATATTAAGGGCAACGTATGGGGCGCCATCGTGCGCGATGGGCGAGGTTGGGTCGACATGGTGACGGTTGCTGCGGATGCCGGCGATGCCTCGTGCCGCCTGCGTGCCGTGCGTCTGGTTCCGCAAACAACGGAGTCAAAGGAGGGGTCGTGAAATGCATGATGTCCTGCGTGAGGAATCTGCCCAGTCGACCGTCGAATACGCCATCGTCACCGTGGCGCTGTTATCGATTGTGCTGGCGATTGCGGGGCTTTGGCGCGCCGGCACCGATGGGCGCTTGGCGGCACTGGTCGAGCGGGCAGCGTCTCATGGCGTCGCCCCATCGTCGGTTATCGATGCCGCGACGGGTGCCAAGGACATCGCTCTGTATTGATATCGCGTGCGAGGATCGGGCGCAGTCTACGGTCGAGGCTGCCTTTTTGCTGCCGACGTTTTTGACGCTTATCTTGCTCGCGTTGCAGCCGGTGTGCCTGCTCTATACGCGCGCGGTCATGGAGTCTGCCGCCGCCGAGACCGCGCGGCTTATGACCACGACGACGGTGGAGGACGACGATGACCTTAAGGAGTTCACTCGCCGCAGACTTGCCGCGGTGCCCAACGTCTCGATTTTTCATGCCGGCGGACCGCTGTCGTGGGATATCGAGTTGGGGCGGGCCGGTGCCGGCGGCGTATCGTCCGTGTCTGTTGCCAGCGAGGTTAAGCCGCTGCCCGTGATCGGTGCATTTGTGCAGGCCATGGGCAGTGCGGGTGAGGGCGGCTATGTCGAGCTCAAGGTCGACGTCTCGTATCGATCGCGTCCTGAATGGCTGGAGGGAGATTATGATTCATGGATTGCTGCATGGGATTAGGCACTGCCTGCTACGGGTGACGCAAGGGTTTGCGGCCCGCCGTCGACCAGGCGCTCGCCGCAAGCGGGGCGGCTTTATGGGCCGTGCCGGTATCGACTTGTTTATCGAAGACGGTGCCTACACCACGCTCTCCTCTGCGGTTGTCATTTTGGTGGTGCTTACGCTACTGTTTTCGTCGACCGCGGCGATATGGAGCATGTCGCGCGCCGGAGACACCCAGGTGGCGGCCGATAGCGGCGCGCTGGCGGGCGCCAACGTGGTGTCGTCCTATCACACAGCCGCCACGGTGGTCGATGCGAGCATTTTGAGTTTGGGCTTGGCGGGGTTTGCCACGATCGGTACCGGCTTGGTTGCCATTCTCATTCCGGGCGCCGAGGTTGTCGGCAGCGATATCATCGATACGGGAACCCAGATCATTAAAACGCGTAACAAGTTTGCCAAAAGCGCGGCAAAGGGATTGCAAAAGATCGAGACCGCCTTGCCGTATCTGGTTGCCGCGCGCGCCATGCAGGCGGTATCGGCGCAGGATACCGACGGCGTGACCTATACCGGTACGGCGCTTGCCGTGCCCAGGACGTCCGAGTCGGATTTTGTTGCGCTCGAAGGATCTGAAATCTCGACCGATGCCATTAAAGATGCGTCGGAAGATCTGGAGCGCGCGGCCGAGGAGCTGCAAAAAGCATCGGAGGAGACGGCGAAGGCCAAAGAGCGCGCCTGGCTTGCGGATTGCGGTGGGTCGGATAAAGGTTCGGTCGGCAGCTGTTCGTGTATGTGGGAGCGTGCGAAAAGCCTAACGGATCTCTCCGGTGTTCAAAATCCGCATTACGGTTCGAGCGTTACGTGGGAGCCTCAAGTTGCCCTTGATCGCGCGAAGGACTACTACCATTGGCGTCTGACAAATGAGAAGCCCCAAGGCTCGAGTGTCGAGATGAAGGCAGAGTCTGCGGCGCGTAAGGCGTTTTATACCTATGCGAGCGCGGAGGTCGATCGGGCATATATAACCGAGAACGGAGACAGGGTTTCCTCCTATATTCCGCTGCTGCCGCGCAACTCTGATGAGGTTCGGGCGACGGAACTCTATACCGATGCGGTGTGGCCGACGAGCGTGAACGATGGCAAGGCGTATCTGCATTACGGGACGACCTGCCCTAACTATAAGAAAGGAACGCCGAGCGGATTTGCTTCGGTTGCCGATTACGATGGGCAGGATAAATGCAGCAAATGCCATTTTGGCGTTTCGTCGCTTGGTGCTGTTGCGGCGCCTTCAACCTCTATCGAAAACGGTTTCGAGTATCACTTTGATAAGTTTAAAGACGCCCTAGAGGACTACGTCGACTGTCGCAACAAGGAACTCGAGCTCGAGCGTCAAACTGAGGACGAAGCCGACCGTGCGGGCAATGCGTTCGATACCGCCATCAAAGAACTTTCCGGCGAGCGCCCGCGCATCGCGCCGCCCGGACGCAACGGCGTGGTCGCCTTTGCGGTCTCGGGCGCCATCTCCAGTCCCGACGAGCTCAACTCTTCGTTTAACACGGCAGTTGAGCTTGGCGATCGTGGTGCAATTTCTGCTGCAGTGCTCGCGCCCGATGATGCGACGGCACAAAATAACGTTCTCTCGCGGTTTTTCTCGACGCTGGAGGAGCGTTCGGGCGGCGTTGCCGGCGTGCTCGACGGCGTTATGGATGTTTGGGGCCGCCTGCTTGTGGGGTACGGAGACATCCAGGGTGCGGCCGACGAGCTTATGGGAGAGCTGATCGGTGGCTTGGGAGGGGGTAGCGGCGCGTTGGGCTCCATCGCGTCCTGGCTCGGTGACACCGTCTCGTCTTCCGTGGCGGCGCTGGGACTCGAACCGTGCGATTTACGTCTGCGAAAACCGGTGCTGACCGATACCGCCAATGTCATTAAAAGTCCGGGGTCCGATATCGCGGGCATCTCCAAAACTCAAGATGCCCTGCGAAAAATTCCCTTGGGCGTGACTGACCCCAAGACACTTTGCGAGGCCTTGGAATATCACGTCGAGCGCACCATCAGCGGCGCGGTGTTCACGCTTGCGGAAATCCCTCTGCCCGGCGGCGGCTCCATCCCACTCACGGTCGATGTTGCCACGCTGGTGGGGGCTTTTGGCGGTGGGTCGTAATGGGCATTCGCACGGGCTTGCGCGAGGAGCGTGCCCAGGCGATGGTCGAGATGGCCGTGGTCACGCCTGTTCTGCTCGTGCTGGCTCTCATCGCGTATAACGTCATGATCTTTGCCGGCGCGGTCGCGCGCTTCGACCGCGTGGTGCCCGACATCGTGCTGGCGCACGCTGTGGCGCCGGGCGGGGAGGGTGACGAGAGCTCCATTGACGCTTCCGCGACCGTTCAAGCTCAGATTCAGGATGCCATGGAGGGATATGACCTACAGGTCGAGGTCTCGAGCGAGCAAGGCACGGCGTCATCGGATGGTGGCCTGCTCTCTCTTTCTGGCACGTTCAGGACCTATACCTGCACCATGCACTACGAGCCGTGGCCGAGTTCGCTGAGCATCGCCGGCGTTTCCCTGGGGGCGCCGGCCGTGCTCACGCATGAACGTGCGGTGACGGTCGATCCATGGCGTCCGGGGGTGGTCATGTGACCGCGGTCTCGTCCTATATCGCCTACGCGCGGGCGCTCAACAGGTTGGGCTGGACGCCGGCCGAGTTTGTGGTGGCGGAGTCGTTTACCGTGCGTCTGCGCGGCATGCTGGGACGGCGGCCGATTGCCGCCAGCGGACTGCCGCTTGTCATGGCGTTTCCGCGCTGTTCCTCGGTTCACACCTGCTTTATGGCCTATCCCATCGATATCGCCTTTATCGATGCACGCGGCTATGTCCTCGTATGCTACGAAAACGTACGTCCCTGGCGTATGTGTTCCTGCCCCGGCGCCTGGGCGGCACTCGAGCGCCCTTCAATCATTGTTTCGCCTCCTGTTCTCCAACGCGTGCCGGCATAGGAATTGGCGACAGTTGACTTTCGTCATACGAAATTGGGTAAGATGGAGGAGGAGATGCATGGATGTCGAGATCCATCCCAACGCCAAAAAGCACCTGACGGAAAAACAGGTGCTTGGCGCCTGGCTCGCGGTTACTGAGTGTATTCGCCGCGAGTCGGAAGACGAGCCGCCGAGATGGCTTGCGATTGGATGGCTTCCGGACGGACGGAGCGTGGAGCTCGTTGCGGTCGAACTTATTCGCGGGTGGCTCATTATTCATGCCTTGTCTCCGGTTCAGAAGAAATTCTGGCAAGAGATCGAGCGAGTTCGGCAAAGGGGTCGATGATGGGCAAGACATATACGACCGCTAATGGTCAGGTTGTAACGGATGAAATGATTGACGCGTGGTGTGAGTCGTACGAGCGCGGAGAGTTTCCGGATGGCGAACACACCGTTGGTGGGATCGTGCATGGACGGCCCCCACTCTCAGGTGAGGGAACGGCAACGCTATCGGTCAAGATTCCTCTGGGAATGAAGGAGGCCATTCGTCGACGGGCGGCTGCCGAGGGGGTGACGCCAAGTGAGTTTGCCCGTGCGGCTCTGAGTGAAAAACTACTTGCTGCCGGATGATGCCTCCGACGTTCCGATTTATAGAACCGAGGCCGTGCTCAAAAACTTTTTTAAAATTCTCGGTTGACCGGAGCGTGTCCTTGGTTATACTAATCAAGCCTTGAAACAAGGCACACCTCAAATGGCTGGGTAGCTCAGTTGGTAGAGCAGAGGACTGAAAATCCTCGTGTCAGGGGTTCGATTCCCTTCCCCGCCACCTTGAATTGACTAGGACCTCTGCAAAGGGGTCCTTTTCTTTTATGCATGGCTCCGCGGAAAATGCATCCCATTTTTTTGCGAAAAAACGGGGCACGCTTTCCGGCCGCCTACTTCCGATGCACGTGTGCATCTCGGGTTCCGCCTGCCCGGACATTCCTCCCACTTTTGCGCCACTTTGTAGACCGTTCGGTCGCCTGTCCGCACGCGCGGGTATACTCAAAACGATACTTTTCCTATGCAATACGATGCAGGTTCGACCTGCGCGATTCGAAGGGGGCCGTGATGGAGAGGATTCTCGGCGTTAATCTCTCTGGCTGGTTTATTCCCGAGCCCTGGGTGACCCCGTCGCTGTATGCGGCGACCGGTGCATCCAACGCGGCGGAGCTGCAAGAGGCAATGGGCACCGCTGCCTATAACGAGCGCATGCGTCGCCATTACGAGACGTTTGTGAGCGAGGACGATTTTCGTCGTATGGCGCAGATCGGTCTCAACGCCGTGCGCCTGCCGGTGCCGTGGTATGCCTTTGGCTCGCAGGAGTCCGACGCTTCCTACATTTCGGTCGTCGATTATATCGACCGTGCTATTGAGTGGGCCGCCAAGTACAACATCCGCGTACTGCTCGATCTGGCGACCGTACCCGGTGGTCAGGGCGATTCCAACGATTCGCCCACCACGCCGGAAGTCGTCGCTGAGTGGCATTCGTCCACCAATGGCCGGCACGTCGCACTCGATGTTCTGGAGCGCCTGGCCGATCGCTATGGCGAAGCCGAGAGCCTGCTGGGCATCGAGCTGTTGGATACGCCGCAGATGAGCGTACGCAAGAGCCTCTTTACCATGACGGACGGTATTCCGGCGCACTACCTGCGCAACTTCTATCGTGACGCGTATGAGCTCGTTCGTTCGTATATGCCCGAGGACAAGATCGTCGTCTTTTCCTCTTCGGGACACCCTGGCGAGTGGAAGCACTTTATGCGCGGTGCCAAGTACAAGAACGTCTACATGGACCTTCACCTGTACCATTACCGCGACGAGTATGCGCTCGACATCACGAGCCCCCGCGGTCTGACGACGGCGATTTCGCGCAACAAGCGTGAGCTCAAAGAGGCGGTCGCAACTGGGTTCCCCGTTTTGGTGGGTGAATGGTCGGGCGCGGCGATCTTTGCCAACTCGTCGGTTACGCCCGAGGGTCGCAATGCCTACGAGCGCGTGTTTATCGCCAACCAGCTGGCATCGTTTGCGCCGGCGGCTGGCTGGTTCTTCCAAACATGGAAGACCGAGAAGCGTATTGCGGCATGGGACGCCCGCGCGGCACTCGGCACGCTCGAGCGCGGCATGATTGAATAGGTTGATATGACGCAAAACAGCGCCCGCACGGGCAAACTTTATGTGGTCGGTACGCCCATCGGTAACCTGGGCGACCTGTCTCCGCGCGTCGGCGAGGCATTTGCCGCCGCCGACGCCGTCTGCTGCGAGGACACGCGTGTGACCTCAAAGCTGCTGATGCACCTAGGCATCTCCAAGCCGCTCGTTCGTTGCGACGAGAACGTGATCGCAAGTCGCGCAGCCGGTCTGGTCGACCGCCTGCTGGCGGGGGAGACCCTGGCCTTTGCCTCGGACGCCGGCATGCCGAGTGTGTCTGATCCCGGCCAGGCTTTGGTTGAGGCGGCGCGCGAGGCGGATGTGCCTGTCGAGGTTATTCCCGGCCCCTCTGCTTGCGTCACGGCGCTCGTATCGTCCGGTATTCCCTGCGAGCATTTCTTCTTCGAGGGCTTTTTGGCCCGAAAGCACGGCGACCGCGTGCGCCGATTGCAGCGCCTTGCCGTCGTCCCCGGCGCGCTCATCTTCTACGAGTCTCCACATCGCATCGTCGCGACGCTCGAGACCGTGGCCGAGGTCTTTCCCCAGCGCGATGTTGCCGTCTGCCGCGAGCTCACCAAGCTGCACGAGGAGGTCTTGCGCGGCACCGCCGCCCAGCTTGCCGAGGAACTGCGTGCTCGCGGCGAGGTAAAGGGCGAGATTGCGCTGGTCATCGCGCCGCCGAGTGAGGACGAGGAGGCCGGTATCGCGCCGACTGGAGCCGCGGCGGTAGACCCCGACGAGGCCCTGCGCGAGGACATCCGTGCCGCGCTCGAGGAGGGGGAGCCTGCCTCCGCGGTGGCAAAGCGCCTGTCGCAGAAGTACTCGCGCCGCAAGCGCGATGTCTATGCCATGGTGCTCGATATGCAATAGATGGAGGATATCCAGCCCTTGCGCTAGAATCTTCCCCTGTATGCAACTTTTTTCTGGAGGACAGACCCCATGGATCAAACCAAGCCTTCGTTTTTTATCACGACGCCCATCTACTACGTCAACGCCGATCCGCATCTGGGCACGGCTTATTCCACCATCATCGCCGACGTTCAGGCTCGCTATCGTCGCTCCGCTGGCTATAACGTCAAGTTCCTGACCGGCATGGACGAGCACGGCGAGAAGGTCGCCGAGGCTGCAGCCAAGCACAACATGACGCCGCAGGAGTGGACCGATAGCCAGGCTCCGCACTTCAAGGAGCTTTGGAGCAAGCTCGAGATCTCCAACGACGACTTCATCCGTACCACCGAGCCGCGCCAGCATCATGCCGTGCAGTATCTGTGGGAGCGCATGAAGGAGTCCGGCTACCTGTATAAGGGCAGCTATGACGGTTGGTACTGCGTGCCTGACGAGACCTACTTCACCGATACGCAGGTCCAGAAGGGTGACGAAGAGTACGGCAGCGTCGGCCAGCACCTGTGCCCCGACTGCCACCGTCCGCTCGAGCGCGTGCAGGAGGAGTCCTACTTCTTTAAGCTCTCTGCGTTCCAGGACAAGCTGCTCAAGCTCTATGACGAGCACCCCGACTTTGTCGAGCCCGCGTTCCGCATGAACGAGGTGCGCAGCTTTGTCGAGGGCGGCCTTAACGACCTTTCCGTGAGCCGTACGAGCTTTGACTGGGGCATTCAGGTCCCGTTCGACGAGGGCCACGTGACCTACGTGTGGTTCGACGCGCTGCTCAACTATATGACGGCCGTCGGCTACGGTGTCGATACCGATGAGGCCCGTGCCGAGCTGGCCTATCGCTGGCCCGCGCAGTTCCACATCGTGGGCAAGGACATTATCCGCTTCCACTGCGTCATTTGGCCTGCCATGCTCATGGCCATCGGCGAAGCCCTGCCCGAACACGTCTTTGCCCACGGTTTCCTGACCGTGCGCAATGCCGAGACCGGCAAGGCCGAGAAGATGTCCAAGAGCCGCGGCAACGCCATCGCTCCGCAGGATGTTATCGACATGCTGGGCGTCGAGGGCTATCGCTATTACTTTATGACCGACGTGGTGCCCGGCACCGACGGCGCCATCAGCTTCGAGCGCATGGAGCAGGTCTACAACGCCGACCTAGCCAACAGCTGGGGCAACCTTATCTCGCGTTCGCTCAACATGAGCGGCAAGTACTTTGACGGTTGTGCGCCTGCCAAGCCTGCATCGTTCGATGCGTTCGACAACCCGCTGGCAAAGATCGCCGACGGCCTGGTCGATCGCTACATGGCCAAGATGGACGTGCTGGATTACGGCGGAGCTAAGGACGAAGTCATGGAGCTCATCCACGCCGCTAACCACTACATCGAGGACTCCGAGCCTTGGGCGCTTGCAAAGGATGAGGCCAAGGCCGACGAGCTGGCGTTTGTGATCTACAACCTGCTCGAGGCCATCCGCATCGCCGCTCACCTGCTGATGCCGCTCATGCCCCAGACTTCTGCCGAGGCTCTGCGTCGCCTGTCGTGCGAGGACGAGGCCGCGAGCGACGACCTCAAGGGCATTTGCGCTTGGGGCCTGCTTGCCGGCGGTCAGCCCGTCGAGAAGGGCGAGCCGCTGTTCCCGCGTCTGGGCTAAGACGCCGCGCGCCATATCGGCAATTTGCTGTTTAGATGTAAGGGCATGGCCGCAACGGTCCATGCCCTTTTGCTTTACGATGCAGCCACCATGTTAAGGAGGCAACCATGACAACTTCGCCTTTGGCAAACCCCACGGCAACGAGGGAGCTGCTAGAGGAGTTTGGCCTTGCGACCAAGCATCGCCTGGGCCAAAACTTCCTGATCGACAACCATGTGATCGAACGTATCTGTGAGCTCGCCGAGCTTGCGGGCGATGAGCGCGTGCTCGAGGTCGGCCCGGGCGTTGGCACGCTCACGCTTGCCCTGCTGCAGGAGGCGGCGTGCGTTACGTCGATTGAGGCTGATCCCGAGCTTGAGCCGGTGCTTGACGCCCACGCCGCCGACTATGCCAACTTCCGCTTTATCATGGGCGATGCGCTCAAGGTGACACCGGAACAAATCGAGCAGGTTGCGGGCGGTAAGCCGACGGCGTTTGTCGCGAATCTGCCCTACAACGTGGCGGCGACGATCATCCTTCAGTTCTTCCAGACGATGCCCGCACTTAAGCGAGCTGTCGTCATGGTGCAAAAGGAAGTTGCTGATCGCATCACCGCAACGCCGGGCAACAAGACCTATGGCGGCTACACGGCAAAGCTCGGCCTGTATGCGCAGGTGACGGGGCGCTTTGAGGTGCCGCCGCGCTGCTTTATGCCGGCGCCGCATGTGGATTCTGCCGTCGTGCGCATCGATCGCGTTGACGGCGTGGTGCCCGAGGGCATCGACCGCGAGTTTGTGGCCCGTGTGATCGACGCCGCGTTTGCTCAGCGCCGCAAGACGATCCGCAACTCCATGAGCGCCAACGGCTTTGCCAGGGACGCGCTCGACGCCGCCTTTGAGGCCTGCGGTATCGCACCTACCACGCGCGCCGAGACGCTCGACGTCGCCGCCTTTGTCCGCTTGGCTCAGGAGCTTTCCCATGACGCCTAATGTCGAACGCGTGACGTTTACCAAAAAGAAGAAAACGGTGGCCTGCCCGGTGCCGCTGGCGCCGCTTGCCGACACGCATGCGCATCTGCTTTCGTTTTGGGGCAAAGAAGTGCCTGAGACGCTCGTGCGCGCCAAAGCCGCGGGCGTTGACCTGTTGGTGACGATGTTCGACCCCATCGCTGACAAACGCAGCGTGGCGGACTATAGCGACTGGCTGGTTCGCGAGATCCTGCCGATGCGGGATATTCCGCGGGTCAAGTATCTCGCCGGTGTGCATCCGTATGGCGCGCCCGACTACACCGATAACATCCATGCCCAGATTGTGACTGCGCTCGATGATCCCCTATGCGTTGGTATTGGCGAGATCGGTTTGGACTACCACATGGATTACGACGACGATATTGCGCCGGCGCCCCACGGCGTGCAGATCGACTGTATGGCGCGCCAACTCGAGGTTGCCGTACGCCGCAATGTGCCGGTAGAGCTGCATCTGCGTCATGAGGACACGGACGAGGAACGCACCTCGCATGTGGACGCCTACAACGTGTTGCGCGAGGTCGGCGTGCCCCAGGCCGGTTGCGTGCTGCACTGCTTTGGCGAGGACCGAGCCACGATGGAGCGCTTTGTGGATTTGGGTTGTTACATCGCCTATGGCGGAGCGGCTACCTTTAAGCGCAACGACGACGTGCGCGAGGCATTCGCGGCAACCCCGCTCGACCGTATTTTGTTCGAGACGGATTGTCCCTATATGGCGCCGGAGCCCATTCGCGGTCTTGAGTGCGAGCCTGCAATGATTTCCATCACGGCAAACGCGCTGGTCAACGACCGCGTCGATCGTACCGGCGAGGACGCCGAAGCAATCGCTCGGGCCGCTTGGGAAAATGCCTGCAAACTTTTCCAAAAATAGTTCTTGCGTTCGCGGCGGCGCTCCGTTATTCTAATTCCTGCACGCGGGCGTGGCGGAATTGGCAGACGCGTACGGTTCAGGTCCGTATGGGGGCAACCCCATGAAGGTTCAAGTCCTTTCGCCCGCACCATTGAATGAAAGAGCTCCCAGCAATGGGAGCTTTTTTGTTATGGGCCCATCGCGGGGACTTGAACCTGCGAAGGAGCGAGCGTCAAGAAAACGCGGAGCGTTTTTAGCGAGCTGGCGAGTCCGCCGGCAGGCGGGCGAAGCCGGTGCGTATCCGCGCAGCGGATACGCGGACGTCCTTTCGCCCGCACCATTGAATGAAAGAGCTCCCAGCAATGGGAGCTTTTTTACGGGCCGTTTTTGGCAGATTTGACCTATCGATTTTGCACGGTAGATGCCCCTGTGGTCAAAAAGTGGCAAATATGAGTACTGGCACAAAAATAGAGACATTTCACGAAGCCATTTTTGCTCCTTTTACGCAACAGATGTACGCTAATTTGGCTCAACCTTGAGACAAAATGAAGTAATTTCGATAGACCTCGGGTTCAAAGAGGCGATTTTGACCCAAATACGCTGTTACTAAACTGGTAACAGTACTCATATTTGGCCTTTTTTGACCACGGGTCCTCTTGTTGGTGTCACACAGCTGCTTCGTGCGGGTATCCTAGTCCCAACGTGTGACTTTCAGAGGAGAAACCATGCTGTTGTCCGGTATCATCGCTGCCCTTACGAGCTTCCTGCTTCCCATCATCATTTTGTTGCTACTGCTCCCCAACGCCTGCTATGTCGTTGAACAGCAGCATGCTGTGATCATCGAGCGCCTGGGCAAGTTCAATCGCATCGTCAACGCTGGCTTCCACATGAAGGTGCCCGTGATCGACCGCAAAGCCGCCACGGTGAGTCTGCGAACCATGAAAAACGGTTTTGGCATCGACGTTAAGACCCAGGACAACGTGACTATCGGCCTTGAGGTCTCTGCCCAGTACCATGTGAGCTATGACATGGGCGCCGGCCCGGCAGATTCGGGCATCTACAAGAGCTACTACATGCTGCAGGAGCCCGTCGACCAAATGCGTGACTTCATCACCGATGCTCTGCGCTCTTCCATTCCCGTCTACACGCTCGATGAGGTCTTTGCCAAAAAAGACGATATCGCCAAGGACGTTAACGCCACCGTGTCCGAGCAAATGGCCGCCTACGGCTTCACCCTCGTGTCGACACTTATCACCAAGATCGCGCTGCCGACCGAGGTCGAGAACTCCATGAACGACATCAATGCCGCCCAGCGAAAGCGCGCCGCTGCGCAGGAGCTCGCCGAGGCCGATCGCATCAAGCGCGTTACCGAGGCGACCGCCGAGGCCGAGGCAATGGAAAAGGCTGGCGAGGGCATCGCCAACCAGCGCAAGGCCATTGCGCTGGGCATCAAAGATTCGCTCGAGATCATCCAGGAGACGGGCGTCGGCAACGATGAGGCCAACCAGCTGTTCATGTTTACACAGTGGTCCGAGATGATGACGGAGTTCGCTCGCACGGGCAAAACCTCGACGGTCGTGCTGCCGAGTGATTTCTCACAGTCGGCCTCGATGTTCGAGCAGATGCTGACCGCCGGCAAAGTTCAGAACGAATCGAAGGAGTAGACGCGCGTGAAATATACCGTTGTTTGCGTTGGCAAGCTCAAAGAGCGCTTTTGGAAGGACGCGTGCGCCGAATACACCAAACGCCTGGGCGCCTATGCCAAGGTGGATATGCGCGAGGTTGCCGATATCGATCCGGCCAAGGCGGGCGGCGTGGATGCCGCGCGCGACAAGGAGGGGGCGGCGATTCTTGCCGCTCTGCCGCCTCGAGCGCATGTGATCTTGCTGGCCATTGAGGGCAAGGAGCGTTCGAGCGAGGAGCTCTCGACCCGTCTCGATGACCTCATGCTGAGAGGTAACAGCGACATCGCTTTTGTAATCGGCGGATCGGACGGCGTGAGCGATGCCGTGCGCGCCCGCGCCGACGAGATGCTCAGCTTTGGACGCATTACCTTGCCGCACAACCTGGCGCGCGTGGTGCTGCTGGAGCAGATCTACCGCGCCTGCAAGATTAGCCGTGGCGAGCCGTATCACAAGTAGGTCGGCAATACGAAACAATAGCGTGGGACAATGGCTTTCGTTTTGAGGAACGCATCTGAGAGGACTGTGTGATATGAAGATCGGATTTGTCGGTTTTGGCAATATGGCGAGCGCTATGGCCGATGGCTGGATTGCCGCCGGCGTGGCCGCGGGCGACATGTGCGCCTGCGCAGGCCGTTACGATGCTCTGGTCGAGCGTTGCGAGGCGCGGGGCATGGCTGCCTGCCATGATGCGGCGGAGGTTGTTGCCGCGTCCGATATCGTGGTTGCGGCGGTCAAGCCGTACATGATCGAGAAGGTCTTCGCTCCACTCAAGGACGCACTTGCCGACAAGGTCGTCCTTTCGGTCGCCTGGACCTGGGATAGTGCCAAGTGGGAACAGGTCCTGCCAGGTGTCGCTCATATCTCGACGGTGCCCAACACGCCGGTTTCGGTGGGCGAGGGCGTTATCGCCTGCGAGAAGGCTTCCACGCTTAGCGATGGGCAGCGTGCCACGATGCTCGGTCTGCTCGGAAAGCTTGGCACGGTGGTCGAGCTCGATTCGAGTCTGCTGTTTGTGGGCGGTACCGTGGGCGGTTGCGCCCCGGCGTTTGTCGCCATGGCGATCGAGGCTCTGGGCGATGCGGCCGTCAAACACGGTATTCCGCGCGCCGATGCCTATCGCATTGTGAGCCAGATGGTGCTGGGTACGGCAAAGCTGCAGCTTGCAACCGGTCAGCATCCCGCAGCGATGAAGGATGCCGTGTGCTCGCCCGGCGGTGCCACCATCAAGGGCGTCGTCGCGCTCGAGGACGCCGGCATGCGCAGCGCCCTAGTCAAGGCCATCGACGCTACTCTCCAGTAAGCTGATCAAAAAGGGATAGGTTTATTTTGGCAGGTTTTTCCTGCGGTTTTGTCGTATGTACGAAAAGCGCCTCGCAACTGGCTCAATTCCAGTTGCGAGGCGCTTGCGTTTGCCCAGATAAAACCGACCAAAATAAACCTGTCCCTTTTTGGTCGGTTAGTCCCAGAAGCTGTCTTCTTCGTCCTCGGACTTGGGGCCGCGGTCGACGTACATCTTATGGGTGCGCTTCTCCATTACAAAGGCAAGAATCGCAAATAGCAGGATGCCGCCGGCGAAAAGGATGGCAAAACCGGTGCGGGTGCCAAACAAAAAGGAAAAAACTGCGTCCATTGGGTGCCTTCTTGCGTAGTTGGGTTGGGTCGTAAACGCTCATAAGTATATACTTGCCCATACATGTACAAGGTTGCAACCTAAATGGAATGTATATCGCCGGAGGATCTAATGCTTGATATCAAGTTTGTTCGCGAGAACCCCGATGCCATCGATACCGCCATGGCAAATCGCCAGACGTCTTGGGATCGCGAGAAGTTCTTTGAACTCGACGACGAGCGCCGTGCCGTCATCACCGAGGTTGAGGAGCTCCAGGCCACGCGTAACGCCGAGTCCAAGAAGATTGGCGCCCTGATGAAGGAGGGCAAGAAGGACGAGGCCGAGGCCGCCAAGGAGGCCGTGCGCGCCGTCAACGAGAAGATCGACGGTCTGGCCGAGCGCCGTACCGCTCTTGAGCAGGAGCAGTACGACTTCATGTCTCACCTGCCCAACATTCCGTGCGAGGCCACCCCGTACGGTAAGGACGAGGACGAGAACATCGAGCGTCGCCGCTGGGGCACCCCGCGCGAGTTCGACTTCGACTTTAAGCCGCACTGGGATCTGGGCACCGATCTGGACATCCTCGACTTCGAGCGTGGCAACAAGCTCTCCGGCAGCCGCTTCACCGTTCTCGGTGGCGCCGGCGCCCGCCTGGAGCGCGCCCTTATCAACTTCTTCCTGGACACGCACACGAGCCGTGGCTTCAAGGAGTGGTGGCCGCCCATCGTCGTCAAGCGTCAGACCATGTTCGGTACGGGCCAGCTGCCCAAGTTTGAGGACGACGCCTATCACGTCTCGGGCGACAACTTCCTGATCCCTACCGCCGAGGTCGTACTGACTAACCTGCATGCCGGTGAGGTTCTGGACGCCGACACTCTGCCTCGCCGCTACACTGCCTTCACCCCCTGCTTCCGCGAGGAGGCCGGTTCCGCCGGTCGCGACACCCGCGGCATCATTCGCCAGCACGAGTTCGACAAGGTCGAGATGGTTAAGTTTGCCAAGCCGGAGGAGTCCGACGAGGAGCTCGAGAGCATGACCGCCGAGGCCGAGTACCTGCTGCAGCAGCTGGGCCTGCCGTATCGCGTGATTAGCCTGTGCACCGGCGACCTGGGCTTCTCTGCCCGTCAGACCTACGACATCGAGGTTTGGCTGCCGAGCTACAACGCCTACAAGGAGATCAGCTCCTGCTCCAATTGCGGCGACTTCCAGGCCCGTCGTGCCAACATCAAGTATCGCGACCCCGAGAATTTCAAGGGTTCGCGCTACCTGCACACCCTTAACGGTTCCGGCCTGCCGGCTGGTCGTACCATGGCTGCCATTCTGGAGAACTACCAGAACGCCGACGGCACCATCACGATCCCCGAGGTTCTGCGTCCCTACATGGGCGGCCTCGAGAAGATCGAGCCGGTCGCGTAAACTAGCTGCATGGGCGATTTGCGAGGGCGCTCCTTTTTGGGGCGCCCTTTTTGTGTACGGCTATACCATGCCGCGCGGACAGCTCGATAGAAAACACACGAACAGATGTTCTGTGTACATGCATCTACCTGCTATGCTTTTGCTAACTAAGAGCAAGAGAAAGGGGATGTGATGGAGCTGTTCGATGAACGGGTTGTTTTGTTCCAGAGCGATGAAGGCGGGGAACACCTGCTGGTAACGTGCGAGCCGTCGGGTATGGGTGGCTTGGTGGTTCGGCAGACGAGTGAGGGACCGTTGACGCAATGGTGCTATGAGGAGTCGCCGCATGTGGTCGAGACGTTTGTGGCGCATGAGGCGCTTGTTGTCCTTGAGCACTTCTATGGTGTTGGAACTTCTAATCAGGTGGCCCGAATGCTGAACATCTCGTTTGCCGACTACGACTGTGCCCAACGGGTGCGGTCGCTTCTGGGGGAGCTTGGCGCCGGGTTCGATGTGATCGAAAAGCCAATCGATCGCACGAGAAGCGCTGATGCTCGTGGTGCAGCGTGACAAATTGCGGCCCGCGCGAAAAAAGTTTGAGATTTTGCTTGACTCTAACGAACTAAAGTGGTTTTATATGTCTTGCGCTGCGGCGTTACCTCAGCTGGATAGAGGGTCTGACTACGAATCAGAACGTCATAGGTTCGAATCCTATACGCCGCACCAATCGAACTTTAAGCCTCCGGCAACGGGGGCTTTTCTTTTATGCCGGCACCGCATGGATTCGAACCTCAGTCGAGGCGCGAGCGTGAAGCGGACGCGGAGCGTCCGTAGCGAGCGGGCGAGTCCGCCGCCAGGCGGGCGAAGCCGGTGCGGATCCGCGCAAGCGGATACGCGGAATCCTATACGCCGCACCAATCGAACTTTAAGCCTCCGGTAACGGGGGCTTTTCTTTTATGCCGGCACCGCATGGATTCGAACCTCAGTCGAGGC
>CAUDCB010000016.1 GCA_958447915.1 uncultured Collinsella sp. | reverse complement strand
CCCGTGCTCCGGCTTCTATTTTTTAACGGAGGAAGTGTACGTTACCGCAGGTAAATCGGTCAATGCACTACACAAAAACCGCCATATCCGAGCCATATGGCTCCCGGATAACCGCCTATAGGCAACCTCTATCGCCACCAGGCCGCTGACGAACCAAACCCGCCCACAAGATTGAGCGGCCCGAATGCCCCGCGGGACTTTTGACCCGCCCATTCCCGGCTGGGCGGCACGCGCTATTATGGTTGCCGTTTGCGTGAGCTATATAGATGGGAGCGTACCTATGGCAGCTTTTTCCACCGTGATCTTTGACCTTGACGGCACCATCCTCAACACGCTCGAGGACCTGGCGGCCGCCGGCAACCACACCTGCGAGATGCACGGCTGGCCCACGTTTGCCGTGGACGAGTACCGCTACAAGGTGGGAAACGGCATGCTTAAGCTGGTCGAGCGCTTTATGCCCGCCGAGTACGCGGGCGACGGCCGTATGTTTGAGCAGACGCTTGCCGAGTTTAGGGCCTATTACGGCGAGCACAAGGAGGACCACACCTCACCCTACGCCGGCACGATTGAGATGCTCGACCGTCTGCGCACAGCGGGCGTTCAGCTTGCCGTGCTCACCAACAAGGATCATATTTCGGCAGCCCCGCTTATCGAGAAATACTTTGGTTCCGAGCGCTTTGCGCTGGTGCAAGGCCGTGTCGATGCGTTTCCGCCTAAGCCCGAAGCGCCCGTCACGCTGCACGTGATGAAGGAGCTGGGCGCCAATCCGGCAACCACGCTCTATGTGGGCGATTCGAATGTCGATGTTCTGACCGGCCACAACGCCGGCCTTAAGAGCGCCGGCGTCAGCTGGGGCTTCCGCGGCCGCGCAGAGCTGGAGGCCGCCGGCGCCGACTACGTGGTAGATACGCAGGACGAACTCGCCGAGCTAATCTTGGGCGAGTAGCGAGCGACACCGCTTAACGCAGCTGCGACAATTCTTCCACGCGGAAAGTGCATCCCGTTTTGGGGCTCCGAAATGGGATGCGCTTTCCGTTTGAGGCGCGTCGGGGAAACCGCATCCCGTTTCAGAGCAATATTCCGGGTCGCGGTTTCCGCAACCCACCCCATCCGGAAACCGTGACCCACTATTCGGCCAAAAACCGGGTCGCATTTTCCCGAGCGTTCGCGATGCAACGCTGGCGCAAGGAGTGTCCCCAACTGCCGGCAGAAAAGGAACGTCCCCAACTGCCACCTCAATGACTACCATGGCAACGCCGCAGGTAGAGGACGGGCAGCGAGCGGGCACCAGAGCGAACAAATTGGCATGAAAAGAGGACGGCATAGACCTTCTGGTCATGCCGTCCTCTTTGAATGACTAGTTGTCGCTCTGGCGCCCGCGCAGCGTCGAGCAGTTACGGCGTTTGGTAAAACGCCGCAACCCCCTAGCTCATCATCGCATTCATCATCTCGTTGGTTGCAGAATCGTCTGCAGACCACTCGCCGTCGTCATTGCAGGAATACTTGAAGGTGACCTTGGTGTCCTTGGTCTTAGCAGCCTTGGTCACATCGACCATAACCTGACCGGCCATCTTGTACAGCTCGTCATCGGAAGGCATCGAATCGAGCGCGGCGACCTTCTCCTGATACTGGGTGGCAAAATCCTCAACGATCTGGTTCATGGACTTGCAGGTAATGGTGACCTCGGCAGTTGCGGTGCCCTTGTCCTCGTCGACCGTCACGTCGCCGATCTTGTAGTCAAAGCCCTCGAGATAGCTCTTGGCGTACTCCTTGGGATCGATGCCCAGCTGCTCGAACTCGTCGCCCGAGGCCTCTTCCAGGCCGGCGAGGAAGTCGTCGCCGCCGTTCTTGACCTCGTCAAACTGCGTCGTAAGATCATCGGTGATGAGCTCCTCAACCGAAGGGCCTCCGCAGCCGGAAAGCACAACCACGCACGCGACCAGAACAGCCATCAGGGGCGCAAGCAGCAGCTTCTTCTTCATGACATTCCTCCCAACAAGCGGCACCGCGCTTCCCGACGCGGTGCACGTCGTAACAATAAGGCCATACTAGCCGCTAACGAACACCTCCGGCAAAGCAAAGGCGCAATCGGCTCGATTTAACGTCCGAACGGTTTACCGGTCCGCCCAACGCGCAATAAAACGTTCCGCCGCATTGCAATAAAAAAGGGCGGCCGGATAACCCGACCACCCCAAAACACCCTTATGTTGCCGCAGACTACTTGCGGACGACCTTGACGATGACATCGCCGGCGGCGACAGCAGAGTCAGCCTCGACGGCGAGCTCGACGTCGGCGAACTCGGCGGTGTTGGACACAGCCACGACGACGCAGTCCTTGTAGCCGGCAGCGGCGATCTTGGCGCGGTCGATCTTGAGCATGGGCTGGCCAGCCTTAACGACATCGTCGGCCTTGACGAAGCCCTCGAAGCCGTCGCCGTTCATGTTGACGGTATCGACGCCAACGTGCACCAGAACCTCGATGCCGCTATCGGACTGCAGGCCCACGGCGTGACCCATGGTGACGGTCACCTTGCCGTCGCAGGGAGCGTAGACCAGATCGTCCTCGGGCCACACGGCGCAGCCCTTGCCCAGAACCTCGCCACCAAAGACGGGATCGGGCACGTCGGCCATCTTGATGACCTTGCCCTTGACGGGCGAGCACAGCACGTCGGCGCCGGCAGAAGCAGAGATGGAGGCCGGAGCAGCAGCTGCCGCGGGCTCAGCCTTCTTCTTGAACATGTCAAACAGACCCATACGTTTTCTCCTCTTGATTAAGCGCAACGTTTTGCGCATGCCTATGGTGATTATAGTGCCAAATGGCCAAAATACTAAGGTGAGGGTTCGAATCGCAAGCCCTTCCAAGCCCTTCCCAAAACCTTTTCCCCAGCGGCACTCATATTGTCGATTAATCCAGACCCTCGGTACCGTTGGACTTGATGATCTTCTGATATGCGAAGAAGCTGTCCTTGCGGCGGCGCTCGTAGGTACCGGTGCCGTCGTCGTACTTATCGACGTGGATGAAGCCGTAGCGCTTGCGCATCTCACCAGTGCCGGCGGAAACCAGGTCGATGGGACCCCACCAGGTGTAGGCAATCAGGTCAACGCCGTCGGCGATGGCCTCGCCCATGGCCTTGATGTGGCTCTGCAGATAGGCGATGCGGTACGGGTCGTGGATGGAGCCGTCCTCCTCGACCTCATCGTAAGCGCCCATGCCGTTCTCGACCACCATCAGCGGAATCTCGTAGCGGGCGTAAATCTCGTTGAGGGCGATGCGCAGACCCAGCGGATCGATCTGCCAGCCCCAGTCGGTGGACTCCAGATAGGGATTCTTGCCGCCAAAGGCCATGTTGCCCTCGGTCATCTCGTGATCCTTGTGGGTGCCCACGGTGCCGGACATGTAGTAGCTAAAGGTGTAGAAATCGACCTTGCCGTCGGCGATATCCTGCAGGTCGCCGTCCTCCACCACAAGCTCAACGTCGTTCTCGGCCCAGAAGCGCTTGGCATAGAACGGATACTTGCCGCGCACCTGCACGTCGGAGCAGTACCAGTTCATGGCATTCATCTCCTGCTGCGTTGCGAACACGTCGGCCGGATCGCACGTGGCGGCATAGGAAAGGATGAAGCAATCCATGTTGCCCATCTTAAACTGCGGGTAGTGCTCGTGGGCATAGCGCACGACACGGCCGCTGGCGACAAACTGGTGATGCAGGGCCTGCATACGGGCCTGCGGCGTGGTGTGGACCGCCGAAGCCGGGCCCTCAAAGCCCTGGATCATGCTGGTCCCAAAGAGATTGCCCATGTCCTGGGTGCCGCAGTTGATCTCGTTGAAGGTGAGCCAGAACTTGACCTTGTCCTGATAGCGGTCGAAGACGGTCTGGCAGTACTTCTCAAAGAAGCCGATGAGCTCGCGGCTCGCCCAGCCGTTGTACTTCTCGACCAGGTGATAGGGCATCTCGTAGTGCGACAGGGTCACGAGCGGCTCGATATTGTGGGCGCGCAGGCAGTCGAAGACGCGGTCGTAGAAGGCGAGGCCGGCCTCGTTGGGCTCGGCGTCGTCGCCGTTGGGGAAGATGCGGCTCCAAGAGATGGACATGCGGAACATGTTGAAGCCCATCTCGGCGAACAGCGCGATATCCTCCTCGTAGTGATGGTAGAAGTCGATACCGTCATGATTGGGGTAGAAGCGGTCGGGGTCGATGTCGATCGTAATCTGACGCGGCTCCTTGTAGCTGCCGCCCAGGAAGTGGTCGTCGACGGAAGGGCCGCGGCCGTCCACGTTCCAAGCACCCTCAAACTGGTTGGCGGCGGTGGCGCCACCCCAATAGAAGCCCTCGGGGAACTTGATGTTTGCCATGAGCATCTCCTTTGCATCGCGGTTCGATAAGCCGAGTATCGCCCACGCACGCGACAGGCAGGGGCAGGGGTGCCAAACCCGACACTTCTTTTCGCAGCGGCACCCCGCCGCCACCCCGCCCCTGACACTTCCTGACACCTGCCAAAAAGGGACTGCCAAAAAGGGACAGGTTTATTTTGGTCGGTTTTATCTGGGCAAACGCTGGCGATACGCTGCCGGCGTGCAGCCATAGCGCTCGGCAAACTTTTTGTAGAAGAAGCTCATGTTGGCGTAGCCGACCTCGCGCGCCGCGGCTTCCGCAGTGGAGCCGGCGTCGAGCAGTGTTGCCGCGCGTGTTAGGCGACTCTCCTGCACGAGCTGCATAAACGTGCGTCCCGTCTGCCGTTTGAGCAGCGCGCTTGCGTAGTTGGGACTCAGATGGAGGTGGCGAGCTACGTCCTCGAGCGTACAATCGCAGGCATGGCGCTCGATGTAGCCCACGGCGGCCGCGACCTGCGCCGAGGGAAGTGTAGGTTTGCCCGCTTGCAGCAGTGCGGCCTCATAGCTTTGCATCAGCTCAATCAACAGCAACTCAAACAGCTTCGACACGATCTGGGGACTCGCAGCCGTCGGCTCCAGAAGCTCGCACAGCATCTCCTGCATATATCGGCGCACGCGGCGGCTGTTGCCCGTGCGGAAATGCACATGACCGCGGTGGTCGGTTTCGTCATTGAGGGCATTAATGAGGAACTGCGAGACGGTGCTTGACGGCGACAGGCTCTGCTCTAGGCTGCGGTGCAACATCGGCCGCGAGATGACGATGCTCAGCATAATGTCATGCTCGCCGAGCTCGCCTACGGCATGTGGACAGGCGGCGTCGAATAAGAGCACCTCGTTTTGGGCAAGCATAAGCTGTTCGCCGTTGACGGTCTGCGGCGCATGCCCGCGATAAACATAGCTGATTTCGACATAATCGTGCACATGCTCCGGTACAGGGTTGAAGCGCGAGTTGCGCACGATTGATAGGCCCTCAGGCATGCCTTCTTGGTGCAAGGCTCGCGTCGGGTCACCGATTTTATGGATATGTTTTTCACTGATATTCTGTTGATGACCCCAGCTGAACGCATCATTCCAGTCATAGCGGGCGCCCGCGTGGTAAGTACGCTCGCTGTCGGTCAGCTCGAGCAGAAGGCTGTCTAAACGTGCAAGATCCATGGCATCACAATCGTTGATTCGGTCATATTCTGCTGTGGTTTTGATATTAGCAGGACGGCGCGCTCGGCGTACTCTGACTTCAATCGATTTAAAAGGTTGGTTTTAGAGGAGTGGATATGGCGGCATACGACAACCATGTGCTTCCGTTCTTGTGGCTCAAGGGCGAGGCGCACGAGACGATTACCGAATACCTGGAGCAGATCGCCGGTGCGAACATCCGCGAGGTCTGCCTCGAATCGCGCACGCATCCCGAGTTTTGTCGCAACGGCTGGTGGGCTGACCTGCGTTTTATCATCGGCGAGTGCAAGCGCTTAGGGTTGAAGATCTGGCTGCTCGACGACGCCCATTTCCCCACGGGCTACGCCAACGGCGCGCTTGCGGGCGAGAACGTCGACCCCGCGCTTAAGAAGACCGTGCTCAAACATCGCACGGTTACGGTCGTCGGTCCCCAGCCGTCCACGGTCATCAAGCTCGGCAATCTTATGGATCACACGGAGCGCTTTGTGGGCGCGGCGACTTTCGACGCCGCCGGCGCACCGCTCGACCTTGAGCTCTCCGTTGAGCAGGCCGACGGCACCCCCGCTCGCCTGCGTTTTGACGCGCCCGCCGGCATCACCACCGTCGAGCTCTTCGTCACCAGCCAAAAGACCGGCTTTCGCGATGAGTACATCAACATGGTCGACGCCGATTCGTGCCGTGTGCTCATCGATGCCGTCTACGAGCCCACGTTTGAGCACCTGGGCGACGAGTTCGGCTGCACCATACTGGGGTTCTTTACCGATGAGCCGGGCTTTATGAACGAGAAGGGCACGGCTCTCGACGATGCTTCTACCAGCAGCTTTATTGGACGCGGCGATATGTCACTGCCCTGGTCGGACGAGCTTGCCAGCCGCCTGTGCAATGCACTTGGCGAGGACTGGCTCACCAAGCTACACGGCCTTTGGACACGCGAGGCAGATGGTGCCCGAGCCCGTCACGCCTACATGGACATTGCCACGCAACTCTACCGCGCATGCTTTGACGAGCAGATTGGCGACTGGTGCCGCGAGCGCGGCGTCATGCACATCGGACATGTGATTGAGGACAAAAGCTGCCACACGCGCCTGGGCCAGGGCGCCGGACACTACTTCCGCGCGGTCGCCGGGCAGGATATGGCGGGCATCGACGTTGTCATCAACCAGCTCGCCCCTGGCGTCGACCACGGACGCTACAGCTACTTCCACGGCGCGTGGAATATGGAGTTCTTTACCTACGCGCTTGCCAAGCTGGGCTCTTCGGCCGCGCGTCTCGACCCAAAAAAGCAGGGGCGCTGTATGGCCGAGGTCTTCGGCGCCTTCGGCTGGCACGAGGGCCTTCGCGAGATGAAATGGATCGCCGACCACATGCTCGTCCGCGGTATTAACTGGTTTACGCCGCACGCATTTAGCATGGCGCCCTTCCCCGATTGGGACTGCCCGCCGCACTTTTACGCACACGGCAACAATCCGCAATGGCCGCACTTTGGCCAGCTCATGAGCTATATGAACCGTACGGCAACGCTGCTTTCGGGAGGCAGCGCCGCGCGTCCCGTCGCCATCCTGTACCACGCCGATGCCGAGTGGGCCGGCAGCGCCATGCCTATCGAGCGCGTGGCTGCCGAGCTCACGCGCGCGCAGATCGACTTTGATTTTGTGCCCGCCGAGGCTTTTGAGGATGAGGACCGTTACGAGGTTTCGATTGCCGATGGAATGCTTACCATAAACGATTGTCGTTACCAGGCGTTTGTTATGCCAGGAGCTTCATTTATTGGCTCGGCGACGGCGCAGGCCGTAAGGCGCATGATGGCGGCGGGCGTTATGGTCCTCGCTGTCGACGAGGTGTCGAGCGCGCTTTACGACGCCGATGGCGTGGTTGAACTGGGTGAACTTGCAGCGACTCCGCTTGCCGATATGGTGGGCGTGCTGGCGAGCGCTGGGCTGCAGACGGTTGTCACCGACACGCCCCAGCCCTGGCTGCGCGCGCTTCGTTACGAGCGCGCCGACGAGACCTACGTCATGTTGGTCAACGAGCATCCGCGCGAGCGCATCGGCTGCACAGTTAAACTCGCGCAAAGCGAGCGACTTTGCGGCACGCGCCTCGACCTGTTGAATGGCACCGATCCCGTTGTGTTTGACGGAACGCTTGAGCTCGCACCCTTCGAGAGCTGCTTCGTTGCCTTGGAGACGGACGGCGAGCTTGAGTCCGGGGACGGCGCGGACATGGGCTCGAGCGATGCGCTCGCCCTCGACATCAACGGACCTTGGACCGTCGCCCTCTCCCCTGCCGACAGCGGAACCTTTGGCGCCCCGCAGGAACTCGAGCACTTATGCGATCTCACTGCCGAGCGATTCCCCGATGCATGCGGGACGTTCCGCTATCGCACATTGTTCGAGCTGGCGAACGACCTTGCCGATGCCGCAATCGACCTGGGAGATGTCTACGAAGTCGCGACACTTACGCTCGATGGACACCCACTCGGCACACGCATCTGTCCGCCCTATCGCTTTGCCATCGACCCGCTTGCCGCCGGCACGCACGAACTCACCGTCGACGTCATCAACACGCTCGATCATGCGATTCCCGACATCTTCGCCCTCACCGAACCCATCGCCCCGAGCGGCATCCTCGGTCCCGTTACCCTTTGCGGGCAAAACCTGCCAAAATAAACCTGTCCCTTTTTGGCAGGTTTGTTGAGTGTGGGAGTTCGCATGGATATCAAACGCAAGATTTCCGAGGCGCAGGGCCTTACCCCTACCGAGCAACAGCTCGGCATCTCGGCCCTTGCCATGGGCGAAGACGTCCGCGGGCTCTCTATTAAGGAATTTGCCGCGCGCACCAACGTTTCCGTTGCGAGCGTGCACCGTTTTTGCAAAAAGCTCGGCCTCGAGGGATTCAAAGACCTCAAGGTCGAGCTCATCCGTCAGGCAGCCGAGACGGGTAACCGGCGCGACGTGGACATCAACTTTCCCTTCGATGCCACCTCCACTCCTGCGCAGGTGATGGAGCGTATGGAGGGGCTCTATCAGACCACTTTGGCCGAAACGCAGGAGCTGCTCGACCCCACACAGCTCGACCAGGCCGCCAAGCTAATCGTGCGCGCCGGCACCGTGGACATCTACACGGGCTCGCATAATCTGTATCCAGCGGGAATGTTCCGCGATCGTCTGCTTTCCGCCGGCAAAAGCGCGACGTGCCACGACAGTGTCGAGGCGCAGGTGCGTACGGCGCTCGCCTCGGGCCCCGACCATGTGGCAATCGTTATCTCCTACAGCGGCCTTGCCCCCAACCTCAGGGAGATCTTGCCAATCCTCAGCAGTCGACATGTCCCGGTCATCGTCATCGGCACACCGCACTGCGCCCGCATTCACCCCGGCTTTGCCGCCTATCTCACGGTGAGCGATCACGAGAGCATGACGCATCGCATCACACAGTTCGCCAGCCACATCGCCGTGCAATACGTGCTCGATTCGCTCTACAGCAGCTACTTTGCCAAAGATTACGCCCGCTGCTCCGAGTTCTTAGAGCGGTCGTTTCCCTACACCCGCCTGCCCGGGCTCAAGTAGCGACGAGCGTGGATAATCTCCCACTTTGAGCCCGCGCACAGGCCAAAACCGGTAGATTATCCACGCTCATTTTGGGTCCCCTGGGAACGCATGAGGAGGGCGGATAGACAGCCGTTATTTGCGAGGCGTCAGCGACGTAAAGAGTCCGTGTTGGTTGCAGTAAAGATATATCCTGCCGCGCCCGGTAATATGGAAGCGCGGCTGCACCGATTGCTCTGGATAGAGCTTCTTAAAGCAGATGCCATCCATAGTCGCATATGCCACAAAGCTAATGTAGTGATCCTTGGTCATGGGATGATCGAGCGTGACGTACCAATCGTCCTCGATGCGCTCGATGGAAAAGGCGTGGTCCGCGTCCGGCTCTTCGGCCTCCTGGGGAAACATCGTGGAGCCACAGCAGCTAAAGCTGCCTTCTCCGAGCGCGTGCACAACGTTTCCGCAGATAGGACAAACGTAAAAGACGCCTTTGAGCATATTGCCTGCACGGTTGGCGTTGGCCCGAATGTCACCAGCCAAAAGCTCAGTCACGCTTATGCCGAGTCTCTGGGCCAAAGGCTCAACGAGGGAAATGTCGGGAAGGCCGCGGCCGGATTCCCACTTGCTGACGGCTTTATCGGTCACGCCAAGGCTTTCCGCCAGGGCGCGCTGGGTGAGGCCGCGCTCTTCGCGCAGCCGCTTGATGACATGCGCTGCCAAAAAAGTATGGGAAGCATTGATTTGCCGTGTCTGGTTCATGGGCTGTCCAATCAAATTGAAGAAATGGAGTGAACCGGTTCGACAGTCAGTATCCATTTGAAGGCCAGGCTCGACAACCTACGCTGCGTAGACATGCGCCACTCGAACGAGCGCGGATTTTTGGACGCTCATCCTAAGTAGTCATTTAAGAACGTCCCCAATGACTACATCAGGAGTGTCCCAAAGTGCCGGCAAAAAAGGAACGTCCCCAAGTGCCGCATCGCCAGCAACGGGAGTGCCGATGTTTTGGTAGCGACAGCGAAAACCCGCCAGAGCGAGCAAGGTGCCTTGAAACGAGGCGGCATTGACCTTCTGGTCATGCCGCCGAAGTTGAAAGGCAGATTGCCGCTCTGGCGGGTTTGCAGCGTCGAGCTGTTACGCGGTTTGGCAAAACCGCGTAACTAACGGGCTCCGTACTGCTCGTAGTAGGCGTCGATGGCGGCCTTGAGCTCATCGTCGATGACAACCTTGCCGTCGATCTCGTGGTTGTAGAGGGTCTCGACGACCTCGGCCATGGAAACGATGCTCGCGACGGGGAAACCGTACTTGGCCTCGATCTCCTTCTGCGCGGTGGTAACGCCACCCTTGCCGACCTCCATGCGGTTGAGAGACACGATGAGGCCCTTGATCTCGACATCGGCAGCCGCCTTGACCTTGGGATAGGTCTCATCGATGGACTTGCCGCTGGTGGTGACGTCCTCGACCATGACCACGCGGTCGCCGTCCTGGGGCTCATAGCCCAGCAGGTTGCCCTTGTCGGCGCCGTGGTCCTTGGCCTCCTTGCGGTCGCAGCAGTACTTGACCTCCTTGCCGTACAGCTCGTGGTAGGCAATGGCGGTCACGACGGCCAGGGGAATGCCCTTGTAGGCCGGCCCAAACAGGACATCAAAGTCGTCGCCAAAGTTATCGTGGATAGCCTGGGCGTAATACTCGCCCAGCTTCTTGAGCTGGTAACCCGTCACGTAAGCGCCGGCGTTCATAAAGAACGGGGACTGACGGCCGCTCTTGAGCGTAAAGCTGCCGAACTTAAGAACGTCGGACTCGACCATAAACTTGATGAACTCTTGCTTGTAAGCCTCCATGCGGGCTCCTCTCGTAATCGCGTACGTGCTCTTCAGTTTAGCGCAGGCGAGGCGTCGATGTGGGCGCGCTTTGAGGCCGCGTCATTCTGTAAAGGCTTTGTCAGGGACAATGGTTTTCCGAACAATGAGGTTGACACGGCAAACCCCCTCATCAAGAATACGGGCGGATTAAAACGGGTGCGAGACACCCGAAGCGCGCCGCGCCCGGCCTTAAGGAGGTGTGCCATGGAAGGCAGCCATAGTCGAAAAACCTGCATGTCGCCCTCGGCACGCCGCGAGGATTCCGCACACGCATAAGCGCCACGAATCGATCGTCAAAACCACCACAAAGGTGCCTGTCCCCTTTGTGGTGGTTCGAGAGCATGACGTGAGCGACATCTAGGTTTTTAAAGCACATACGACACGTACGCTAACTCCCTTTAACAAGGAGGACCCTATGCTGATGCTCAAAACCGCCACGGTACTCGAAGTCATCTCCAAGCGCCGCCGCACGGCGCGCCCCGCCGCTCACACCGGCCTGTCCAAGAACACCATATTCGCCGCCACCCATAGCGCCGAGGACGCCCTCGTGCTGCTTGACGCCACGGCCGACGGACTCACTGCCGAGCACGCCGCCGAGCGCCTGGACGCCGCCGGCCCCAACACCATCGAGGCGCCGACCAAGACGCTCGCCCGCCGCATCGCCGACGCGTTCATCGATCCCTTCGCCGGCATCCTCGCCGCGCTCGCGCTGGTCTCGCTCTACATCGACGTGCTCGCCGTGCCCGAGCCCCAGCGCGATCCCTCCACGGTCATCGTCATCGGCATCATGCTGCTGGTATCGGGCGGCATGAAGTTTATCCAGGAAGCCCGCAGCGGCAATGCGGCCGAGGCCCTCAAGGACCTGGTCTCCAACACCTGCTGTGCCCTGCGCGACGGCGAGCGTCTCGAGATTCCCTTCGACGAGCTCGTCCCCGGCGATGTGATCCGCCTCTCTGCCGGCGATATGGTGCCGGCCGATGCCCGCGTCATCGCCGCGCGCGACCTGTTTGTGATCGAGTCCGCGCTCACGGGCGAAAGCGAGGCCGTCGAGAAGACCGCCGCCGCGGCTGTCGTTGAGGGTGCCGGCAGCTCCGCGCTGCCGCTCTCTGCCTGCAAGAACATCGTCTTTACCGGCACCTCCGTGCAAAACGGCACCGCTATAGCACTTGTCGTTGCCACCGGCTCGGACACCTACCTGGGCGGCATCGCCAAGATGCTCAACGGGCGCGGCGAGAAGAGCGCGTTTGACCGCGGCGTCTCGAGCGTCTCCATGCTGCTCGTACGCCTTATGCTCGTTATGGCACCGGCCGTCTTTGCCATCAACGCCGCCACCAAGGGCAGCGTCATCGACGCGCTGCTGTTCGCCACGAGCGTGGCCGTGGGCATCACGCCGCAGATGCTTCCCGTCATCGTGACCACGAGCCTGTCGCAGGGCGCCAAGGACCTCGCCCGCCGCCAGGTTATCGTCAAGGAGCTGCCGGCGATCCAAAACCTCGGTGCCATGGATGTCCTGTGCTGTGACAAGACCGGCACCCTCACCGAAGACCGCATCGTGCTCGAGCGCTATCTCAACACTGACGGCAACGAGGACGCACGCGTGCTGCGCCATGCGTTTTTGAACAGCTTCTTCCAGACCGGCCTCAAAAACCTTATCGACCTGGCCGTCATCGACCGTGCCGACGTGACGCCCTCGACTGTCGCGCCCGACTCCACGCTGGGCCAGAGCCTGCGCGACCGCTATACCAAGGTCGACGAGGTGCCCTTCGATTTCTCACGCCGTCGCCTGAGCGTAGTCGTCGCCGACGCCCAGGGCAAAACCCAGATGGTTACCAAGGGAGCTGCCGAGGAAATGCTCGAGATTTGCTCCTTTGTCGAGGTTGACTGTGTCGCCCAGCCGCTCAGCGAAAATAAGCTCGCCCAGATTCGCAAGCAAGTCGCCGAACTCAATGCCGAGGGCCTGCGCGTGATTGCCGTGGCGCAAAAGACCAATCCGCGCTGCGTGGGTGAGTTTGGCATCGCCGACGAGTGCGACATGGTGCTGATGGGCTTTTTGGCCTTCCTCGATCCGCCCAAGGCAAGTGCCGCCGGCGCCGTCGCCACCCTCGAGGCCAAGGGCGTGGCGGTCAAGGTCTTAACCGGCGACAACGACCGCGTGGCCGCCACCGTCTGCGAGCAGATCGGCATCGACGCGAGTAACGTCTTGCTGGGCTCCGAGATCGATGCGCTCGACGACGCCGAGCTTGCCGAGCGCGCTGAGAAAACTCATCTCTTTGCCAAACTCTCGCCGCTGCAGAAGGCGCGCCTGGTGCGCGTCATGCGCGAGCTGCTCGGTCACACCGTGGGCTTTATGGGCGACGGCATCAACGACGCCGCCGCCATGCGCGCGAGCGACTGCGGTATCTCGGTCGATTCCGCCGTCGACATCGCCAAGGAATCCGCCGATATCATCTTGCTTCAGAAGGATCTGGGCGTGCTCGAGCGCGGCGCCATCGAAGGCCGTCGCACCTACGGCAACCTGCTCAAGTACCTCAAGACCACGGTGAGCTCCAACTTTGGCAACGTGCTGTCCGTGACCGTCGCGAGCCTGTTCTTGCCATTTTTGCCCATGAGCGCCCTGCAGCTGGTGCTGCTGTCGCTGATCTACGAGATCGTGTGCATCGCGCTGCCGTGGGACACCGTCGATGACGCCTGGACTGCCCGTCCGCGCGCCTGGGACGCCGCGTCCATCAAGGGCTTTATGCTTGAGCTGGGCCCCGTGAGCTCGCTGTTTGACATTGTGACCTTTGCCGCGCTCTTCTTTGTGGTATGCCCCGCCGCCGTGGGCGCAAGCTGGTCCGAGCTTGCCGCCGCGGGCAACGTCGCAGGCACGACGGCCTTTGCAGCACTCTTCCAGAGCGGATGGTTTGTCGAGTCCATGTGGTCACAGACGCTCGTGATCCATATGCTGCGCTCCCCGCGCCTGCCGAGCCCGCGCGACCACGCCGCGCCCGCGCTGTGCGCCCTCACCGTGCTGGGTCTGGCACTCGTCACCTGGCTGCCGGCAAGCCCCATCGCCGATGCGCTGGGCCTCATGCCGCTGCCGCCGAGCTTCTTCGCGCTGCTCGTCGGCATCGTCACCGCCTATATCGCGCTCACCCAGCTGGTCAAGCGCCGCTACATCGCCCGCCACGGCGAGCTGCTGTAGCGCCCGAATTGTGGCGCGCGACCCATCAGGCGGTCAAAAAGTCCCGTCTCAAGTTAAACCACTCATTTAAGTACGTCCCCAATGAGTGCGGCGGAATGGCTCCCCTTGACAGCTTAAAGCCGTCATGCAGGAACCATTCCGTCGCAGCCTTATGAAAGGGACTGGGTTGTAAATGTTGGAGAAGAGCCGTTAGCGCCCAGGGGTCAGGATCACCAGGGCGTCGTGCTCAAAGGGATGCTGAGCCACGCGCACGGTGCCGTCACCGTTGTCGCGAACGGGCAGCTTGGCGACGCGCTTGTCTTCCATGTCGAGAACCGTCGCCGTCCAGCCACGCGCGCCGTCGAGCTTAAACTTGAGCGCCGTGGTGCGCGGCAGGTACGTGACGACGCGATCGCCAACGCGCGCCACACGAATGGCCTCGCGCGCGTCATCGAGGAGCTCCTGCGCCGGAACCACGGCAAGTGCGTCGTCGCCAGCCGTAGCACCCAGGCCGGCAAGCACATGCTCGATCGCGCCAAAGTCCCAAACGCCCGCAAACTGCAGACACTCCTGCCAGCGGAACGGCATATCGAAGCCCTCGCCCAGCACCGAGCCCTGGCTCTTGCTAGTCTGCCAGTTCCAAACACCGTGCGCGCCATAGGTCACACCCGCGCTGGCGCCGGCAAGGATCGACGACCACACACTCGCGCGGCAGTCCTGCGCGGTGAAGCGCCAGTACACATTGCGCGACGCACCCATCTGCTCGTAACAAGGCTCAGAGTTGACCATCGGCTTTTTGGGATAGTTGGCGATAAAGTCCTGCGGCAAGTGCCAAGCCTCGGGCTGGCCCTCGTAGTTGTGGCCGGGCTGGAACATGTAGAAGTCCAAGCGGTCCAGGTACCGTGCCGGGATGGTGCGGTTGCCGCGGTTGATATGCATGGTGCGCAACGCCTCGGGCGCGCGATTGACGACTTCGTCGAGGGCATCCTCGTAATAGGCGATCGCCTCGTCGCTGGTAAAGTCGGTATCGCCCGTCACCACGTAAACGGGGTCGAACTCACCCAGGTTCTCGACGACGCGGGCAACGTGGGCACGGACCTCCTCGCGCGGCATAACCTCGGCACCGCAATGCTCGGCAATCTTGGCGCCCCAGGTACCGGGCACGTAGTTGCACCACATAAGCACGAGTGCCGGACGAATGCCGTGCTCGACGGCAGCGCGACACATGGCGGCGGCACGATCCCAGTACGCTTGGTTGGGTCGGGACCAATCAAAATGCACGCCATCCTCGCTGGCATAGGGCCAAATGCCCAGATCGGGGCAGCAGCGATCCCACTGCGGCAGCGTGTTGATCTGCAGCACGTTCATGCCCTGCTCGGCGCGACGGGTCAGATAGTAGTCCCAATCGGCCTCGGCAATGCTCGTAAACGCGCTCCAGCACGTATCGGCAAACCAAAAGAACGGTTTGCCCTCGCACAAAAAGCCATCCTGGCGACCGTTGACGGTCAGCGTTCCCAAACTCATCTGCATGTCCTTTCGTTCGATAAAGGATTTGCGAACCGCCGGAAACTTTCGCGGTAACCCCGCGCGAAAGCCCCCGCCGCTTGGCAAACCCTCGCGGGCGAATCTCACCCGCCCCCCATCAGTCTACCTTGCAAGAAGGGCCCCGCCGGGCTTGCGCCTGACGGGGCCCTGTCGTGTAGGTGAGGTCATATGCAACCGAATGGTTTGGCCTTAGGCCTCCATCTCGGCGAGTTCCTCCTTGGAGAAGCCGCAGGCAAAGACGACGGCAGCGGCGATGACAAAGGAGATTGCCATACCAACGATAGCCCAGACGGTGTTCATCTGGCCACCCTGCAGGTAGTTGGTGAAGACCAGGAAGTTGGAGGCACCGCCTGCGAGGTAGTAGGTAACACCCATGAGGCCGGAGAACACAGCGCCGATAGCACCGCCGATGAACATGCCAAACATGGTGCGACGGAAGCGCATGAGGATGCCGAAGAGCGCGGGCTCGGTGACGCCGCCGGCGATGGCGGAGATGACGTAACCGATGGCGAGAGACTTCTCGTCGGGGTTCTTCATCTTGAGGAAGGCACCGAAGGCGCAGCCCCAGACAGCGGCCATAGCGCAGTTGGTGGAAACGAAGACGAAGGGATCGTAACCGGCAGCGATGATCTGAACCTGGGCGAGCAGGATGACGGGCATGTGCATGCCGCAGACCACGAAGAGCTGCCAGAAGGCGCCGAGGATGGCCATGACGATCAGGATGCCGATGCCGCCAAGGTCAGCAAGGCCGAAGAGGGCGTTGGCGATCAGCGTACCGATCTCGTTGCCGATCGGAGCGAGGACGATGAAGGCAATGGGGATCGTGACGATCATGGTGCAGAACGGCGTGAAGACCGTGGACAGCACGTCGGGCATAACCTTCTTAAAGAACTTCTCGATGAAGTACAGGACGGGCACCGAAAGGATGATCGGCAGGACGGACTGCTGGTAGTTGGCAGCGGCGATCTGGATGCCGTAGACGGAGATGATTCCGCCGCCCTCCTGGGTGGCGACGCTCACCACGGAAGGAGCCATGAGGGCGCCACCGAGCAGCATGCCGAGCACCGGGCTGGCGCCGAGCTTCTTAGCGGCGGCATAACCCAGGTAGATGGGGATAAAGGTGAACGTGGCCTCGTACAGCGTGGTGTAGAGGAACGTATAGGTCGGGTCGTCGGCCGAGAGCACACCGAGCATGGTGGGGCCGAGGACGGCCGCGATGGTACGGAACAGACCACCGGCCATGAGCAGCGGGATGAGCTGGGTCATGGAGCCCGACAGATAGTCGAGGATGATGTTAGGCAGGTTCTTGAGCTCGAACTTCTCCTTGGGAGCGTCGAGGTTCTCGTTGACCGCCTCGCCCTGTTTGACGCCGGAGATGGCGACGAACTCGGCGAGCACCTTGGGCACGTTCTGGCCGATGATGACCTGGAGCTGGGCGCCGGCGAACTGGCAACCCAGAACACCCTTGACCTTCTTGATCTTCTCCACGTCGACCTTGTTGTTATCCTTGAGCGTCAGACGCAGGCGCGTCATGCAGTTGGTGGCAACGGAAACATTCTCCGCGCCGCCCACGAGCTCGAGGACATCGGTGGCAATCTGCTTGTTATCTACTGCCATGGGACCCCTCCCCATATCTTCGTGTGCCAGCCCCCTTGGGCTTAGGCACGCCTTTGGCCCGGCGACTATAACCCCTTACGGTTGCCGGACCCTTGGATACGCTGTCGTAAACAAAGTGTTTACTGAACGTTTACGGGCTTTAGTTTACACGGAGCGCCTCATTTGTGGCAATTTTACCGTGCAGAGTCCGGCGAACGGTAGGAAATCGGGGGTGAACGTATTCCAATGGCGGGAGATAGTCTCTTTGACTGTCTATTGATAAATGGCTCTTTACGTGGGCTTTTATTTTGATAAACACCTCTATGACCTGTTAACTCATCAACAGAAGCCCTGCTAGAAGCTAGTAAACATATGTTTAGTAGTTCATGGCGTGTTAAATTTTGCCGTTTACCGAGTTTATCAGCTTGTTCTGCAATTCTGGATTAAACTAAACATGTTTAGATTGTATTGCCGCTTTTGTTTCCCACTAGCGGCGCAAGGGAGGCAGCTCATGGAACTCAAATTGTGTACCTACGCAACCGTCACCACCTTGGGCGACTTTGGCCCCTGGATCAGCAAGGTCGTACTCGACCTGCCCTGCACCGTGCGCGCCAACGACATCGACGCGAACACCTTCCATATATATGTAGAGCGTCACGAACGCTCGGGCGAAGTTCTGATGCGCAAGGAGCGCGGCGCCGACCATGCCGCGCCCTCCGTGGGTTACATCGACGTTCTCGCCGCATATCCGTGCGACGAAAACGGACGTAAGCTCGCCGTGGGCACCCATGTGGCGCTCGAGGTCGCCGAGCAGCGCCTGACCAAGACCATCGAAGGCGGCGTCATGGGCTCGCGCATGCTCGATGACCAGCTGCGCATCACGCAGCTCGCGGCTCTTCCCGGCAACGACGGCGACGATCCCACCTGCGGCCTGGTCTTCGACACCTGCCGTGGCGATATCTGCCCTGCGCTCAAAGGCTGGAGCAACGACACGCAAAAGACCGCCGTCGACGGTATCGCGCTCGAATACGGCTTCTTTGAGCCCAGCTTTAAGGCCGAGGACTCGGCATGCTTCAACCCCTTTGCGCCCGAGGCCACGGCCGTGCCCCAAAAGGCACCGCTCGTGGTGTATCTGCACGGCGCCGGCGAGGGCAAGGGCGCCACGCAGGGCGAAGGCGCCACGCGCGCCTATATCGGCAACCGCGTGACGGCCATCAGCCAGGCGCAGATCCAGCGCTACTTTGGCGGCTTTGCCTGGGTGCTCGTGCCGCAGTCACCCACGTTTTGGATGGACAACGGCGTCGAGCAGCTTGGTCACTCCAACCAGAGCATCTACTCCCCCGTGCTCAAGGCACTTATCGATGAGTTTGTCGCCGAGCATGCCGACCGCATCGACACCGACCGCATCGTGGTCGCCGGTCTTTCCAACGGCGGCTTTATGACCCTGCGCCTGTGCGCCGACTACCCCGATTTCTTCGCCGCGGGCCTTCCCTGCTGCGCCCCGTGGTACAACGCCACGGACGAGGACGTAGCCGCGCTCGCCAAGACGCCGCTGTGGTTTACGCACTCCAAGGGCGACGAGCTCGTGTGCCCGCAGCAGACCGTGCTGCCGCTGTTCGCGCGCCTGCGCGATGCCGGCGCCAACGTGCATCTCACCTACTTTAGCCATGTCGAGGACCTGACCGGCGTGTATCGCGAGGCCGACGGCTCGGCCAAGAAGACGTTCAACCACGGCGTGTGGATCCACCAATTCAACGACCTGTGTTATCAAGACTTCGACGGGGGCAACGTACTCATCGACGGCGAGCCGGTGGGCTGCTGGGAGTGGTCGGCCAGGGTCGACCGCTAAGCCCTCCCATCGCGGGGACCGGGGTTTAGTCTTGCAAACGTCCTCGGGCATGCATGGGCTGGCGCTTTGCGCTTCGCGCTGCGCCTGCCCATGCCCCCTGCGGAATGTTTGCAAGACTAAACCCCGGTCTCCGCTGCGTTGACGTTGCTGTGACCCTGGCCGGCCGCTTCTAGCGGGCCGCCGGGTCGGTGGCGATGGGGGCATGGGTCCCGTCTTGCCTTGCGCGTAACTGGCTGAATTGATTTTGATTGGAGCTGTTCCTATGTCCCAGAAGTTGACTCGGGTGATTGTTACCACTGATATGGAAGTCGATGATATGAACTCGCTTGTTCATTTGGCTCTGTATCTCAACTTGCTTGATGTTCAGGCTGTGGTGTATACGGCTTCGCAGTATCACTTTCTTGGGGATGGGGTTCATACGCTCGGCGAGGTGAATTCGCATTGGCGGACCAAAGGGCGGCGCTCTTATGAGTGGGCTGTTGTGCCTCATGAGCCCGATCCGCTAGCCGGCGAGCTTCGTGAGTATCGGCCGTTTCCCGAGCATTGGATTGAGAGTCTCTGGAGTAATGAATATGCCCAGGCTTGGCCGCAGTTGCAAGCAAATGCGGCCGCTGCCGGTGAGCCGCCGTTTCCCACGCCCGCCCAGATGATCGAGCGCACCTTTGTGGGAAATGTTGCCTTTGAGGGTGATGTGACTGAGGAAACTGAGGGGTCTCGCGTAATTGCGCAGGCGATTCTGGATGATGATCCGCGTACGTTATGGTTGCTCAGCTGGGGTGGTATGAATACGATCGTTCGCGCCCTCATGAGTATTGCCGAGCGCTATCGCGCCACGCCCGAGTGGCCCGCCGTACGGCAGCGGGTCTATCAGAAGGTGCGCGTGATGGGCGTTGCCGATGGCGTGGGGCAGGACAACTCGTGGCTCGACCATGGACGCGAGCTCTTTCCCGAGCTCATCTTTTGGCGTACGCCCTATATGTATGGCAACTATTTCGACGCCAAAACAGCTCAGCCCGATACGCTGCCGCTGTTTAAGGCTCCTTGGCCTGAGCGGAATCTCACGCAGGGCAACGGACCCCTCATGGCACGCTATATGCTCTATGGCGATGGTAAGGTCTACGAAAACGAGCCCGAGCGCTTTCAGTTTGGCAAGCATGCCCGTCTGGATTGGGGCCTAGAAGGCAGGCCCGCGGTGCAGTTTGAGCGCGGCGACTTTATGGCCGAAGGCGACAGCATGACCTATATTCCGCTGCTTCCGTTTGGCCTGCGCGGTATCGACGACCGCGACTTCGATACGCTGCTGGGCCGCATGTTTTTTGATGGGCATCCCGATGCGAACGCGCCCGCCGGTTTTGCCTCCATCGGCACGCCCACAGACGACAATCTCAATCCCTACCTGCGTGCCTATCAGGAAGACTTTGCCGCCCGCGCGCAATGGTGTGCCCATGATCCGGCAGCCTGCTCGCATCCGGCACATGTTGTCGAGGTCACGGCCGACCGCAGCGCCACAGCCGGCGAGCGCGTCGACCTTACAGCGACCATCGTCGACCCCGACGGCAAGGGCTTCGATGTGCATTGGGATGTCGCCGTGGACCCGTCGAGCTATGCAGGCGCCCAGGATCTGTCGCTGTGGCAAGAATGCACGGTAGACACCGCTTTCATCGTGCCCGCCGACGCGCGGCCCGGCGACCGCCTTGTGCTCACCCTTACCGTGCAGACGCGCGCCGAGCGCCCCTGCACCCGCTACGGCCAGGTCGCCATCACCGTCGCGTAGCAGCGACGGCGCTCACACTCAACAAGAAGTGCCCCCAAGTGCCGGCCAAATGACGAGAGTGGATAATCTCCCACTTTGAGCCCCCAAACAGGCCAAAAACGGCAGATTATCCACTCTCACTTTGGGGCACTCATTGGGGACAGACTTAAATG
>CAUDCB010000015.1 GCA_958447915.1 uncultured Collinsella sp. | reverse complement strand
GAGCACAACCTTGCCAAGGTTGGGGTCGCGGGTTCGAGCCCCGTTGTCCGCTCCAAACGCAGCAGCCCGACTACTACGGTAGCCGGGCTTTTTCGTACCCATCGCCTGGGCTCGAACCCGAGAGGGAGCGAGCGTTTTGGGTCGTGGCTGTGGCGTTGTTTGCCGCGAATATCCGCTTTGGGCGTATCATCGTGGGCATCTCGCATAACCTCGTTGCAAGGGAGATACGCCCCATGGCTACAGAAAAGTCTTCTTCGCGCTCATGGATGTCCGACGCCGCGATCTATCAGATCTACCCGCGCTCGTTTAAGGATTCGACTGGTTCGGGTCTGGGCGATATCGCGGGCATTACCCAGCAGATGGACTATCTTGAGCAACTGGGTATCGAGGCCATCTGGCTGAGCCCGTTTTACCCATCGCCTCTTGTTGATGGTGGCTATGATGTGGCGGACTACTGCGATGTCGACCCACGTCTCGGCTCGCTTGACGACTTCGATGACATGATCGTTGCGGCTCACGTGCGCGGCATCAAGGTCATTGTCGACATCGTGCCTAACCATTCATCCAACCAGCACCCCTGGTTCAAAGCCGCTCTTGCCGCCGGCCCCGGATCGCCCGAGCGCGCCCGTTATATCTTCCGCGATGGTCGCGGCGAGCATGGCGAGCTGCCTCCCACCAATTGGAATGCCAACTTTGGCGGCCCCGCCTGGACGCGTGTTGCGGACGGTCAGTGGTATCTGCACATGTTTACGCCCGAGCAGCCGGACTTTGACTGGTCATGCCCTGAGGTTCACGCGTTCTTTTGCGACGTCCTGGCGTTTTGGAGCGATCGAGGCGTCGATGGCTTTCGCATTGATGTGGCGCACGGTCTTGCCAAGGATCTCGACCGCGATGACCTCGACCGGTGGCATCTCGCCGAGGGCGATGACATGGTTGACGACAGCACCCATCCGCTGTGGGACCGCAACGAGGTCCACGAGATTTATCGCGAGTGGCGTCGCGTGTTCGACCGCTATGATCCGCCGCGCAGCGCCGTTGCCGAGGCGTGGGTACTGCCCGAGCGTCAGTATCTCTACGCGCGCCCCAGCGAGCTTGGTCAGACATTTAACTTTGAGTTCGCCAAGGCCACTTGGACCTATGATGATATGCACGCTGCAATCGAGGAGGGCTTGAAGGCGGCCATCGAATCCGATTCCGCCTCGACCTGGGTACTCTCCAACCACGACGTGCCGCGCGTGGCGACGCGCTATGCCCTGCCGCAAATCAAGGCGACGCGCTACCACCAGATTGCGCTCGACTGGCTCTTACGCGACGGGTCGTCTTATGACGAGGACCGTGAACTCGGCGAGCGCCGCGCGCGGGCGGCCCTTTTGCTTGAGCTGGCGCTTCCGGGCTCGGCATACGTGTATCAGGGTGAGGAGCTCGGCCTTTTTGAGGTGGCTGACATTCCGTGGGCTGCACTCGAAGATCCCACTGCGACCAATACGCACGGACCGAAGCGCGAGAAGGGGCGCGACGGCTGTCGTGTGCCCCTGCCATGGGTAGCGGCGGACGATCCCACGCAGGGCGGATCGTTTGGGTTTTCGCCTGCGGACGCCGATGCGGCGCCCCATCTGCCGCAGCCTGCATGGTTTTCCGATTACGCTGCCGATAGAGAAGAAGCGGACCCGACATCGATGCTTGCGCTCTATCGTGACGCCCTCTGGCTGCGGCGCAAGCTGCACGGGTGCGCCAACGATCTTGCGTGGCTCGATCTTGACGGGCGCACCGGCCTTGCGGATGGTGCCGAGGGCGCTGAGGGTGGCGTCATCGCCTATCGCCGCGACAACGGATGGGCGTGTGTGACGAACTTCGGTGCAGCACCCGTGGAGCTGCCGGCGGGCAGGGTCCTGCTAACCTCATCACCGCTTGCAGACGGCAGGCTCGCGCAGGACAGCTCCGCCTGGATCATGCTCGGTGAGATATAGGAGCCTCTTGCGGCGAGTTTGCGTTTGCCTGCGCTTTCCGTGGTGGCTGATGTCTTCGCGAGGTTCGCGAGGGCGTCGCAAAACTTTTCAAAAAAAGTTCTTGCATAGGATGCGGGCATCACGTAAGATTAATCCCCGTAAGCGGACATGGCTCAGTTGGTAGAGCACAACCTTGCCAAGGTTGGGGTCGCGGGTTCGAGCCCCGTTGTCCGCTCCATTTGGGCGTTTAGCTCAGGGGGAGAGCGCTTCCCTGACACGGAAGAGGTCAGAAGTTCAAATCTTCTAACGCCCACCAAATGTTCGCAGCTCAGAGGCTATGTCCTCTGGGCTGTTTTGTTATGCTACCAAGCACGCCGCCAAATAAGCCACCAAATATTGATCCAAGGTCCGTACGCGATGGTCTTCGCATCCCGTAGAGGTGCCGGCAGATTGCATACGTCCTGGCCGATCGTGACCGCAACATGTTGGTCAAGCATAATCTTTTGGATTCTTTTGGCGTGAGCGGCTTGGTTTCGGTAGGATTTGTCAGCGGCTTGACTAAGGGGGTTTTATAACTGCCATGCAGGTAGCCGTGTTGGTAACGTTTTACCGACTTGCCAAGAACCCCTCATAATTAATGCGTCTGCAAAATGACCAATTGCTTTGACCTGCTGAAACACTATATGTTGTGTTTGACCTAAAAAAAGAATACAGGATATAGATGCCTCTTTGTCGTATGATAGATGGCGGACAGAGAACGAAGACCTTAACTGCCTCTTTTGAACGTGTCCTTGAGCCGCTTGATCGGCTCCTGGGAATGTCCGCATGGAGGCTTATGGTTTATCGAGAACACAGATTGCGCGACGGCGCCGCAAGACAGGGGCGAGCCCTGCCGGGCATCGTTTGGCTCTGAAGCGCAATGAGGCTACGATGCGAAAGAGGCAAGAGGATGAAGATCATCAAGCGCAGCGGCACCGAGGTTGTCTTTGACATCGATAAGATCGTCAATGCCATCCGCGCCGCAAACTTGGAGGTCGAGGAGAGCTCTCGTCTAACCGACCGTCAGGTGGTTTATGCGGCACAAAACGTCGCCGAGGCATGTGAGAATGCCGGACACACCGTTTCGGTCGAGGAGATTCAGGATTTGGTCGAGGACGAGATTATGCGTCTCGACTGCTACGAGGTTGCCCGCCACTACATCATCTATCGCTATGTTCAGAGCCTGAAGCGCCAAAAGAACACGACCGATGACAAGATCCTGTCGTTGATCGAGTGCAACAACGAAGAGGTCAAGCAGGAGAACTCCAACAAGAACCCGACCGTCAACTCCGTTCAGCGCGACTACATGGCCGGCGAGATTTCCAAGGACCTGACCCAGCGCGTGCTGCTGCCCCAGGAGATCGTGGATGCCCACAATGAGGGTCTGATCCACTTCCACGATTCGGATTACTTTGCCCAGCACATGCACAACTGCGATCTGGTGAACCTGGAGGACATGCTCCAGAACGGCACCGTTATCTCGGGCACATTGATCGAGAAGCCGCACAGCTTCTCGACCGCCTGCAACATCGCGACGCAGATTATCGCCCAGGTTGCTTCCTCCCAGTACGGCGGCCAGTCCATCTCGCTGACCCATCTTGCCCCCTTTGTTGAGGTGAGCCGTCAAAAGATTCGCGGCGAGGTTGCCCGCGAGCTCGAGGAGCTCGGTGTTTCCGCATCCCCCGAAAAAGTGCGCGAGGTCGTTGAGGATCGCCTGCGCGATGAGATTCGTCGCGGCGTCCAGACGATTCAGTATCAGGTCGTGACCCTTATGACCACGAATGGCCAGGCGCCGTTCGTGACGGTCTTTATGTATCTCAATGAGGCCCGCACGCCCCAGGAGAAGCACGACCTTGCCATGATTGTGGAGGAGACGCTTCGCCAGCGCTACGAGGGCGTTAAGAACGAGGCCGGCGTTTGGATTACCCCGGCATTCCCCAAGCTTATCTATGTACTCGAGGACGATAACGTTCACGAGGATTCCCCGTACTTCTACCTGACCCAGCTGGCTGCCAAGTGCACCGCCAAGCGCATGGTGCCCGACTACATCTCCGAGAAAAAGATGCGCGAGCTCAAGCTGTCTAAGGGCGAGACCGCCGGCAACGGCGATTGCTACACCTGCATGGGTTGCCGCAGTTTCCTGACGCCCGATCGCTCCGGTAACGGATTTAACAACGTGGCCAACGCGCTGAACTATGACCCGAACAAGCCCAAGTACTACGGTCGCTTTAACCAGGGCGTTGTGACCATCAACCTGCCCGATGTCGCGCTGAGCTCGCATCAGGACATGGACAAGTTCTGGAAGATCTTCGACGAGCGCCTTGAGCTGTGCCACCGCGCCCTGCTGTGCCGTCATGAGCGTCTGATGGGTACGCTTTCGGATGCCGCACCGATTCTTTGGCAGTACGGTGCCCTCGCCCGCCTGAAGAAGGGCGAGACGATCGACAAGCTGCTCGTGGGCGGTTACTCCACCATTAGTCTGGGTTATGCCGGCCTGTATGAGTGCGTCAAGTACATGACGGGCCACAGCCACACCGAGAAGGAGGGCACGCCCTTTGCCATGGCCGTCATGCAGCGCATGAACGACAAGTGCGCGGAGTGGAAGGCCGAAAGCGATATTGACTTCTCGCTGTACGGTACCCCGCTTGAGTCGACGACCTACAAGTTCGCCAAGTGCCTGCAGCGTCGTTTTGGCATCATCCCGGGCGTGACGGACAAGGGCTACATCACCAACAGCTACCACGTCCACGTGTCCGAGGAGATCGACGCATTCGACAAGCTCAAGTTCGAGGGTATGTTCCAGCAGCTTTCGCCGGGCGGTGCCATCTCCTACGTCGAGGTTCCCAACATGCAGGACAACCTCAAGGCTGTCATTCGCGTGATGCAGTACATCTATGACAACATCATGTACGCCGAGCTCAACACCAAGAGCGACTACTGCCAGGTGTGCGGCTACGACGGTGAGATCAAGATTGTCGAGGATGACGGCAAGCTGGTGTGGGAGTGCCCCAACTGCGGCAACCGCGATCAGGAGAAGATGAACGTCGCCCGTCGTACGTGCGGCTACATCGGTACCCAGTTCTGGAACCAGGGCCGAACCGAGGAGATCCGCGACCGCGTGCTGCATCTCTAATAACCATCCCAGGCTGCCCCGTAGCGAGGCCCCGGACCTTTACTCGCTATTTCGGACAGTCCTGGCTCACGACGGAGGCGCCACTGGCGCCTCCTGTTCGTGCGGAACTCATATCGAGCAAAGGTCCGGGGCCTCGCTACGGGGCAGCCAAGTTGACGTAGCTGAGATGCGGTTCGCGGTCTGCTCACTCCTCGAAGTTCTTAGCGGAAATGAGTTGAGCTGCAATGACGATTTGCTTGCAATGGCGGCTGAACTGCAGCTGAGTATTTATTGGACCTCGAACCCTATGCTCGATGTTCGCTTCGTTCACCGAGTATCGCTCGCGAGGGGTCTGGAGTATATCGTCCCGCCCGCAGTTCTGCAGCGAGCGCAGCGAGCGAAGCTGTTTGAGGACGGGATGATATACTCCAGACCCCCAGAAAGGTTACCTATGAACTACGCGAACATTAAGTATTTCGACATTGCTGATGGGGAAGGCGTTCGTACTTCTCTGTTTGTGAGCGGGTGCCGTCGTGGGTGCAAGAATTGCTTTAACTCTGTCGCGTGGGACTTTGCTGCGGGCGAGCCCTTTGATCGCGCCGTCGAGGACAAGATTATCGAGAGCCTCGACCATCCCTTTATCGATGGTCTGACTATTCTGGGCGGCGAGCCTATGGAGCCCGAGAATCAGGCGGGGCTTGTCGACTTTATCGAACGCGTGCGTGCGGCCTATCCTGCGGGGTCGGACAAGACCATTTGGTGCTTTACCGGCGACGTGCTCGAGGAGCTTATGCCGGGTGGCCGTCATCATACCGAGGTGACGGACCGTATCCTGGCCTGCCTCGACATGTTGGTGGACGGCCCGTTTGTTCAGGATCTGTATGATATCTCATTGCGCTTTAGGGGCTCGAGCAACCAGCGCGTGATCGATATGAACGCTACGCGCGCCCGTGCTGAGCGCGAGGGCGTTGCGCTTTGTGATGCGGTTGAACTTTGGCGTGATGATCCGGTCTACTCGACCCATACTATGTAGCTTGTGGTCGATGCCGTAGGGCGTGGTACCATAGCGCGAACGCGAAATCGAAAAAAGTGAGGCCCAGATGGTCGATCAGGAAAAAGTCGAGACTGCCATTAAGCTGCTGCTTGAAGGTATAGGCGAGGACCCAACTCGTGAGGGCCTGCTGGAGACCCCGGCGCGCGTTGCCCGTATGTATGGTGAGATCGCCGGCGGTATGGACCAGAGTGCCGAGGAGCACCTGTCCAAAACCTTTGCCGTCGCTTCGAACGATTTGGTTATCGAGCGCGACATCACGTTCTACTCGCTGTGTGAACATCATCTGCTGCCGTTTTATGGCAAGGCCGCCATTGGCTATATCCCTAACGGTCGGGTGGCTGGGCTTTCCAAGCTCGCCCGTACGGTTGAGGTCTACGCTCGCCGCCTGCAGCTGCAGGAGCAACTGTGTGCGCAAGTTGCCGATGCTCTCATGGAGTATCTTGCTCCCCAGGGAGCGATTGTGCTCATGGAAGCCGAGCATATGTGCATGACGATGCGCGGCGTGCAAAAGCCTGGCACCAAGACCGTGACGCTCGCTCGACGCGGCGTCTTTGAGACTGATCCCGCGCTCGAGGAGCGTTTCTTTAGGATGCTGGGCCGCTAATCATGAGAGTCGTCAACGACTTTACATCGAAGACCGATGAGGGGACGTCGCGTCGCGGCTTTATGGCTTCGGGCCTGGCCCCCTTTGGCGCCATGCCTCGCATTGATTACATTTGTGCCAACGGGCTGTTCCGGCGGCACCTGGGCAACATTGCACAATTGGAATCGGGGCGCATCTTCTGCCGCCACGGTATTGACCATCTGCTCGATGTCGCTCGCATTATGTGGATCAAGAATCTCGAGGAGCAGCTCGAATTTGACCGCGAGGTCATCTACGCCACGGCACTTCTTCACGATATCGGCAAAGATGAACAGTATGAATCGGGTATATCCCATGATGTTGCAAGCGAACGCGTCGCTGATGCGATTCTCGGCGGCATGCCCGATGGCGTGGCGTTTGAGCCGGCCGATGCCGCAGCCATTAAGACGGCCATTCTGGGCCATCGAAAGCTGCGCGTGAACAGCCAACCGCTTGAGCGTCTGCTCTATGCAGCCGACAAAGCGTCGCGCGCCTGCTTTACCTGTCCCGCGCGCAATGCTTGCAACTGGAGCGATGATAAAAAGAACCTGTCGATTCGCGTGTAGTTAGTTTACGCGGTCGGGGTTCTAAACAAAGGAGACGATCGCGATGAGTAACAAGAAACTGCCCGAGAATGCAACCAAGACTGAAGGCGCCGAGCTCGCTCGCCGTGGAAGGGGCGAAATATCCACCGCAACGGCGGTGCCTCACGTGAGCTATGACGATCTGCGCCATGCCGATCGTATTGTCATTGACGGCCTTGAGGTTTTTGCCAACCACGGCGTGTATCCCGAGGAGAACGCGCTGGGTCAGAAGTTCATCGTTTCTCTGGTGCTCTATGCCGACCTGCGTGCAGCGGGGGAGCACGATAACCTGGATGCCTCGATTGACTACGGCTCGGTGTGCCACGATGTCGATGGCTATCTGCGCGAGCATACGTTTAAACTCATCGAGGCGGCAGCCGAGGGGACAGCCCAGATGCTGCTGCGTCGTTATCCCTCGCTGCTTGGTGTGCGCATCAAGCTCGATAAGCCGTGGGCTCCTGTTGGCCTGCCCCTGGCAAGCTGCGGCGTCGAGATCGAGCGCGTGCGCTAACCGGTTCTAATACGTCTCTATGGGTGGCTGCTTGAGCCGCTGCGACAGAGCTCTATTGTTGGGGCAGTACGTGTCGAGCAGGGCGTGAAACCGCTGATTGTGGCTTGGCTCGAGCAAGTGGACGAGCTCGTGGGCGACAACCATGTCGAGGCATTCGATGGGGTAGGCGGCGAGCTCGCGCGCGATGCGAATGGCGCCGGATTTGGGCGTGCATGAGCCCCAACGCGTTTTCATGCTGCGCACGGAGGCGCGGGAGACGGTGACGCCCATTGCGATTTCGTATGCGTGCACAATATCGTGCAACGCTGCGGTGACTTCGGACGTATAGAGCTGGTCGATGTGGGCTTGGAGCTCGTCGGACGTTAGGCCGTCGAGGATTGCGCGCCGCTTGGCCTGTGGGCCTTCGTCCGATTCGTCGGTACCCATAAAACTTGCGAAGGTGGCCTGCTTGGGCCGCGGTGCGGGCGATGCAAAGTTGTGATCGAGTGCGTCCTGTACCGTGATGGGCTTGCCCCAAAGTGCAATGATGGACGAGGGGCTGAGCGGCTCTCGCGCCGTCGCCTGACGTTGCTCGCGCTGGGCAAGTCGGCCGATAATCCAGGCGCTGTTGCGCTTCACAAACGCTTCGATGCGCTCGCGACCGGCGCCGAGCGGTGCGCTGGCGTGGACCTCACCGCTCGATGTGACGCGTAGGTTGAAGTTCTTGACGCGTTTTTTGGTAACGATGACGGGCAAGGCCGTCCCATCCGGTCGAGATACGGAAATCGTAAATTGCTGCGTCAAAAGCGGTCCTTTGGATTGGGGACGGGCCGGCATGTCGACCGTTCGGCATGCCGGCCCGCTCAAGGGATGTGAAACTAATAACGCTCAAAGAAGGCAAGCGCGTTGTCGCTGCAGAGCTTTTGCATCACGGTCTTGCCAAAGTGCTTGGAAAGCATGTTCTGGAACTCGGGCATCTTGCTGGCATCGGAGAGGAAAGCGGGCACCGTGGCGCCGTCCCAGTCGCCGCCGAGCGCGATGACGTCCTCGCCGCCCAGGTCGAGCCAGTGCTCGATATGCGCCGCCAGCTGGTCGAAGGTGACGTCTGCGGCGGTCTTGTCGGTTGCGTCGTTGGAAAGGAACTCGCTGCAGTAGTTGAGGCCGACGATGCCACCCATGTCGCGAATGGTGCGGAACTGGTCGTCGGTAAGGTTGCGTTTGGCGCCGCAAACCGCACGGGAGTTGGAGTGGCTGGCGACGAAGGGACGCGTGGCGCGGGCGGCGACCTCGTCAAAGCACTCATCGTTGAGGTGGGAGACGTCGAGCACCATGCCGGCGTGCTCCATCTGCGTAAGCGCCTCGATGCCGGCGGCGGTGAGGCCGGCGTGGGTGTCGTGGCCGCTCGCGAGCGGTCCCTGCGCGTTCCAGCTGAGTGACGACATAAGCACGCCCAGACTCTTGAGCACCTCGATCAGCGCGGGGTCCTCGGCAAAGAACGTGGCGTTTTCGATGGTGTGGATGCAAGCGACCTTGCCGTCCTTGAGCGCGGGGCGAATGTCTGCGGCGCTGCGCACGTTGACCATACGGTCGTGGTTGAGCATTGCCTGGCCGCTCATATGCGCCATGATCTGCGCCTGGAAGCGCGCGGCGTGGGCGGTGGGAATCTCGTCGGGGACAAACGTGGCGAAGCACTGTGCCCACGGCGTGTTGCCGATCTTTGCGAGCGAGATGGCACAGGCGTTACCCTCGATGAGGTCGAAATCTTGCGGATGCGTTTCGTCGCCGGGGAAATAACCGTCGGTGCCGGCGGTAAAGCGCAGGTCGAGATCGAGCGTGGCCCAGCCGATTCGGTCGGCAGTGTCGCAGTGTAGGTCAAATACGGGATATGCCATGGTTCCTCCGGTTGCAGCGTTTCTTTGCAAACTGTCATTGAATTGTATGACTAGGGTATAGTTAGCGCCATATGTTCACGGCGGCCCGCGTTGTGCGCCGCCCTTATCACGGAGGTTACCATGTCCAACCAGGGCAAGAAGGTCAAGACCCATTATCGCGGCACGCTCGATGACGGCACGCAGTTCGATAGCTCCTACGATCGCGGCGAGCCGCTGGAGTTCACCTGCGGCGCCGGTCAGATGATCAAGGGCTTCGACGCCGCTGTTGTCGACATGCAGGTGGGCGAGAAGAAGACCGTGCACATTCCTGCTGCCGATGCCTACGGCGAGCACAATCCCGAGATGGTTCTGACCTTCCCGGCCGAACAGGTTCCCAACATCGAGCAGATCGAGAAGGGCATGAAGCTTTTCCTGTCCACGCCGAGCGGTATGCCCGTTCCCGCCGTGGTCATCGACGTAACGCCCGAGGCTGTGACGCTCGACGCCAACCACGAGCTGGCCGGCAAGGACCTCAACTTTGATATCGAGCTCGTTGAGGTCGAGGGTTAGAGTATGCCTGAACGCTTGGTTTCGACGACATGCTTGGGAAATCTCAACGATCCGTCCTATGAACTCCTGCTTCGCCGGAAGTTGGGCGGCGTCTTTGAAGTTGACGAGCTCCTGCTCGATTGGGACCGGGCTGATGTATGCGCGTTTGCGGGCGTGACGGAGCTGGGGCGCACGATCGATGTTCGGCTGGATGCTGCCGACGGCGGTCGTCTTGCCGATGGCGACGTGCTCGCCATCGACCGTTCGGGCATGGTGCCCGTGGCGGTTGTCGTGCGCCTGCGCAGCGCCGAGGTTTATTTGGTCGAAGTCGACCGCATGGATCCGATTGCGCTCGCGCATGCGTGCTGGGAGATCGGCAATATGCACGCGCCGCTTTTCCGAGGCGATTCGGACGAGCATACCGTGCGCATGTATACGCCGGTGCAGCCTGTTTTGGGCCGCATGCTCCGGGGCGTCGAGGGTGTTCGGCTCTCGGTGGTTACCCGTGAACTCGATGCGGACCGGCGCTTTGCATCGAGTGCGGCGGAGGCCGTCGTGAGCATGGCTCCCGACTTTACCATCGTAAAAAAGACGCGCGGCTAAGCGCGTATATACGCAAGGCGGGCTTTGAGGGGCGACCAATCAAGGTCCGTCTTGCTGTTGATAGGAGGCTTTGGGGAAGCATATGGGTCTTGAGGGAATCAAGCTGATTGCATGCGATTTGGACGGCACGTTGCTGCATCCGGGGGAGCGCGAGCCGCGTTCCGAGGCCTTTGAACTCATCGATGAACTGCATCGTCGCGGTATCGTGTTTATGCCGGCGAGCGGCCGTCAATATGCGAGCTTGCGCTACCTGTTTGCCCCGGTGGCCGATGAGCTCGCCTATGTATGCGAAAACGGAGCCCTGGTGATGAGCGAGGGGCGTGCCGTTGTCAAGCGCTCTATGGAGCGTGACCTGGCGATGGATATCGCGAATGCCGTGGTCGCCTACCCCCATGCCGACGTTACCCTTTCCTGCGAGGGGCACCTCTACACCATAAGCGGCAACGATGCGTTCGTCGACCATTTGCGCTATGAGGTCCACTGCGATGTGGCGGTGGTCGGCCGTCCCGAGGACATCGACGAGGACGTCATTAAGATTGCCTTCCAGATGCCCGAGGTGGATCAGCCGGCGGCCCTGGAGTATTTCGAGCGCCTCTTTAGCGACCGTGTTGACGTGATGACGTCGGGAACCGAATGGACGGACTTTATCGGTTTCGGTTCGGGCAAGGGCTCCGCGCTTGCCGATTACGGTCGTGCCCTGGGTATTTCGCCCGATGAGATGATGGCGTTTGGCGATAACGAAAACGACCGCGACATGCTCAACGTAGTGGGCCATCCTTATCTAATGGAGAGCTGCAATCCCTCTATGCGCGGCATCAACGACCACGTCCGCTACGTGCGCACGGTCGAAGAGGAGCTGCGCCGTCTGCTCGCCGAGTAGGTTTTCGGGACATACCTAGAAATCTATTTTTTGCTGCAAAGTGCGAAAAGGTAGATTTGCAGGCATGTCCCAAACATCTACCGGCAGTCGGGGCAGAGACCCTCGAAGATGGTGTAGTGCGACGTGACGTGCCAGCCGATTTGCTCGGACGCCTTGGCGTCGAGCTGGGCATCGAAGGGGAGCGGTACGTCGATGACGCGGCTGCATGAGGTGCAGATGATATGCGCATGCGGCTCGATCGTGCGATCGAAGCGGCTGCCGCCCGGCGTCTTGATGGAGAGGATCTCGCCGGCGTCGGCCAAGAGATTGAGATTGCGGTAGACCGTACCGCGGCTGATTTTGTCATCCTGCGCGCGCACGACGTTGTAGATTTCGTCGGCGGTGGGATGGTTATAACTTTGGCGCACGGCGTCAAGAACCAGCTTTCGCTGCCTGGTATTCCTTCTTTGCACCGCCATGCGCCTCGCCTCTTTTCTATCAACGGTCGTAGGTAAATGATACCGAATTTAGCACACAATACTAATAACGAGGAATGAAACCGTCTTCATTGGCAAGTGGGGCTCGGGCCTGGGCGTCTACGAGGCGAAAACGCGTTCCCATGCGCTCGTAGGAGGCGTGAAGCGCCTCGAGATGAGATAGGATGTTTGCCGGAGCTCCCTGTATCTCCATCTCGACTGAACCGTCTTCCATGTTACGCACCCAGCCGGTGAGTGCGCGTGCCTGCGCGAGGTTGGTGTTGGTAAAGCGAAAACCGACGCCCTGGACTTGCCCCGCCCAGCGCAGGAAAAAGCGCAGGGGAGTGTCTTGAGTGGCCTCGTCGCTTGCGAGCACAGTAAGCCTGCGGCGCAGTTCGAGCTCGACGTTTGATGGTTTTTGAGGCTCTCGACTGCCGCCGGTGACGCTGGAGAAGAACGTATCGAAGAAGCCCATCGCTATGCCTGCTTGCCTGCGTCGGCCGGGAAGGTAATGCCGGCCTGCTGGCGCACGGCATCCATGATGCGCAGTGAGACAAGCGTAACATCGCGGTAGTGGCCAAGCTCGTGGCGTCCCGCCGGGGTCTCCCAAATCTCTTCCTTAACGTTATCGATGCCGCCGATGGCGGTGATAAAGTCTGTGAGTTCGTATTCCATAGTGTTGCTCGATTTGGGCAGGTCGAGCACGCGGCCGTTGTCGCCCTGTTCGCGCGGTGCCTCGGTCGCCGAGCCGCGTACGACGTTGCCGCGATAGTCGATGCGGACGTTGCGGGGCGTGGACAGATGGTCGATCTGGATAGTGCCACGCTCGCCTTCGATCTGCGAGGGCAGCAGGTCATTCGTAATTTTGGAGTGCGCAAGCTCGACGGAGATACGGCCACCGCCGTAGCTGGCGAGGATGGAACCGCAGCCGTCGATGGGGCCGTGCGTGAGCTGTCGCGTGGCGGGGTCGAGCAGAGTAGCCATGCTCGTAAGGCCGGAGGGCATGCCGAAAATCTCGACCATGGGCTCGACGGTGTAGACGCCAATGTCCATGAGGGAACCCGATGCCATATTGCAGTCGAAGATATTGGTGGCGCGTCCCGCGAGAATCTCGTTGTAGCGCGAGGAATATTTGCCAAAGCGCAATGAGGCGCGGCGGATGGGGGCGATCTCGCCCAGGGCGTCCTCGATGGCGTGGAAGGCGGGGTCGTGGAGGGGACGCATGGCCTCGAGGGCCACGACACCTGCTGCCTCGGCAGCGCGGAAGACTTCCAGCGCCTGCGCTTCGGTGGCGCAGAAGGGCTTCTCGACGATGACGTGCTTGCCACCGGCGATGCAGGCAAGGGCCTGCTCGTAGTGAAGCGCGTTAGGGCTGCCGATATAGACGGCGTCGACGTCGGCGGCTGCCGCGAGCTCATCGAGTGAAGTAAAGTTTCGCTCGCCACCGCGCTCGGCGGTAAAGGCGGCACCGCGATTGGCATCGCGTGAAAGCGTGCCCACAAACGCGGCTTGGTCGTTGGCGTTGACGACTTGGATAAAGTCGTCGGTGATCATGGATGTGCCGATGGTCGCGATGCGCAGCATACGTCCCCCTTGCGTTGTTTGGTCTACAGGATGAGTGTAGCGCGTGGGGATATAAAGCTGCGCGAAAACGCTATTACAGGTCGCTCTCGTTAAAGCCGGCGTCGATATCGAGGTTGCTGCCGTCGGCCGCCGTGGTGGCGAGCTCATCGCAGCGCTCGTTGAGCTCGTGACCGGCGTGACCCCTAACCCAGATGAACTCAACCTTGTGCTTGCTTTTGGCGGTGAGTAGGCGCTCCCACAGGTCGCGGTTCTTGACGGGTTGCTTGTTGGCGGTTTTCCATCCGCGCTTTTTCCAGCCGTCGATCCAGTGCTTGTTAAAGGCGTTGACGACATACTGCGAATCGGAATGGACTTCGACCTCGCAGGGGCGGTTGAGCGCCTCGAGCGCCACGATGACGGCCATGAGTTCCATGCGGTTGTTGGTGGTCTTGGCGTAGCCGCGCGAAAGCTCGGAGGTGAAGGTCTTGCCGGCGGGGTTGGTGTATTTGAGCACGGCGCCGTAGCCACCGCGTCCCGGATTTGATCGGGCAGAGCCGTCGGTATAGATGATGACCTTCACGGGCTTCCTTTCGTTGAGTGCGCTTCATGTGAGTGACCATTGTAGCGCCATGCCCGCCGGGGGCTAACAATCTACGATTTCTACCCCGTCTTCCGATAGTTAGTTGGCATGGATGATGCGGTTGAGCTCGTCGAGGTATTGCTGCAAGAGGGGAGAGGGCTTGCGCTCGTCGTGCATGATATAGCCTACGCGCATCGTTGGGGCGTCTGCTAACGGGATCGATGCCATACCCCATTGCATTTCATTGGAGAGGACGCCGGTCGACAGGGTGTAACCGTTCGACGTGATAAGTAAGTTAGTAAGTGTTCCGCGGTCCGAGATTCGTATGTTGCGGTCGCAAGGGATATAGCTAAAAGGTTCCTCGGCGTAATAGAAGGAGTTTGAGGTTCCCTGCTCAAAGCTGTAGCGCGTATAGGGCGTGAGGTCGGCAAGGGACAGCTGAGGGCGGCGGGCGAGCGGGTGGCGCTCGCTAACGAAGACGTGGACCGTCGCGTCGAATAGGGGATGGAAGCTTGCACGGGCATCGGCGAAGGCCTTCTGCAGAACGCGGGCGTTAAAGTCATCCAGATACAGAATGCCGATATCGCTGCGAAACGCACGGACGTCATCGATGATCTGCGATGTGGTGGTCTCGCGCATGATGAACTCGAACTTGCTGTCGTGGCAGCGCTCGACCACGTTGACAAAGGCCTCGACCGAAAAGGCGTAGTGCTGGGCGGAAATGGCGAGGCGGGCTTGCGGGGTGCCGCCGTCCTCGTAGCGCGCCTCGAGCATGTCGGCCTGCTCTACGACCTGGCGCGCATAGCCCAAAAGCTCGGTGCCGTCGTTGGTGAGCGTGACGCCGCGGCTGGAGCGCGTAAAGATCTCCAGATGGAGCTCCTGTTCCAGGCTTTTGACGGCGTTTGAGATGTTGGACTGAGCGGTATAGAGGCGCTGAGCTGCGGCGTTGATTGAGCCGGACTCTGCCACGGCGATCAGAAAACGAAGCTGCTGGAGGGTCATCGACGCAATCCTTCCGATTGTTATCTATAAAAACGATAACAGGTTAGCGCTTTTAAGTGATTGACCGAGGGAAACAATGCTCGTACTATTCAAAACACACAAAGGCGGTAGGTAATTAAGCCAACCACGGAACCGGGATGCGAAAGGAGGCCCGCATATGAATTGCTTACCAAGACGAATGCCGGGCTCCTGTTTGCGCCCGTCGGCGTGATCAGGAGACAGCGACTTACTTCTCTCTTTTTATTTACTTTTGTTCGATCAAGGAGATCATCATGAGCCAGTTCATCAACAACCCCGAGCACACCTTTGGTTTCGATACCCTGCAGCTTCACGTTGGCCAGGAGAGCGCCGATCCCGCATCCGACTCCCGCGCCGTGCCTATCTACCAGACCACGAGCTATGTGTTCCGCAACTCCCAGCACGCCGCCGACCGCTTTGGTCTTGCCGATGCTGGTAACATCTACGGCCGTCTGACCAACTCCACCCAGGGCGTCTTCGAGGACCGTATCGCCGCACTCGAGGGTGGCGTGGCGGGTCTCGCCGTCGCCTCCGGTGCTGCTGCCATCACCTATACCCTGCAGGCTCTTGCCCAGGCCGGTGACCACGTGGTGGCTCAGAAGACCATCTACGGTGGCTCCTACAACCTGCTGGAGCATACGCTCTCCCAGTTTGGCGTCGAGACCACCTTCGTCGATGCCCATAACCTGGAAGAGGTCGAGGGGGCCATCAAGGACAACACCACGGTCATCTACCTCGAGACGCTCGGCAACCCCAACTCCGACATCCCCAACATCGACGCCATCTCCGAGATCGCCAAGAAGCACGGTCTGCCGGTTGTCGTCGACAACACCTTCGGCACCCCGTATCTGTTCCGTCCGCTGGAGCATGGTGCCAACATCGTCGTCCACTCCGCAACCAAGTTCATCGGCGGCCACGGCACCTCGCTGGGCGGTGTGATCGTCGACGGCGGTAACTTCGATTGGAAGGCGAGCGGAAAGTACGCCCAGATCGCCGAGTCCAACCCCTCCTACCACGGCGTTTCGTTTGCCGAGGCTGCCGGTCCCGCCGCCTTCGCAACCTATGTCCGCGCTATTCTGCTGCGTGACGAGGGCGCCTGCATCAGCCCGTTCAACGCCTGGGTTCTGCTCCAGGGCACCGAGACTCTGTCGCTGCGCGTTGACCGTCATGTTGAGAACACCAAGAAGGTCGTTGAGTTCCTGACCGGTGACAGCCATGTTGCCAAGGTGAACCACCCGAGCCTGCCTGAGCACCCTGACCATGAGCTCTACAAGCAATATTTCCCCAACGGCGGTGCCTCGATCTTTACCTTTGAGATTAAGGGTGGCCAGGAGGCCGCCTGGAAGTTCATCGATCATCTGCAGGTGTTTTCGCTGCTCGCCAACGTGGCCGACGTCAAGTCGCTCGTCGTGCACCCGGCTACCACCACGCACTCCCAGCTCTCTGCCGAGGAGCTCGCCGAGCAGAACATCACGCCCTCCACGATCCGTCTTTCCATTGGTACCGAGAACGCCGAGGATATCATTTGGGATCTGAAGCAGGCCTTCGCCGCGCTGGACGAGTAAGGCGACTTGTGCAAGGACCCCTTGCGACTCGATAGGTATAACTGCATAAAATGCCTGCTCAAGGCGCCTGCGCAAGCAATGGTTGCGCAGGCGCCTTTTTTGCATAGGAAGGGCGCTATTACAGGGTTTTTGGCATGCTTTATGCATTCGAGTTGTGGAAAACTCCTGTTGAGAGGATGTGAGTTTTACGCAATTGACGTGCGCCTTTTGAGTAAAACCGCAGGTCGCGATTTGCTCGAGGTACTATGCAGCGCGATCGAATCACACGCAGCTCAAACGCAGCAAAAACGCACTACGGAGGTTTCCAGCTACATGAGGATCGATTCACGAAAACCGAAAGCCGCTGCCCTTTCCGCCGCTCTGACCGTGGCGCTTTTGGCGGGCGCCGGCGCAACCGATGCCCACGCGGCAACACTGTCCGATACGGTTGGATCTACGCCGTCCGAGGCGACGCTGGTGCAGCCCGTCGACTACCGCGGCGATGGTTATGGTTCCATGCAGGAGTGGAACGCCTCGATGGAGGCCAAGCGCGATTCCCTTGAGATGCGCGCTCAGATCATTATGAATATGTATGGCGACTATGCTACCGATGACGAGCGCGCTGTGCTGCAGGGTTGTATCGACGGTGCGGGTAGTCTGTTGACGATGGGGGAGGTCGACGCGAAGTCGACCGAGCTCGATGAGCTGCACACTGCGCTTGAGAATGCCAAGCGCGAAGCGCTCGAGGCCGCTGCCGCCGAGGCGGAGGCTGCCGAGGCCGCCCAGGCTTCGTATTACAACGCCGGCTCCGGCTCGTCTTACACGTCTGCTGCGTATTACGCGAACGGCTCGGGTCTGACGCGCTCGAGCGGCGTCAATAACTATAACGGCCGCCGCGAGACTTATTACAGCAGCAACGTGTTGTATCACCACCGCACGGGCGAATGGACTCAGGATTCTGAGGGCTTTTGGCGCGATTCCGACGGCTATTACGTTGTTGCCGCGGGCGATATGGCCCAGGGCTCGACCTTTACGGGCTCCAAGGGTGATTGCAAGGTCTATGACTCCGGCTGCGCCGCCGGAACCACCGACTACTACACCGGTTGGTAATCTGCCATAAGCAAAATGCGCACATGATGGGCGGGCGTCTTTACTGAGCTTTTAGGCAACGTAAAGCCGCCCTTTCTTTATGTGCGCTTGAGTTAACAGAGCCCTTACCGTGGCGGTACGCTGGGCGTATGGATGCGGGGCACACTAGTTCATGAGAAATAGGGTCTTTCTCTTGGAGGAAGTGATCTTGTGAATGCTCGAGATATTGCCATTGCCGCCGTCGCGTTGATGCTTGGCTGCCTTGGTCCCACGGCCGCGCTCGTCGCGGGCATGCAGGGGACATGCGGGGCTGCTCCTATCGTGATCGGCGCGTTGATCGCGGCCACACTGCTGGGAAGCGCCGGTGTTGTCCTTTGTCGCGACGATGAGGACCAGGCGTCGGAGTCGCAGCTCTAACCGTTCTGAAGCTGATTTTTGGCCAAAGATGAAAAAGGAAGCCGCCGCGAGGGGAGTGTCCCTTGCGGCGGCTTTGCCATTGGATCTGTTGGCTGCAGTATGCCGAGCACTACCAGCTGCTTTCTATTTCGCGAATCCTCTGGTAGAGCCAATCGTTTTGCGGCACTTGGATATCGTGTTTGGCGGCCAGGCGGCAAATGGTGCCCGCGAACTCCTCGACTTCGGTTTTTCGTTGTGCAATGCGGTCTTGAGCCATCGAGGGCATACCAGCGGGGTCGATTCCCTCGATGAGGTGCACCATTTGCGTCAGGTCTGCCTCGGTCAGCTCAACGCCCTCGGCGTTGGCGACCGCAAGCGTTTCGCGCATGGCGGAAACAAAGCAGCGACGCTGCTCGGAGCCCGGCTCCGTGGCGCTTCCGTAGGTCCCGCCGTAGGCCATGCAGGTCTGGTTGATGCCGTCGTTGAGCATGAGTTTGGCCCACATGCGGTGGGCGATGTCGTCCTCGACGGTATGGGCGATGCCGCAGCGCGTATAGAGCTCGTCGATAGCGGCGACGGTCGCGGGGCCGGTGCCGGCGGCTGCACCAAAGCGGATTTCGCCCGCATTGGTAAAGGTGAGCGCGCCGTTGAGGAATACGGCGTCCATGCCCTGGCAGATACCCAGGACGGTATGCTCCCAGCCAAAGCGTTCGGCAATCTTTTGCTCGCTCGTAATGCCGTTGCACAGCGAGGCGATGAGCGTGTTGGGTCCCACGACACGCTCCATAGTCTTGAGTGCTTGGTCGAGACCGGTGGTCTTGACCGTCAGGATGACCAGATCGGCGGGCGCTGCCTCGCTGGCGCGGACGGACTTGAGTGCACAGGGCTTGCCGTTGATGGTAAGCGCATCGTTTGCGTGACGCTCGAAGCGTGCATCGTCCATGACGTATTCGACGGCGTCATTGCCGAGGGCCTTGGCAATCATGCTGCCGTAGAGCAGGCCGACGCCGCCCTTGCCGATAAAGGCGACCTTGTTGATCTGCATGTGAATCATCTCCCCATATAAAAGGCGCCAGCGTAAGGGGCGCCTGATGGATTGTATGCTGCCAGTGTGATTGGTGTGTGCGCGGGGCGATGTTATGAAAAAGAAACTATTGCGCTGTGCGCTTATGCCGCGGGGCAGACCGCAAAAACGCGTGCGGGATATCCAACGCCATCGCGCACCTTGGGGAAGGTGCAGAAGATGACGGCGCCCGTGGCGGGAAGCTCGTCCAGATGGTCCATGACCTCGATCTGGTAACGGTCGACCGAGAGGATGTATTGCTCGCCGGGATAGGGGTAGGCATCCTCGCGCGTGGTCACGGATGCGGGGTCGGTGTCTGCCGGTTCGTGACCGATGGCGCCGATGTTGCGCTCTTCTACAAGCCATTTGATGGCGTCGAGGTCCCAGCCGGGGTAGTGGGGCTGGCCGTCCTCGTCCTTGTTCTCGAGGTCGGCGAGCTTGGACCAGTCGGAGCGGAAGGCGACGAAAGCGTCCTCGGGAATGCGACCGTGCTCATCCTCCCAGGCTTTGAGGTCCTCGATGGTCAGGATAAAGTCGGGATTCGCGGCGCACTCCTCATGCTTGTCGATCACGCAGAGCGGATGCATAAACTCGATGGGTTCAATCTCTCCAAGGGAACGACCCTCGACATGGAAGTGGCGCGGCGCGTCGACGTGGGTGCCGTACTGCGAGGCGACCGAATACTGGAAGCAACGCATGGGCGCGAGCATGTCCTCGGGCGTGCCGGGCAGGTAGTCGAAGAGCTTGGTGGACTCAAATGGCTTAAAGCCAAACCAGTGCGGGGTGTCGCATGAGAGCGTGTGGGTGAGGTCGACCCAGCGATAATCGTTGCTTTTGAGCTGGGAGGCGAGGTTCCAAAGGTCGAGCGCGGGCATGGGCGGCTCCTTTCATCGGGCTTTTTGCTGATGTTAAAGCGGTGCCGTGACAGCTCGATTTCTGCTGCGTTACGATACGTTCTCGATTGCGATTCCACGATGTTTCGGCCGCGTGACCATTGTGTTTCGCCTTGCCGGGGCGCTGATGGCGAAAGGAGGGGCCGTGCAATATCGCGTTGACCCCAAAAGTGGTAACCGAATATCCGCTCTGGGTCTGGGCTGCATGAGATTTCCCGGTGCGCCGGGACACCCCGATGCGAAGACAGCCGATGCCATCATTTCCCGTGCGGTGGAGCAGAGGATTAATTATCTGGATACCGCGTATCTCTATCCCGGTAACGAGGTGTGCGTGGGCGCCTCACTTGAGCGCTTGGGGCTGCGCGACCGGGTGTTGCTGGCGACTAAGTTGCCGCACGCTTCGTGCAAGTGCGCGGAGGATTTCGACCGGTTTTTCGACGAACAACTGCGCCGCCTGCGGACCGATCATATCGACTATTACCTTATGCACAACATTACCTCGCCCGCCCAGTGGGAACGCGTGGTGGCGTTGGGTATCGAGGACTGGATTGCGCACCAAAATGCTGCGGGGCGTATTCGCCAGATAGGTTTTTCGTATCACGGCAGTGCGGCGGACTTCCTGACGATGCTCGACGCGTATGACTGGGATTTTTGCCAGATTCAGTACAACTACGCTGGAGAGCGCTACCAAGCGGGAACGGCGGGACTTATAGCAGCCGCCGAGCGCGGGCTCGCGGTGTTTGTGATGGAACCGCTTTTGGGCGGACGCCTGGCGGGCAAGCTGCCTCCGCGGGCCCGCGCCGTGCTCGATGACGCCCGTGACCCGCATTTGCGCACTCCTGCCGCCTGGGGACTTTCGTGGGTGTGGAACCATCCTCAGGTCACGATGCTGCTTTCGGGCATGACCGATACCGCACAGGTGGACGAGAACGCGGCATTGGCGGATCGCGCACTTCCGAATTCGATGACGACAGAGCAGCTCGACACCATCGCACGTGTGCTGGGAGAGTTTGAGAAATCGAATCGCGTGCCCTGTACGGGGT
>CAUDCB010000014.1 GCA_958447915.1 uncultured Collinsella sp. | reverse complement strand
GGGGCATGAGCTCATCCACCCGCTTGACGATGCGGCGCTGCTCGGCGAGAGGCGGGAGGGGGAGAAGCAGCGTCTTAATCACTGAAACATTGATGTGCTTTACACCCGTTCCGATATTTGCAGCACGATATAGCCTCCATGCATAAGGCGAGGAAAGCGCGACTTGACAGTACTTATTTAACAACAGCACTTCGTTACAGCTGAGAAGCATCACTCGCTGGCCAAGACAGGTATTTCCTTCATGCAGAATAACCGAGCGTCCAATCGAGCCCTCACGAGAAAAAATAATGTCACCAGCTTGCGGAACATATCGCTTCGTCCTTTTCTCATAGGATTCCCACGACAATGAGCGCAATCCCGTTAGGCGCCAGTCATCATCCATGCAATTTGTATCAATCGCCGAGTAGCCTGTTTCAACGGCGAGATAGCTAGGCGTTGAGTGAGGGCAGTCAACAATGGCGTTGCAGCAATCTTCTAGCCTCGCCCAAGCCCAGCCATCGGGCAGCTCATCAAACGGCGCTTCGTCCGCAATGCACTCATTGCTCAGCACGTGCCCCTTAGCATCCACCCTCTTCTCATAGGGGGAGCCATCGGAACCGATCAGACGTTCAATTGTGTTCGCAACAAGCGTTGTAAAATCTAGTGATATGAGCATCCCGGTTGCTTCTGTGCTTCGATGCTCTCGTCTTCAGCGCCCTCCGTTCAGTGGAGGACTGACCGCAAGCGGCGTAAACAAGAAAGGGGACAACCGCAAATGAAAGCAACCGAGGCAAATCTACTCGACCTTATGGGTGTGGCGAAGATGCAGTTTGTCATTCCCGTGTACCAGCGAGTTTACTCGTGGAGCGTAAAAGAGTGTGAGGTGCTTTGGGATGACGTTATGCGAGCGGGTCGTGATGACGTATCGCACTTCGTGGGGTCGATGCTCTATATCCCCGAGTCCGAGAGCTCTGCCACGAGCATTTCGCGTGTGCTTCTGATTGACGGGCAGCAGCGCATGACGACGTTTTCGTTGATGATCGCTGCTTTGGCTGACTATCTGGAGGGTAATCCCGACAAGGCCGGTTTCCTTGGCGATCTCAAGATCTCAGCGCTGAGGAAAAATTACCTCTTTAACGATGATGACTACAACGGTCTGGCGCGCTACAAGCTGGTGCTTTCGCAGGACGATAAAGAGACGCTGTTTTCCATCGTATCTAGGTCTCCCGTGCCAGATGAAAAATCGGATCGGATCGTCGAGAACTATGCGTTCTTCCGTGAAAAGATGCACGGGAAATCATTCGACCCTGCAAGGCTTTGGGCGGGGCTAAACCGCGTGCAGGTCATCGACACCAAGCTCACCGCGGGCGTTGATAATGCTCAGCTCATATTTGAGTCCATGAACTCCAAGGGCAAGCCGCTCACGCCTATTGATCTCATTCGTAACTTCGTTCTTATGTCTCTTCCCAATGACGAGCAGACCAAGCTTTACGAGGGTTACTGGCACCCGCTCGAGCGCTTGTTCGGAAAAGGCGGCGAAGAAGAGTTCGATGCATTTATCTGGTACTGGCTGTGGCTCAAGGTTCCCAATAGGATGCCAAAGGAAAACGAGGCCTACTACGAGTTCAAACGCTATTTCGCTGATGACTACGATGGGGATACCGAGGGCCTGCTGAAGGAGCTCCGCGAATATGCGCAAAGATATGCCAGGTTGTTCCTTGGCGAGGAGAAAGACGATGGCCTGCACCAAGTATTCGGCAGAATCGTGAGCCTTGATGTGAAGCAGATCAGGCCTCTTTTGATGCTGCTTTACTCGGTTTACGAGGGAAATATGTTAAACCACAATGCGTTTTTGCGTATCTGCGAGACTATCGAGTCGTTCCTGTTCAGGCGGGCGGTTTGCGGCAGGCTTACCACGGGCCTAAATAATTTCTTTGCCGGCATGTATCGTAACCTCGAGCAGCAGGACGATATAGAGGAGTACGTTACGGCGATGCTCCTTATCCACAGCAGCGGTATGACTGCGTACTTCCCGACAGACGAGCATTTTGTCGAGGAGTTTAAGACGCGTGACTGCTACAACCGCTTCTCCAAAAAGCGCTATTACCTGGAGCGCATGGAGAACTGGCACCACCCGAAGGAGCCCATCTCGGCTGACAATTACCAAATCGAGCACGTCATGCCCCAGACGATCGACGGTGAACATGGCTGGAAGGAATCGCTTGGCGAGAACTGGGAAGACATCCACGACAGGTTATGCAACAACCTGGGCAACCTTACGCTGACGGGCTACAACCAGGAGTACTCAAACCGGTCGTTCTCGGACAAGCTCAATCTTCCGAACGTGGGACTTAAATGCAGCCCGCTCTACCTGAACAAGTCGTTTGCCTCGCATGAAAAATGGGGTGAGGAAGAGATTGGGCAGCGCGCGGACGAGCTGGCGAAAGAAGCGTGCGAGATATGGAAGTATCCCGACCTTCCGGCAGACGTCGTCGACAAGTACCGTCCTTCTCGTGGGGAGTCTGACGAGGCTCCTGTCTGGACTCTGCAGGAGAACCACCCCACCTTTGCCGAAGGTGGGCTCAACCAGAAGCTTTTCGATGAGGTGCGCGAGTCCGTTCTGAGTGGTAACCCTTCGTGGGAGTCCTACATAGCCAAGTACTATGTAGGCTTCAGGTCGGGCAAGCGAAAATTGCACGCCGTGCTAGAAGGCAGGACCAGCAACGGTGGTTGGATTGCCGTCGGCCTGGCAAAGAGTGTGGACGAGCTGATTGATCCGGAGGCCATGTGCCAGGACAAACGCACGCAGGGCGGATTTGGGCCGGGTATGCCGACCTATGTTGCGCTCCGTAGCGCTGACGATATCCCCGCGGCACTCGATCTTATAAAGCAGTGCTAGGCAAGGGCCGGGAATCTAATTCTCGGCCCTTGCCATCTCGGAATTGCCGATGGCTTATCTGCCCACCTACACCTACGCAATCCCGCGCGCGGCACCCAACAGCTCGTACTCCCTCTGACTCCACTGGCGCAGCTTGGCCGTGCGTACGGCGTCACGACACAGGTCCAGAAACACCTCAGCTTCCTCGTAGAAGCGCTCGCGGGCAAAGGCCCCCGAGCCGCTTGCGATGCACACGCCGTCGGCAAAGAGCTTCCAGCTGGACGGCTCGCGCGAATCGTCTCCAAGCAGCTTGATCTGCAGTACGTGCGGGCCGCCGGCGGCACAGAGCTCTTCCTCGAGCTGCTGCACCGTAAAGCGCATCTGGTGGGAGAGACTGCTCTTGACCATGGCCGAGGCGTAGCCATTTGGCTTATCCAGAAGATGCATGTGATTCGGTTTGACGACCAGGTTGTGGAAGTTGCGCTCGCTGCGCACGGAGAAATTGTCCATACGGACTCCTTTCATCGATGTTGGCAGGGCCACCGTGCCTCTTGGCCGGTTGGCGTCGGGATCGTGGAGCCAACTCTCTACCCCGACTCTGGATAAAACGCGCCCGCTCCTTGCGGGCAAGAGAAAGCCTATCAACGTGTACGGACAGAAATCAAGCGCCGCCTGCGAAATGACGCGTGAACGGCGTTGGTTTCCCAAGTGATTATTCGGCTTTCATCCGGAAAAGTGTCGAAATCAGTCGTGTAAAAGTACGGAAAAGTGTCGAAATAGGCACCTTAAAACTTCGGAAAAGTGTCAAATTCGATGGGCAAATTATCCGGAAAAGTGTAGCTGGATGACAAAACAGCACTTAGAAGCCGGTGCTGGATGCGGGATCCTGCGGCCGCCTTCAGCCCTCGCTACTCGTCGTCCCCGTCGTTGGGGTCGCCCTTGAGGGTGTTGATGTCCAGGTACTGGTTATCGTCCTCTTTTTGCTGGGTCTCCGACTCCGCTTGGGTGGGGCCGCGGAACAGCTGGAATCCCTCAAACGCAATGACGCCGAGCAGGGCGATGATAATGGCGATAAAGGCAACCTTGACTGCCTGCGGAAATTCCGAGAAACGCAGTGCCTTTTCCTCGGCGTAATAATCGGCGAAGCGCTCTTCGCCCGTGCTTTTGGTATACGCCGGCGCGGACGCGGCCTCCGGGTCATATTCCGGTGCAGGCGTGGCAGCGTACGGATCGTTGAGATAATCGCTCGATGCGGTGCCATAGTCCTCGGTCTCGATGCGACCGTTGCCGGCATAGTCATCGGAATAATCGGAATATGCCGCACCGCCCTCATAGTCCGCGGCGCTCGTGTTGGCGGCAAAAAGCGGGTTAACTGGAACGTCGAGCGCCGACATGCCGGTAGAGGTCTCATCCAGATCGGCTGCAGCCCAGGAATCGTAGGCAACCTGACGGGCAACGGGCTCATCGAGCCTTGTGACCGGAGGCTTGCGTGCCGCAGGAACGGGCAACTGCTGGGCGTTGTACATAACGGTGCTGTCGGCCGATTTGCCCTGCGTCGCTGCAGCGAGAAATGCCGCCGTCTCGGGCGGGTCGCTTGCGGGGCGGGGAGCGGGCGTGGGCGCCGAAGTGGGCGCGGGCGTCGAAACAGGCGACTGCGCAGGAGTCGGCGCAGATGCGGGCTTAGGCGCAAGTGCGGGATTGGGGCTTGACGGGCGAGCCCCGCCGCCCATGAGTTCGTCGGCGGTCCACGGGCGATCATCCATCACGTCGTCAAGGCTCAGCGAAAACAGGTCGTCTTCACCCTCATCGAACATGCGGTGCACATGTCCACCAATTGCCGGAATTAATCCGCGACCGGTGCATGATGCCTTGCTCAACGCCATTCTGTTCCACCCTTTCGAAATACTAATGACATCGATTATATGGAACTTCCCAAGCGGCTCGGTCTTGGATTCGAGCTTTCCAGAACTCGCGCCCAAAAGGGGAGGGGCAATCCAGGCGAGTACCTATTTGTCGCCGGCCGCCGCCTTGGCCTCATTGAGGTAGCTATAGAAGCTGTACTTTGAGATGCCAAAGAACTCGCAGGCGCGCTCGCTCGACTTGGAAATGAGAAAGGCTCCGCGACGGTCGAGGTAGCCAATGGCACGAATGCGCTCGTCTTTGGTCATGAGTGCCGCGGGCTTGCCCACAAACTGCTCGCACTCGTGCAGCAGGTCCTCGAGCAGGTCGCCGATGTTTTTGGTAATGGGCTCGGGCTCGGTATAGCCCGTGCCGCCGGTGCCGGTAAAGGCGTCGAGTGAACGCTCAAAAGCCTTCATAAGCGTAATGTCAAAGTTGATGCCCAAAATGCCGACGGGCTTGCCCTCGTCGTTGCGGATAAAGATCGTCGAGGACTTGAGCAGCTTGCCATCGGTGGTTTTGGTGAGGTATGGCTCGCGGTCGTGTACGTCGGTGGCGCCCTCGTGCATGGACTCAAACACGATATGGCTGGGGCCGTCACCCAGTTTGCGCCCGCTGACGTGGCCGTTTTCGATCACTACGATGGAGTGGTCCACGTCCTCGGTCTCCAGATCGTGGACGACGACTTCGCAGTTGGGGCCAAATTGGAGCGCCAGACCGTGTGCGAGGCGCTTGTAAAACTCAATCTGTGCGGGGGTCATGGGTACCTTCCTAAAAATTAGTTTGGGCTCACTGTGCCATAAACCACACATGACCGCAAACAAATCCATCAACAAGGCAATTCATGACCGTTCGGCGGCGAAAAAGTACCGATTACGGCAACAAACAATTCGTTAGATATACCAATCAAAAAGTGTGATAGAACATTACTAACAAACTTTTTGTTTGGCATCCACATAAAAGTTCAGTCGTGTGAATGGGATCGGGCTGAAACGCGTATGCGGGGGCCGGCAAGAGAGGACTTAAGGAGTTCACCGTATGGCCGATAAGATCCAGTGGGCGGGCAACACGATGCCCAAGAGCGATGACAAGCACTTGGGAATCATGAGCCTCGACCACGTGAAGAAGGCCCGCGCCTTCCACCAGTCGTTCCCTCAATATACCGTCACCCCGCTTGCCCGCCTGGACGGTCAGGCTGCGCGCTTGGGTCTGTCCAACCTGTGCGTTAAGGACGAGAGCTATCGTTTTGGCCTCAACGCCTTTAAGGTTCTGGGCGGATCGTTTGCCATGGCCAACTACATTGCCGACGAGACCGGCAAGGACGTTGCCGAGTGCACCTTCGATTACCTGACCTCCGATCAGCTTGCCAAGGACTTTGGCCAGGCCACCTTCTTTACCGCCACCGACGGCAACCATGGCCGCGGCGTGGCATGGGCTGCCAACAAGCTGGGCCAGAAGGCCGTCGTGCACATGCCCAAGGGTTCCACCAAGCCCCGCTTCGATAACATCGCCGCTGAGGGCGCAACGGTGACCATCGAAGAGGTCAACTACGACGAGTGCGTGCGCATGGCCGCCGCCGAGGCCGACGCTTGCGAGCGCGGTGTTATCGTTCAGGACACCGCCTGGGAGGGCTACGAGAAGATCCCGTCTTGGATCATGGAGGGCTACGGCACCATGGCTTCCGAGGCTGCCGAGCAGCTGCGCGAGATGGCCATCAACCGCCCGACGCACGTGTTTGTCCAGGCTGGCGTGGGTTCGCTCGCCGGCGCCGTGGTGGGCTACTTTACCAACCTGTATCCCGATAACCCTCCCACCTTCGTCGTGGTTGAGTGCGCACCTGCCGCTTGCCTGTACAAGGGCGCTGCCGCCGGCGACGGCGATCCGCGCATCGTGGACGGTGACATGCCCTCCATCATGGCCGGTCTGTGCTGCGGCGAGCCCAACATTCTGGGCTGGGATATCCTGCGCAACCACACCACCGCCTTCGTGTCCTGCCCCGACTGGGTCACCGCTCGCGGCATGCGCACCCTGGGCGCTCCCGAGAAGGGAGACCCGCGCGTCATCTCCGGCGAGTCCGGCGCTGTGACCACCGGCCTGGTCGAGACTCTCATGCTCGATCCCGAGTATGCCGAGCTCAAGGAACTCATCGGCCTGGACAAGACGAGCTCCGTGCTCTGCTTCTCCACCGAGGGCGATACGGATCCCGACCAGTATCGCCGTATTGTTTGGGAAGGCGAATATCCCACTTGCTAATCGTTAGGGCGGAGTAAATAGGTATCGCTCCGCCACCTCACAGGTAGATTCCTTCGTTTGAAAGGTTATGAACAATGGCTAAAGAACTCGATTTCGATGCTATCAAGGCTGCTGCTGAGTCTCATCGTGCTGATATGACTCGCTTCCTGCGCGCTATGATCTCCCACCCCTCTGAGTCCTGCGAGGAGGGTGAGGTTGTCGCTTGCATCAAGGCCGAGATGGAGAGCCTTGGCTATGACGAGGTCAAGGTCGACGGCCTGGGCAACGTCATGGGCTTTATGGGCGAGGGCGACAAGATCATCGCCATCGACTCCCACATCGATACCGTCGGCATCGGCAACCGCGCCAACTGGACGAACGACCCCTACGAGGGCTATGAGACTGACGAGATCATCTACGGCCGCGGCGGCTCCGATCAGGAGGGCGGCATGGCCTCCGCTGCCTACGGCGCGAAGATCATGAAGGACCTGAACCTCATCCCCGAGGGCTACAAGATCATGGTCGTCGGCACCGTCCAGGAAGAGGACTGCGACGGCATGTGCTGGCAGTACATCTACAACAAGGACGGCATTAAGCCCGAGTTCGTCATTTCCACCGAGCCCACCGACGGCGGCATCTATCGCGGTCACCGCGGCCGCATGGAGATCCGCGTCGACGTTCACGGCACCTCCTGCCACGGCTCCGCTCCCGACCGCGGCGACAACGCCATCTACAAGATGGCCGACATCATCGCCGACGTCCGCGCCCTCAACAACAACGGCTGCGACGAGTCGACCGACATCAAGGGTCTCGTCAAGATGCTCGACCCCAAGTACAACCCCGAGCACTACGAGGATGCCCGCTTCCTGGGCCGCGGCACCTGCACCGTCAGCCAGATCTTCTACACCAGCCCCAGCCGCTGCGCTGTCGCTGATTCCTGCGTCATCTCCATTGACCGTCGCATGACCGCCGGTGAGACCTGGGAGTCCTGCCTGGACGAGATCCGCAACCTGCCGGCTGCCAAGAAGTACGGCGACGATGTGAAGGTCTCCATGTACATGTACGACCGTCCGTCCTGGACCGGCGAGGTCTACGAGACCGAGGCTTACTTCCCCACGTGGATCAACAAGGAGACCGCTCCGCACGTCAAGGCCCTCGTCGACGCCCACAAGGCCATGTTCGGTGACGAGCGCATCGGCTGCGAGCCCAGCATGGACAAGCGCACCGGTCGTCCGCTGTGCGACAAGTGGACCTTCTCCACGAACTGCGTCTCCATCCAGGGCCGCTATGGCATCCCCTGCGTCGGCTTTGGCCCGGGTGCCGAGTCTCAGGCTCACGCCCCCAATGAGGTCACCTACAAGGACGACCTGGTCACCGCTGCCGCTATGTATGTGGCTGCTCTGAACCTCTACGATCCGAGCCAGGCCGATGGCGACGCCACCGTGTTCCGCGCCGGTCTGACCAACAACAAGATCGATTAGTCCCATTCCACGATCTTGTTGAGCCGGGGGCCGCTCGTGTCCCCGGCACCCCTGTTGACTTTGGGCCCGCAGTCGTTATCTCCCATGCTTCCTCAACGGTGGCGGGTCCTCGTCATAGTGCTCTGCATGTTCTAGCCACACGCGCATGTCGGAGCACGTCTACTCATTGCGATCGTTTCATCTTTTGAAAGGACATTTCCATGGACGCCAAGTTTACCGAGCTCGTCGAGCAGCTGAACGGCCTCGATTTTAAGGGTATGTACGGCAGCGACTTCCTGCACACCTGGGACAAGACCACCGATGAGCTCAAGGCGCTCTACATCGTCGCCGACGCCCTGCGCGCCCTGCGCGAGAACAACGTTTCGTCCAAGATCTTCGACTCGGGCCTGGCCGTCTCCCTGTTCCGCGACAACTCCACTCGTACGCGCTTCTCCTTCTCTAAGGCCGCCAACCTGCTCGGTCTTGAGCTGCAGGACCTGGACGAGAAGAAGTCCCAGATCGCTCACGGCGAGACCGTCCGCGAGACCGCTACCATGATCTCCTTCATGGCCGACGTCATCGGCATCCGCGACGACATGTACATCGGCAAGGGCGACGCCTACATGGCCGAGGTCTCCGAGTCCGTGCAGCAGGCCTACGAGGACGGCGTTCTTGATCACCGTCCCACGCTCATCTCCCTGCAGTCCGATTCCGACCACCCCACGCAGTCCTCTGCCGACATGCTCTACCTCATCAACGAGTTTGGCGGCCTTGAGAACCTCAAGGGCAAGAAGGTTGCCGTGACCTGGGCCTATTCGCCCTCTTACGGCAAGCCGCTGTCCTGCCCGCAGTCGCTGATCAGCCTGCTGCCCCGTTTTGGCATGGACGTCACCCTGGCCCACCCCGAGGGCTACGACCTCATGCCCGAGGTCGTCGAGCGCGCCAAGGGTTATGCCGCCGAGTCCGGCACCACCTTTAAGCAGGTCAACACTATGGCCGAGGCCTTCGAGGGCGCCGACATCGTGATCCCCAAGAGCTGGGCTCCGTTTGCCGCCATGGAGAAGCGCACCAACCTGTACGCCGAGGGCGACGACGCCGGCATTGCCGCGCTCGAGAAGGAGCTGCTCGCCCAGAACGCCACCCATCAGGACTGGTGCTCCACGACCGAACTCATGGAGAAGACTGCCAACGGCCAGGACACCATCTTCATGCACCCGCTGCCCGCCGACATCTCCGGTGTCTCCTGCGAGCACGGCGAGGTTAACGCCGACGTCTTCGACATGCACCGCGTGGGCATGTACAAGGAGGCCAGCTACAAGCCGTACGCCATCGCAGCCATGATGTTCCTGCAGAAGGTTGCCGATTCTGCCGCTACCCTCAAGGCCCTCGACGAGCGCAACACTGCCCGTTGGTTCCAGGCCTAAAGCCGGGTTGAGGTAAGCCATGTAAAGGGGGCGCTCTGCCAACCGGCGGGGTGCCCCCTTTTGCCATCGCGGGCGTGCGGGATAAGCGCTTTCGATGTGGATGCCCGCGGCGCGAGTTATGGGTACGATGGTTTCAGGGGAGGTATCACCATGAAACTTGGATGCGTCATTATGGCTTCGGGCGAGGGTAAGCGGTTTGGCTCCAACAAGATGCTTGCCGATATCTATGGCGAGCCGCTGATTGCCCGGACCATCGATTCGGTTCCCCGGGACTTTGACGTCGTGGTTTCGACGCGTTGGCCCGAGGTCGCTCAGATTTGCGAGGACAAGTATTGCCCGTGCGTGCTGCACGATGGCGAGCTGCGCAGCGAAAGCGTCCGTGCGGGCCTTTCATGGGGAGCCGAACGCAACTGGAAAGGTTGCCTCTTTTTGCCGGGCGACCAGCCGCTCGTGAGTTCGGATTCTTTTGAGGCTATGGTTCGCGCGTTTGACGAGCGTGGCCGCAAGCATCCGGTGCGTCTTGCGTGCAACGGTGAGCCTTCGAGTCCGGTGCTTTTTCCGGCGGAACTGTTCGATGCACTTATGTGTCTTGAGGGCAAGGACGGCGGCGGTTCGATCCTCAAGGGCCGCACCGACGTTGCGTTGGTCGAAGCGCGCGCCTATGAGCTGTGGGATGTCGATACCGCCGAGGGACAGCGACGCATAACGGAGCATATTGCGGCCTGCTCGTATTTTGATCGCGTGGCCAACTGTATTAATCAATAAGGAGCAACATGACCATCATCAAAAACGGCGCGCTCGTGACGCCCCAGGGGCTTCGCCGCGCCGATCTTGCCATGGAGGGCGATAAGATCGTGCGGATCGCCGCGGCGATTGAGCCGGGCGAGGGCGATACCGTCGAGGATGCCGCGGGCTGCTGGGTGTTCCCCGGCTTTATCGACGGCCACACGCACATGCAGTGCTGGACCGGCATGGATTGGACAGCCGATAGCTTTGAGACCGGTACGCGCGCGGCTGTCTGCGGCGGTACGACGACCATCGTGGACTACGCGACGGCCGATCGCGGCGTGACCATGCCTGATGCCCTTGCCGAGTGGCATCATCGCGCCGACGGAACCTGCACGGCCAACTACGCTTTTCATATGGCACTCGCCGAGTGGAACGAGCGCAACCGTGCCGATCTTTCGGCCATGCGCGAGGCGGGCGTGTCGTCGTTTAAGACCTACTTTGCCTATGACCACCTGCGCTTGGACGATGCCGAGACGCTCGAGGTGCTGGAGGAGCTCAAGCGCGTGGGCGGTATCCTGTGCGTGCATTGCGAGAACGGCACGCTCGTGAACGAGCTGCAGAAGCGCGTGTACGAGCAGGGTATCCACGAGCCCGAGGGCCATGCGCTCAGCCGTCCGGACGTGTGCGAGGCCGAGGCCGTGAGCCGCCTGCTGTACCTGGCACACTTGGCCGGGGACGCTCCGGTCAACGTGGTGCACCTTTCGACCAAGCTGGGGCTCGCGGCCATCCGTGCCGCCAAGGCGCGCGGGCAGAAGAACATCTATGTCGAGACCTGCCCTCAATACCTGATGCTCGACGACACCTGCTATCTGGAGCAGGGAGAGGACGGCTTTGCGGGTGCCAAGTATGTGATGAGCCCGCCGCTGCGCCATGCTGGCGACCGTGTGGCTCTGCGCGAGGCACTTGTGGCCGGCGAGATCGATACTATTGCGACCGATCATTGCAGCTTTAACCTGCACGGGCAAAAGGACCGCGGGCGCGACGACTTCCGCGCGATTCCCAACGGCGCACCCGGTGTGGAGCATCGCCCCGTCGCGATTGCCACGAGCTTTGAGGACCAGCTGGGCCCCGAGGATCTCTGCCGCCTGATGAGCGAGAACCCGGCGCGCGTCTTTGGCATGTATCCGCGCAAGGGATGTCTTGCCGAGGGCTCCGATGCCGACGTGTGCGTGTGGGATCCGTGCGCGCGTTGGACGATCAGCGCCGCGACACAGCATCAGGCCGTGGACTACACGCCGCTCGAGGGCTTTGAGGCGCACGGTCGCGCCAAGGCCGTCTACGTCAACGGCGTGCTGGCAGCGCGCGACGGCGAACCCACCGGAGCCCAGCCCGGTCGCTACGTGTCCCGCTAACAGGAAGATCACCGGATTCCCCTCCGCAGTTGCGGTGAAATAGTTCCTGTTTAGCCGCCAAATAGGCCGTTTCAGGAACTATTCCACCGCAACTTATAGGTCTGTTGGGGCAGCGCCGGCTATTTGAGACTGGTGGCGATGAGGGAGCGGTCGAGGACAGCCTCGAAGCGATCTGCCATCGTTGGGTCGGCAAGCGTGTCGACTTGGTTGAGCATGATGCGGGCATTGTTGAGGTTCAGCATCCGCAGCTCGGCATTGAGCACCATGGCGACGTGCTCTGGGGTGGCAGCGTCGGTGGGCTCGCAGCCGCAGCGCTCGCAGAAGAGCTCGGGGCGGTGGACAACCTCGGCGACGGGCTTGCCCAGCCCCGAGGCGCCGACGACCCAGACAACGTTTGCCGTGGCGGCGGGAATTACCGGCTCCCAGGCGGCATGCGCCTTGAGCGGGAGTCGCTTGCTGCCATCTGCCTCGGCCAACACATAGTCAAAGCGCTGCGCCAGCTCGTTGAGCGGCTCGGCGGGGGCGGAGAGCTTGCCTGTCTCCGGGTCCAAGACACCAGCTTGGCAGATGCTTCCGCGGACAAGCCCCGCGCAGGCCTCGCAGGTGCAGCCGGGAACATGCGGGGCCCCCGGCTTCCAAGGCGCGGAGTCCAGGCGACGGCTCGACCCGTCCCATGGCACGCCGGCGACGGGAAACATATGCGTGGTGGTACAGAGGAGCACGCGGCCGCCAGCGCGCATGAGCTCAAGACCCAGCGTCTTTAGCAGGGTCGACTTGCCACCGCTGCCGATAATCGCGGTAATGCCCGGCTCGATCTTGAGCGCGGAGGCAAGGTTTCCACTCGTCGTTTCCATCTGTTCACCGCCGTATAATACTGTGATAATAAATAATCATCAGAGTAGCGGTCGAACCGCTTTTGCTCTGCTCAAACCGTAGCACAGGGAGGTGCCCCGGGAATGCTCGTTTATGTTCGCGGCGCCGGCGATATCGCCACGGGCGTCGCCGCTCGCTTGGTGCGCGCCGGCGTGTCGGTTGTCATGGCCGATATCGCGGTCCCCACGTGCATCCGTCGCACAATCAGTTTTTGCGAGGCCATTCGCCTGGGCGAGGTCCAGGTCGAGGGCATTCGCGCTCGCTTGGCGCGGACGCCGGCAGAGGCGCTTGCAATTACCGAGGCCGGAGACGTCGCCGTCGTGGTAGACCCCCAGGCCAAGATGCTCGATGAACTGAAACCAGCTGCCGTGGTCGACGCGATTCTGGCTAAGCGCAACTTGGGCACCACGCGCGATATGGCGCCTGTCGTCATCGCCGTGGGGCCGGGCTTTACCGCGCCGGTCGATTGCGACGCCGTGGTCGAGACCATGCGCGGTCATTTCCTCGGCCGCGTCATCACCCAGGGCTCGCCCCAACCCAATACGGGCGTGCCGGGCATCATCGCCGGCTATGGCAAAGAGCGCGTTATCCACAGCCCCGCCGCCGGCGTGTTTCGGTCCGACCGCGCAATCGGCGACATCGTGAGTGCCGGCGACGTGATCGGGCATGCGGGTGATACTCCCATGGTCACGCAGATTGACGGCTGCTTGCGCGGTCTTTTGGCCGATGGCGTTCAGGTGATCGAGGGCTTTAAATGCGCCGATGTCGATCCGCGCGGCGATGCCAGCTATATCAACTACATTTCGGACAAGGCGACGTCGGTCGGTGGCGGCGTGCTCGAGGCGCTCGCTATGCTCACCGATGTTTTTAGGGGATAGGAAGCGACGATGGAAAAGCTCGATGTGGTGAATGCTGCGCTTGGCGCTCTGAAGGCTGGCAAGACGTGCGAGCTGGTGGTAGTTGCCGGCACGGCGGGGTCGTCGCCGCGCGGTGTGGGCGCATGGATGGCCGTCTTTGCTGATGGCAGCCAAGCGGGCACCATCGGCGGCGGCAAGATTGAGCTCTTTGCGCTGGACGAGGCGCGCGAGCTCCTGAGCGCGGGACAGTCGCGTCTGGTCCGCTACACCATGGGCGGCGAGAACTCCGATACCGGCATGATCTGCGGCGGAGCCATCTGCCTGTGCTACCTGCATCTGGATGCGACTCAGGCACCGTTGTTCCAGGAAATTGCCGACGTCTTGGCCTATCGGCGCATCGGCGACTTCGTCATCGACTTTGAGCCGTTTATCGCGAGCGCGCTCGAGGGCGATGTGGCCGAGTACCATGGCGAGGAATCGCGCCGCACCATTGCGGGCTGCCCCGGGCTTTCGCTGGTGGAGGAGGGGAGTAGGGTCACCTACACCAACGCGGCCTCCGAGATTCCCGCGGCGCACATCGAGACGCTCTGCCCCGAGGGCCTGACCTATATCTTTGGCTGCGGCCACGTGGGCGCTGCGACGGCGCGGGTGCTCACGGCGGCGGGCTTTGCCGTCGTGGCTTGCGACGACCGTCCCGGCACGTTGACCCCCGAATGGGTGCCCGGTGTCTACGACCGTCGTCTGGTCGACTACAAGAACCTGAGCAAACAGTGCCCCATCGGCCCGCGCGACCTGGTGGTCGTCGCCACGGCGGGCCACAAGTCCGATATCGACGTGGTGATTCAGGCTATGCGCGCCAAGCCTGCCTACCTAGGCTGCCTGGGATCGCGTCGCAAGACGGCCTTTGTGCGCGCCCGCCTGGAGCAGGAGGGCTTTACGCAGGGGCAGATCGACGAGCTGCACCTGCCGATCGGTGTCGCCATCGAGGCCGAGGACCCCGAGGAGATCGCCATCTCCATCGCCGCCGAGATGATCCACCTGCGCCGTACCAAGCTCGTCCCCCGCAAGCGCTAGTCGCATCCCCATCAATAAGTTGCGGTGAAATACGGATTGTTTAAGCCTGTTAGGTTGCCAAACAGTCCCTATTTCACCGCAACTGCTTTATGGGACGCATTTGTGCGGGGGAGTTGTGGAGTTGTGCAGGCAGACGAGGTTTTTCTGGAAATATGCACCCAATGCGCGTATAGTACCGATTGTTTTGTCGGCTCCTGCTGCGTCGAGTCCAAACCGCAAAATGCCATGAGCGGCGCGGATGCAGCCAGGAGGCACGAGGACAACCCATCGTGGCCACGCCCCGTGCTTAAAACCCCAAGAAGGAGTGAACAATGGCAGAAGAGAAGTATGTGCCGCGTCTGAAGACCAAGTACAACAACGAGGTCAAGCAGCAGCTTCAGGACAAGTTCCAATACGAGAACGTCATGATGATTCCCAAGTTTGAGAAGATCGTCGTGAACATGGGTGTCGGCGAGGCCGCTACCGATTCCAAGGCCATCGACGGTGCCGTGCGCGACCTGCGCGCTATCACCGGCCAGCAGCCGATGATCACCCGTGCCCGCAAGTCCATCGCTACCTTCCGCCTGCGCGCTGGTATGCCGATCGGCTGCAAGGTTACCCTGCGTGGCGACCGTATGTGGGAGTTCTTCGATCGTCTGACCTCCGTCGCGATCCCCCGTATCCGCGACTTCCGCGGAATCTCCGCCAAGAGCTTCGACGGCCGTGGTAACTTCTCCATGGGCGTCACCGAGCAGCTCATCTTCCCCGAGATCGACTTCGACTCCGTCGATCACCAGCGTGGTATGGACATCACTTTCGTGACCACCGCCAACACCGATGAGGAGGCCAAGGCCCTTCTGGACGCCTTCGGTTTCCCGTTCAAGAAATAGGTTCACCTGCCCTATAAGCGCCGTTCCCACAAGGGGGCGGCGCTTGGGGCGAACAATACTCTATGTGAGGAGGATATAAGTGGCTAAGACATCGATGATCGTCAAGTGCAATCGCAAGCAGAAGTTCTCTACTCGTGAGTACACGCGCTGCCAGCGCTGCGGCCGTCCGCACTCTGTGTACCGCAAGTTCGGCCTGTGCCGTGTCTGCTTCCGCGAGCTTGCACTCAAGGGCGAGCTTCCCGGCGTTAAGAAGGCCAGCTGGTAAGTCACTACCAGCGTTTCAAGCATCCGTTTGGAACAGGGAAAACGCGCTAGTTAGGCTTTGCCGTTAAGGGCGGCGAAGAACCAAGAGCACGTGTTCATCAAGAACGAAGGAGAATCTGTATGAACCTTACAGACCCGATCGCAGATATGCTTACGCGCATCCGTAACGCTAACTCTGTGAACAAGGCCACGGTCTCCATGCCGAGCAGCAAGAAGCTCGTCGAGATCGCTCGTGTTCTGCACGAGGAGGGCTACATCGAGGGCTACGATGTCGAGGACACCGTTCCCCAGAAGACTCTGCACATCACGCTTAAGTATGGTCCCAAGAAGGCTAAGGTCATCAACGGCATCCGCCGCATTTCCAAGCCGGGCCTGCGTAAGTACACCGGCGTTGCCGACATGCCCCGCGTCCGCGGTGGCCTTGGTACCGCCATTATTTCCACCAGCCATGGCGTCATGACCGACCGCGATGCTCGCAAGCACAACGTCGGCGGCGAGATCATCGCTTACGTCTGGTAATTCGCTCGGTAGGTAGAAGGAAAGGAGATCACCGTGTCTCGTATCGGTAATAAGCCTGTCCAGATTCCCGCCGGAGTCGAAGTGGCAGTCAACGGCAACAACGTTGTCGTCAAGGGCCCCAAGGGCCAGCTCGAGCTCGATGTCTATGAGAAGCTCGCTATCAACGTCGAGGACAACGTCCTCACCGTTTCCCGTCCCGACGACGAGCGTGAGACCCGTGCCCGCCACGGCCTCACCCGCGCCCTCATCCACAACATGGTTGTTGGCGTTTCCGAGGGCTTCGAGAAGAAGCTCGAGCTCGCCGGCGTCGGTTACCGCGTGCAGCAGAAGGGCAAGAACCTCGAGTTCTCCCTGGGCTTCTCGCACCCCGTGATCGTCGAGGCTCCCGAGGGCATCACCTTCGAGGTTCCCGACAACACCCACGTGAACGTCAAGGGTATCAACAAGCAGCAGGTCGGTCAGATCGCCGCTGAGATCCGCGGCCATCGTCCTCCCGAGCCTTACAAGGGCAAGGGTATCCACTACGTTGGCGAGCACATCCGCCGCAAGCTGGGTAAGGCCGCCAAGTAGTCGTAACCGACTCACTCGCATAAGACCAGCACCCCGTCAGGTGCTGGCAAGATCAACCTTTTTAGGAGTTTACGTATGAACAAGCATAAGGCGAAGCTGGAAGGCCTCAAGCGTCGTCAGCGTCGTGTTCGCGGCAAGGTCTCGGGTACCGCCGAGCGTCCGCGTCTTCGCGTGACCCGTACTAACGCCAACATCTATGCCCAGATCATCGACGACAGCAAGGGCTCCAGCCTGACGCTCGTCTCCGCCTCGACCCTCGAGGCCGAGTTCAAGGGCACCCACACCTCGAACAAGGAGGCTGCGGAGAAGGTCGGTCAGCTCGTTGGCAAGCGCGCCATCGAGGCCGGCATCACCAAGGTCGCCTTCGATCGCGGTGGCCGTATCTACCATGGCCGCGTCAAGGCCCTCGCCGACGGTGCTCGTGTCGCCGGTCTCGAGTTCTAGGAGGTATGTAGCACATGGCTCGTAATCAGAAGCAGCAGCGCGAGGCCTCCGAGTTCGAGGAGCGCGTCGTTTACATCAACCGCGTGTCGAAGACCGTCAAGGGTGGTCGTCGCATGAGCCTCGTCGCTCTCGTCGTCGTTGGCGACGGCAAGGGCAACGTCGGCGTTGGCATGGGCAAGTCCGCTGAAGTGCCCCTGGCCATCTCCAAGGCGTCTCTCGATGCCAAGAAGAACATGTTCCACGTGCCGGTGACCGAAGAGGGCACCATCCCGCACGAGGTTCTCGGTCACTTTGGTGCCGGCCGCATCATCATCAAGCCCGCTGTCGAGGGTACCGGCGTTATCGCCGGCGGCGCTGTGCGTCCCCTCTTCGAGCTTGCTGGCATCAAGAACGTCCTGTCCAAGTCCCTCGGTACCGACAACGGCCTTAACATCATCAAGGCTGCCGTCGAGGGCCTCAAGGAGCTCTCCAGCCCTGAGGACGTCGCGGCTCGCCGTGGCCTGACGGTCTCCGAGATGTTCGTCGGTAAGGAGAACTAAGCATGGCTGACACCATCAAGATCAAGCAGGTCCGCAGCACCAACGGTTGCAAGCAGGACCAGGTCCGTACTGTCCGTGCCCTCGGTCTCCACAGGATCCGCGAGGTTCGCGAGATTGCTGACAACGAGTCCGTCCGCGGCATGATCTTCAAGGTCAAGCACCTTGTCGAGATTGTAGAGGAGTAGCAAATGCAGCTTCACGATCTTACTCCCGCGCCCGGTTCCACCAAGAACCGCAAGCGCGTCGGCCGTGGCAATTCTTCGGGTCACGGCACCACTTCTGGCCGCGGCCAGAAGGGCCAGGGTTCCCGCTCTGGCGGCACCAAGGGTGCCGGCTTCGAGGGTGGCCAGACTCCGCTGGCTATGCGTCTGCCCAAGCTTCCGGGCTTCCGCAACCCCCGTCGTATCGAGTACACCGCTGTCAACGTTGAGCGTCTCGAGCGTAAGTTCGAGGACGGCGCTGTAATCGACGGTGCCGCTCTTAAGGCTGCTCGCATCACCAAGAGCGAGTTCGAGCCCGTCAAGGTGCTCGGCAATGGTGAGCTCACCAAGAAGTTCACGGTCAAGGTCGACAAGGTCAGCGCTTCTGCGCAGGCCAAGATCGAGGCCGCCGGCGGAAAGGTCGAGCTGCCGTGCTAAATGGTCTTAAGAATGCTTTCCGCATCAAAGAACTGCGCGAAAAGATTCTTTTTACCATAGCTATGCTCGTCGTGTACCGCATTGGTGCGCACGTTCCTGTGCCCGGCATTCCCTTCCAGGGGATGCTGGGCCTTTTCTCGACCGGGAGCAACTCGGTCGCCGCAGGTGCTATGGCCCTCCTGAATCTTTTCTCTGGTGGCGCGTTGAGCTATGTCTCGGTGTTCTCTTTGGGCATCATGCCGTACATCACGAGCTCGATTATCCTCCAGATGCTCCAGGCCGTCGTGCCTTCCCTGCATGAGCTTGCCCGCGAGGGCGAGGTCGGTCAGACCAAGATTACGCAGTATTCGCGTTACCTCACCTTGGCTTTGGCCATCCTCAACTCCGTGGGTTACCTCTTCCTCTTTAAGAGCTTCGGCATTAGCTTCAACGGCGCCGGCGCTCCCGAGATCATCTTTGACCTCATGATCGTCGGTACGCTCACTGCGGGCGCCATGCTGATCATGTGGATTGGTGAGCTCATCACCCAGCGCGGTATCGGCAATGGCATGTCGCTTATCATCTTCGCGAACATCATGGCCGGTCTTCCGCAGGCGATCTTCTCCAGCACCGAGGGTAACGCCGGTGGCATCATCACCATGGTGATCATCTGCGCCATCATCCTGCTGGTTATCCCGCTGATCGTTTTCCTTGAGCGCGGCCAGCGCCGCATCCCGGTCTCCTACGCCAAGCGCGTCGTGGGTCGTCGCATGATGGGTGGCCAGACCACCTACCTGCCCATCAAGGTCAACACCGCGGGCGTCGTGCCGATTATCTTCGCTTCGGCACTGCTGTACTTCCCGGCCCAGATTGCCGTGTTCTTCCCCGGCATCGGCTGGATTCAGGCAGTTGCCTCCGCGCTTTCGACCGGTTGGCTCAACTGGGTGCTTAACGTTGTCCTCATCGTGTTCTTCGCGTACTTCTACACCTCCATGGTGTTCAACCCCGATGACACGGCCGACAACCTTAAGAAACAGGGCGGCTTTATTCCGGGCGTGCGTCCGGGTAGGGCTACCGCGGCCTACATCAAGAACGCGCTCAACAAGATCACGCTTCCCAGCGCTGTCTTTTTGGCGCTCATCGCCATCGTGCCTTCGATCATCTTCTCCTTTACGGGTAACCATCTGATCCAGGCATTTGGCGGCACGTCCATCCTCATCATGGTCGGTGTCGTGCTCGACACGGTCGATAAGCTCGAAGGCCAGATCAAGATGTATGATTACGATGGATTCTTTAAATAGGCTAGAGGAGGATTGCTCATGAACCTCGTATTGCTCGGAGCTCCGGGTGCCGGTAAGGGCACCGTCGCACAGGAGCTCGTCGCCGAGTTTGGCGTCGCTCACATTTCTACGGGCGACCTGCTGCGTGCTGCCGTCAAGGGTGGCACCGAGCTTGGTATTCAGGCTAAGAAGTACATGGACGCTGGCGAGCTCGTTCCCGACCAGCTCGTGATCGACCTTGTCAAGGAGCGCCTTGCCGCCGATGACGCCCAGCAGGGCTTCATCCTCGACGGCTTCCCGCGCAACACCGCCCAGGCTGTGACGCTCGATTCCGAGCTCTCCGCCATGGGTCGCGAGATCGATTGCGCCCTTCTGGTCGACGTGGCCCCCGAGGTCATCATCGACCGTCTGTCTTCGCGTCGCACCTGCCGCGCCTGCGGTTACACCGGCACTGCTGCCGATGCCACCTGCCCCAAGTGCGCCGGCGAGATGTATCAGCGCGACGACGACAAGCCCGAGACCATCAAGAACCGTCTCGACGTCTACGAGAAGTCCACGAGCCCGCTCGTCGACTACTATCGTGGCCAGGGTCTGCTCAAGTCGGTCAACGGTGACCAGGCTCGCGAGACCGTGTACGGGGATGTCAAAGAGGCTCTTGGTCTATGATCAAGATTAAGTCTGCAACGCAAATCGAGCAGATGAAGAAGGCAGGAGCGCTATCTAAGATGGCGCTCCGCCACGTTGGAGCCATGGTGCGTCCCGGCGTTTCGACTTTTGAGCTTGATCAGCTTGCGGAGCAGATTATCCGCATGCATGGTGGCACCCCGGCCTTTAAGGGTTACGGCGGGTTCCCCGGTACCATCTGTGCATCGATTAACGATGCCGTGGTGCACGGTATTCCCAATCCCGACATGATCCTGCGCGATGGCGATATCATCTCCATCGATACGGGTGCCGTTGTCGACGGGTGGGTCGGCGATAACGCTTGGACGTTCTTCGTCGGTACCCCCACGCTCGAGGCCAAGGCCCTGTGCGAGGTTACGCGCGATTGCCTTAAGGCTGCCATCGAGCAGGCTGTTCCCGGTAACCATATTGGGGACATTGGTTATGCCGTCCAGTCCCTCGCCGAGTCTCACGGCTATGGCGTGCTTCGCGATTATGTGGGGCACGGTATTGGCCATGTGATGCACGAGGACCCCAACGTTCCGAACTACGGAAAGAAGGGGAGGGGCGTTCGTCTCCAGGCCGGTATGGTCATTGCCATCGAGCCGATGGTCACGATGGGATCCAATCATGTGAGCACGGGCTCCGATGGTTGGATCGTCACGACCAACGACCACCTGCCCGCCGCGCACTACGAGAACACCGTCGCCATTACCGATGACGGCCCGGTGATTCTTACTACCGACGCGCAAGGCGCTTGGTGCTCCTTGCAAGGAGGCGAGATGTAGAGGCCGCGTTCAAATTCGTCGGCATTTACATTTCAAAGTAACAAGTTTCACTTAGTTGTGGAGCCATTACGAAGTTATTACGATGCGTGCATACGTGTTGTAAAATACTCAATCGCTGTCGTTTTCTAGAGAAAGATGATTGCTTGTGAAGAAGGAAGACGCAATTGAGCTCGAGGGTACGGTAAAGGAACCGTTGCCCAATGCCATGTTTAAGGTTGAGCTCGAGAACGGTCATTCGGTTCTGTGCAACATTTCTGGCAAGATCCGAATGAATTACATCCGTATTCTCCCCGGTGACAGGGTTGTTGTGGAGCTTTCCCCGTACGACCTGACCCGCGGCCGCATCACCTATCGCTACAAATAGCGGCTCGCATACACGCACTCCTTT
>CAUDCB010000013.1 GCA_958447915.1 uncultured Collinsella sp. | reverse complement strand
CGCCATGACCTGCTGCGCACCGGGGCGCTGCACCTTAACGGCCACGTCCTCGCCTGTCACCAGACGGGCGCGGTGCACCTGCGCGAGCGATGCGCTTCCGAGCGGGTTGGGGTCGATCGCGTCGAACATCTGCCCCAGGCGCTGGCCGTATTCCTCTTCCAGACAGCGGAGCACTACCTCATACGGCACCGGCTCTACGTCGGAGCGCAGGCGACGCAGCTCGTCGCAAAACCGCTGCGGCAAAATCTCGGAGCGGTTGGCCAGAATCTGCCCCATCTTGACGAACATGGGGCCGAGCTCTTCGAGCAGGCGGCGCAGGCGAACCGGCGTGAGGTTATCCCACACGCGGTACTTTTTGATCAGGCGAACGATCTGCCCAATGCGCTCACGACGACCTGCCGGCGTGAGCTGGTATTCCTCGTCCGGCGCCATCGCGTCGGGCTCCTCGGGGACCATATCGACAGCGCGCGGCTTCTTGCGAGCGCCCGAGACAGCGGCCTCGACCTCATCGACAACCGCCGTCTCGTCACCCAAGGGATCTAGATTGTTGTAATCGGTGGTGGAATCTGCCATCTGCGCTGCTACTCGGCCTCTTCGGCGTCCTCTGCGTCGTCGGGCTCAACGGACTCGACGGGCACCGAGGTCACGTTGTCCTCGACCGAATCGACGATGTCGCGCACATGGGCCAAAAAGGCCGTGCGCTCGGGGGCGGTCATAACGCGGACGCGAGCCAGGATGAGCTCATCGAGCACGCGCTGAGCCGCGGTCTCGCCCTGCATGCCCAGGCGCTCGGTGAGGTCGGAGATGGTGCCACCGGCCTGCTCGAACATATCGGACACGCTGCGGGCGATATCGGGGGTGCCGGCGTCCTTGCGGACCTGCTCGCCCTTGGTATTGAGGTCGTCGAGGACCTTCTTGCCGCCCTCGACGGCAACGGCGGCGGCGCCGAAGCCCACGTTGATGGCACCGTTAACAAGCTGATCGAATTTCATAACCATGGTTGGCTCCAATCATGAACAACTGCATTGGCCTTCTTGTACCCAAGATTGGGCGAACGACACAAAATCGTTTGTCGCCGGAATAGAAATCGAGCGGGGCAAAGCCTTTGACGGCGTTTGTCCCGCTCGTTCGCTGCAATGCGGCTTTTACCTTACGTTGTCGTTCATCGCGAAGGAGTTCTTCATGGCACAGCTCGTGGTGTAGAGTACCTTGCCCAACAGAGCATCGGTCTCCACCCGCACACGCTCGGCAAACTCTTCGTTGGCGCGGGCGAGCTCGGCGGGCACCTCGGCCTCGGGCAGCGCGGCCACGACAGCGTCAACGTCGTGAATCTGCTTGTGGCCCATGCCGCCGACCTTCTCCTGATAATCCTCGACCGCGCGGCCGCACTCATGGAAGCGAACATCGGCCAAGGCGCCGATCAGGCGATTTGCCCAATAGAAATTCTCGGACGTCACGCGAGCCTGCGTGTCGGCATAGTACTCGGGCATGGTTTCAACATTGGCGTACAGCGGCACGAGCGCGTTAAACGAGTTGGAGCCAAACGCCATCCACTGCACGGCGCGATACGCCGGCTGCGCATAGGGGCGCAGCTGCAGCACGGCGAGCTGGCTGTTGCGGTTGATGCCGATGGGACGATAGGCACCGCGCGTGGCGGGCGTGCCCTTGCTGCCGTAGCAGTCGTACTCCGTGCCCTGGTAGTGGCTGGAGAGCACGTACTTAATGTCCTCGATGGTCACCTTGCGCTCGGGCACGCGGCTCCAGGGGATGTCGTCGCTCTCGGGCGTGTAGTCAGCGTCGGGACCGTCCCACACATCGCTGGGGTTGAGGCAGCGCTGCATGTACCAGGCTCGTGGCGTGTTGTAGACGTGGTCGCTGTCGCTGTGCGAGCCAAAGGCCTCGCGCGGGTTAAAGACCGCGGCGGGACCGTCGCCCTCGACGCTCAGCGTCAGGTCCAGATGCCACTCGGCCATCCAGGAGCGCAGGTCGGCGGAGCACATGTGGTCGACCTGGGCGCCCTCGGCATCGTCCAGGTCAAAGCTATCGATACCCAGCTGGTTGGGCATGGTCACATAGGCGTCGTCGGGCACGCGCTTGGCGATCCAGTGGTGGCCGCCGATGGTCTCGAGCCACCAGATCTCGTCAACGTCGCTAAAGGCGATGCCGTTGTTCTCGTAGGTGCCGTAGCGCTCGAGCAGGTCGCCCAGGATACGCACGCCGTCGCGGGCGGACTTGGCATACGGCAGCACCAGGGTCACCATATCCTCCTCGCCCAGACCGCCGGGCTGCGCCGGAACATAGCCGTCCTCGCCCTCGTTGCCCTTGGCGGGTACATAGTCCACGAGCGGATCGGCGCCGCGGACGCGCTCGTTGGTGGTGAGTGTTTCGGTTGCGGACATGCCAACATTGAGCTCGTTGAAGCCGGCCTCGGCCCAAATGCCATGGCCCGGGACAACGTCGGGGACGCTCGTGTAGCGCATGGGGTTGTCGGGCAGCTCAACGGTCAGGTGGCTCAGGACACTCGTGTAGACACGCGGCTGCTCGTCGGGATGCACCACGCGCATGCGCTTGGGCTCAAACACCCCGTTGGACGAGTCCTCGTTGCGGGCGACAAGCGTCGACCCGTCGTAGCTCGCGTTCTTACCAACCAAAATCGTTGTGCACGGCATGCGCATCCTCCTTGAGCGAAGAAATCAAACGGCAACAGTGTATCGCTTCGGCGCAAAAAGGGCGAAACCACGGCCACAGCAACCCCTGTGTGCAAAAAATGTCAAATATGAGTACTGACACCAATTTAGTAGCAGCTATTTTGCCGGGCGTGGGCGTCGAAAGTCTACATTTGTACAAAAGTTAGACTATGTAATTCCTCAAAGGTCCAATAAAATAGGGGTCCCTATCGATACTAAATATCGTTAGAGAGCCAAAATGACCTAAATTATATGCAACTAGCTTGGCAACAGTACTCATATTTGGCATTTTTTGCACACGGCGTGTCACGGGAGTATATATCTAACCCCCTAATCAGCCAAAAATGCCTAGTTCAATGCGCGCTCCGCCGCCTCGATCACGTGTTTGGCGAGAATCGCCGTCGTCACTGCGCCCACGCCGCCCGGCACGGGCGTGATGGCGCCAACAATCGGCTCCGCAGCATCAAAATCGACGTCGCCGACCAGCTTGCCGGCGGCCTCGTCCCAGTTAATACCCACGTCGATGATCGTCTGGCCCTTGCGAACCGCATCCGCGCCAATCGTACGCGCACGCCCAACCGCGGCAACAACAATGTCGGCAGAACGGCACTCAGCAGCCAAGTCGCGCGTATGCGTATGGCACGTCGTCACTGTGGCATTGCGAGCCGTAAGCATGGCGGCAACGGGACGGCCAATCACCAGCGACCGACCAACGACCGCGACCTTGGCTCCATCCAGCTCAACGCCGTAATGGTCCAGCAACGCCAGCACAGCCTCCGCTGTGCAGGGGGCAAAGCCCTCGCCACGCCCCGAAAGCGTGGTAAGCAGCGAGGCCGGCGTCATGGAGTCAACATCCTTGGCAGGATCGAGTGCCGCGGCAACTGCATCCTCGTCAAGCCCAACGGGCAACGGACGAAACATCAGGCAGCCATGAACAGCGGGGTCGGCATTGATGTCCTCGATGGCCGCCAACAGCTCGTCCTGCGAAACATCGGCAGGAAGCAAAACGCGGCGAACCTCGATGCCGACCTTCTCGCAGCGCTTGAGGGCGCCACGCTCGTAGGATAGATCGTCCTCGCGCTCGCCCACACGAACGATGGCCAGCGTCGGCACGATGCCCCGTTCGCGCAGGGCGGCGCAGCGAGCAGCGAGTTCCTCAGTCAAAGCACGGGCAACGGGAGCACCCTTCAGCAGCTCTGCCATGGCTATCCCCTCTTCCTGGCGGCGTCGGCGGCGCGGCGCGCCAGCGCATCGGCGCGCGGCAGCCACGTATCGAGCAGTTCATCGCACGCCGCCTCGAGCTCCTCGGCGCGGGCACGATCCTTCATAGACGTGGTGTTCGCAAAGAGCGTCAAACTCGCGCCCTGCATGGCAGCGCGGCAGAATACGGCGCCGCACGCCACATCGGACAGCAGTTGGCGCGAACCCTTATCGGCCATGTCCTCGAGCAGCGACAGCGCACGACCGCACGCATCCATAATGCGGTACGGCGGCATGGCTGCCACGTGCAGTGCATCCTGAATCGCAGCCGGTCGAGCCGGATCATCGCGCGGAATACCGTATGCCGCAGACACCTGGCCGTACGCACGAACGTCCTTGGCAACCAGACCCACAAGCTCCTGAGCCAGCTCGTCTGCCTGGGCAAACGCGTGCGTCAGATCGTCTGCGCGATCGGCAAGCGCGGGGTTCGTCGCGCCATAGCGAGCAACCATCCCGCACAGCGAGGCACCCAGTGCTCCCACAAACGCGCTCGCGCTACCGCCGCCGGGAACCGGCTCGCGTGCAGCCAACGCCTCGGCAAATCCGCGACAGGTCTTATCCATCATCTCTTGGCTCATCGGAACACCTCTGCCCACCGTGCCGGCCACCACGGGTCGCACGCATAATAAAAATGGGACAACGACGCCAGGAAGCGGTTGTCCCATTCATCGATCTTGTCCAAGCCAGTCTAGCCCATAAGACAAAGACTGTCAGGAGCTCTGGCTATCGGTGTTTCCGATTGCCGGCTATAGGCACGGGCGCCTAGTCCACCTGAAACGTCGGCAGCAGTGTGTCGATAATCTTCGATCCCATGTCGCGGTTTGCAGTCGAGTACTCCAAATGCGCCGTGGCAATCGTCGAATCCGTGACGATCGTCTTTTCGTAAATGATCGTGTCGCCCTCGCGCCACGAAACCACGTACCAGTTGTCGCCCTCCGCGGTATAGAGGTCAGTCTTGCCCGAGGTGTCCTCATCGACGAACATCTCGTGTGCAGTTTCGTCGTTAATGTTGACGTAGCCAAACAGGTTGATTACAAAGCCCGTCTCCGGGTCCTCATACCTAGCGCCGCTGCCGTTGGGAGTGTCTTCCATCTCAAAGCGATTGGGAATCGACATGCTATAAGGATGCATGTCGTTCGTGTACGTATACACGTCGGTTAGGTAGTCGTCCGAATCGCCCGAACCGTAGTATGCCGACTCGTCCTCGGGAACGGCCTCGTCATCGGACGACGAGGATTCCTTGGACTTGGACTTGTCGCTCTTCTTCTTGGCAGAAGAATCTTTCTCGTCCGAAGACCCGGTATCGATCACCGAGATTTGCGTGTCAGAGCTCTTGGACCCATTAAGCATCGTGAGTGCAAACACCGTGCCGCCACCGATGAGGACCACAGCAGCACATGCCACAGCGATAATGACCGGCGCCTTGCTCTTAGGCTTTTGAGGCGCAGGCGCGACCGGCGGCATCGATTGGGTTAGGCCCGGGCCGGCCGTGGGCGCGGAAGTCGGTGCGGTAGCCGCAGGCGTCGGCGCGGAGCCACCCGCAAGCGACACCCCGCAATGCGTGCAAAACGTCGATCCATCAGGCACTTGCTGTCCGCATTTTTGACAGAACATCGTTCGACCTTTCGTGTTTTAGCTTTTGTCACAGCCAAGTCTATACGCCCCCACCCAGGGCGCTGTTGCGCAACATGGAAAAGCCGATGCCGAGCCGTGCCGTCCCATGCGCCCAGTGCCCCAAACATGGGACACATGGCCCACCTTTCGAGACTCCCGGGCAACACAAGCTGGGGCATATCTATAAGTAAGGAACCCGTTGGGGCACGGCCGCGCAACGGCCACAAGCGATGAACGGAGGTATCGCCGCACAGCACACAAAGACATCCGCCGCCAGTGCAATCAGTACCCCAACAGCATGCGGCGCCGTGATGTCATCGGCAGACAAGGAGGACACCATCATGAAGAAAAAGACCCTATCGATTTTTTCCCTCTGCATCGCCCTCTTTGCCGCGCTTGCCCTTGTCGGCTGCGGCGGGAGCGCATCGGGCGGCGGCAGCGCCCCCAAGAGCGAGAGCAAGGAAAAGGCCCCCGTCGCCCAGAAGACCGACTTCATCTGGTTTAAGGTCGAGATGCCCGAGGGCGTCGGCGTAAGCGACTCTGCCGGCAAGAATGCCGACAGGGTCCAGCTCACCTTCCCCAAAGACGAGAACGGTTCGGCCGATCGCTTTATCCCCGTTTGGAAAAAAGCGCTGACGGCCGAGGAATCCCACGCCGACCAGGCGGAAAAGAAGGGGGACACGTTCCAGTGGAAGGACGGCGGGTCCGTCGAGTATAACGGCAGGACGTGGCTCGTCGGAACATACGAGGACAACAGCGGCATCTCAACCATGCTTTTTACCGACGTTGAGCCGGGAAGCGTCTACGTCCTCATCTCGAACTTCGACCAGCACAAGAAAGAAGCCGAGGCGCTCCTCAGCTCCATCGAGTTCCCCGATGACATGGCGAAGGCAGTTGCCGAGGCACGCGAAGTCGAGATTTCGAGCATCGAGATCAGGCATTAGGGGCTCGCACGCAGCATCGCATGCGCAGTCATTAAATGATCGGGCACCCAACACCGGGGAGGGTCGATAGCATCGGCCCTCCCCTCTTTTACACCCGCGCATATTGCCACTTGTCGGCGCAAATCCGGCACCCAGAATGGGACACATGGCCCACCCTAGCGAGCCGTCCGCGCGTACAGTAAAGGCAGGTAATCCATGGGCGGTTACAGATCGAGGAGGACACGACCATGAAAAAGAAGGCCTTTGCGATTCTCACCCTCTGCATGAGTCTCTTTGCCGCAGTTGCCCTGGTGGGCTGTGGCGGAAGCGGTGGAGCTACCGGCAGCGGTGGCGGTGCGGAAAAGCCAGCCGTGGATATGAGGACCGACTTCATCTGGTTTAAGGTCGAGGTCCCCGAGGGCGTCGAGGTCACCGACGTCGCAGGCGATACCGCCGACAGGGCCCAGTTTAAGTTCACCGAGAGCGAGCACGCCAGCGATCGCTTCATCCCCGTCTTCGATCCTGACAAGAACGCCGACGAGCTGTTCGACTACGAGGCAAAGTGGAATGCCAGCTTTGAGTGGACCGAGAATGACCCCGTCAAGTACAACGGCAAGACTTGGCGCAACGCTTCCTATACACACTCGGGCGGCGTGACGACTGAGTACTTCACCGAAGCAGGCGGCGGCAGCGTCTACGTGCGCATCGACAACGTCGAGGAGCACAAGGATGCCGTCGAAACCATGATGAAGTCTCTGGAATTTGCCGATGATATCGCCAAGGCCAAGACCGAGGCCATGGATGTTAAGCTCGACGATATCGAGATTAAGCGCTAAGCGACTCGCGAGCGCAACGAAAAACACGAGCGCAGCGCCAACAAGCGGCGGTGCCCCAGCGTTTCGTACTAAGGGAGGATCGGCTCGCCGGCCCTCCCTTTCTTATGCCGATAGCCGGCGAACGCGAGGGTGCCGGACGGCAAAACCACCCCCAGCGCGGTAGCAACACAAATAGACAAGCGCCCCAACGCGTCCGCCCGCCGATTAATAGCACCGCGCAGACAATTAAGCCAACACGTTTAGACATCCGGGCAGTATAGTGACCAAAACGAGCGCATAACCGCACCCCGTGAATGGAGGAGTTATGACCGAACACCACGCCATCAGTCGTCGAGCATTTACGCTGGGCCTAGGACTCGCAGCATTGTCGCCATTTGCAAGCCTGCCCGAAACCGCGGCGCTGGGCCTTCCCGTGCGCGCGGCATTTGCAGAAGACACGCCCACACCGGCGGCCACCCTCGACAAGTTCGTCATTCGCCTTCGCCCCGCGGGCTATTTTCGCACCGCGAGCGTCAACCAAGACGGCAACGTTCGCGGCAACGTCTGCCACCTGTTTAATGACGGCACGTCCAGCAAACTCATCCTTGAACACGTAGTGACCGATGCAGATAATACAAATTGGTATGCCATCCGCACCTTACTCAATTTCGAAGAGCATAAAAAGACGGGCTACAGCATTTGGTCGGTCGACGGCGACTCGGACAAAGATGGAAAGGTCATCCACGTATGGAGTGGCGAGTATGACGACAAGCCCAGCCGCGCTTTTGCGTTTAAACGCCAGTCAAACGGAACCTATATCATCCGAGACCGCACGGTCGAGAAAGAAACCGAGAAAAAAGACATTAAGTACCTGGCAATAGAATCGGACGGCAAAGACCAGGACAACAATAAGATCTGCCATAAGAGTAAGAGCATTCCGTGGGAGCTCGAACTTATCGGTTACGATATGAAAAAGAACGATGCCACGGTTAGCAGCCTCGACTGGATCACGTACAGCAGCTACGTCGACGGGCCCTGTTGGATGAAATACGTCGACAACAGCAAGTTCCTCGACGAACTGAGCATCCCGGGCACGCACGATTCGGGCACCTGCAGCGTGGACAATGACACCGAGCCCCAATCCTCCCAAGCAAAATGCCAGCAGGATTACATCCCCACGCAGTTGCTCGAAGGCATTCGCTACTTTGATATCCGACTTGGAAAGAACGACGAGAACGGCGACCCCGGCATCGACCACGGAGCTTGTTACCTGCTCAAAAAAGACGGGAACTTTATGCATCTCTCCGATGTCATCGGGTACTTCAATACGTTTTTGAGCGAAAACCCGACAGAAGCGCTCATCATGCTCGTGTCGCGGGGCAATGGCGAGGCTACCAACGAAAGCCTCACGACGGCCTTTGGCAAGGTTTTGGATGAGAACCCCGACCTGTTCTACACATCGAGTCGCATCCCCACGCTGGGCGAGGTGCGCGGAAAGATCGTCCTGCTGCGTCGGTTTGGGCTCGCCGGCAACAGCGTAAGCAGCCACACATGGGGCCTCGACCTCACCCAATGGGACGACAAAATCGCAGCACACACCGACAGCACCTCCATGTGTCTCGTTCGAGACGAGCGGGGCTTTGAAGCCGTGGGGAAAACGGGTGACGAAGAGCCCTATTGCACCAAGGTATACGCCCAGGACCATTACGAATGCACAGGAACCGACAAAATCGGCTGGGTCGATATGGCGCTGCAGGAGACAACCAAGCTCGCCCGCATCATGGTGGACGTCGAGGACAATGACGGGGCCAAGGTAAAGGTCCTGGAGCACAGCTGGTGTATCAACTACACCAGCTGCACGAACTACAAGCAAGGAAGCAATCCTTTTACCGCAGCACGAGTGGTCAACGAGCATCTATACAAGAGCCAGTATATAAACAGCGCCGGAAATGAGAGCACAAAGGAGGACTGCCTCAAGCACATTGGCATCATTGCGTCCGACTTTGTTGATGCGGCACTGGCCCGAAGCATCTACCAGCGCAATTACGATGCGAAGCACAAGCAGACCGTTTCGTACTACCTCCCGACCCGTATGCGCATGACATACGGCGACTCGTTGAGCGATGCCTCACTCCAGGATGGAAAGACCGTTGGCGAGGGTCGTTTCCGCCTTGTCGACAGCAGTAACGTACTCAACGTGGCAGCTTCGGGCAACACGTTTGCTATCGAATACGTGGATGTCGACGCCCTGGGCAACGAGACCGTTACGGAACTGCAGGGTTCCGTGCCCATCGATATCGACCCGCGCGCATTGACGCCCCACTTTGAAGGGCTCGAGGGCCTTAAGGCCGGCGAGGACGTGCGCGCAAAGATCGCGGCGCCGCTCGACGGCAAGCTCGAAGGCGATGCCTGCACCGCCCAGCTCGAGTTTATGCACGATGCAAACGGTGTGCCGGGCACGGCAATGGCCGAAGGCGAGGCATTTACCGCAGGGACGTACTGGGTGCGCGCGAAAGGCCTTTTGGGCGACGCGGCAAAGAACTACATGCTCGCCAGCAATGGAGCCGTAAGCTTTACCGTAGCGGCCTCGGGCAGTGCAGGCGGCACCGGCAGCGGCACGGGTTCCAACGCAGACGGCGCTGATAAGAATGGTAAGGGCAACAAGGGTAAGGGCTCGGGCGGAAAACTCGCCGACACGGGCGACGGCTCCGGCATTGCCGCCGGGCTCGCCGCTGCCGCCATGGCGACAACGGTCGCTGGCGCGGCAATGCTTGCAAATGACCGCGAAGACAACGGAGACGTTGACGATTAGGCCAGCCGGCCCTTTTGGACACATCGATTTAATGAGGGGCGCAGGACACCGTTCTGTGCCCCCGATTTTACCTTGGCTCGAACGCCGCCATGGGCTACATCACCATGTTCAGCGCGTTCACAAATTCCTTGGCCTGGGAATGACTGCTCAGCCTGTAGGAACAGTCGGTCAGTAACCTATTACGAAGGAGCACGCGCTTACCCTTGACCCTGTTGACACCCGTAATGTCCTTGAGGTAGACGATTTTGGTATGGGTGCCGAAGAAGTTGTTCTTCACGACCGCCTCGATACGATTGGGATAGATGCTTATTCCCTTGAAAACGCCGGCACCCTTATCGTGAAACAACAACGTGTTGTCATCCACGCGCGCCACCCCCATGGAGTTCGATAAAACTATCTCTATGACCACATTTTAGTCACTACAAACCCTTTTTGCGGTCACGCGCAGGGCACCAAAACGTGTCCGCACGAGCAAATAGACTAATACAACAACGAATATAAGCCGTTATCCAAGGATGGGCCGCAAAAAAGGGATTAGCAATAGCTAAGATTAAAGCCTAAAAAAACCCTTAGGAAGTGCTAATATATGGTTATTGAAAGAGGCTGAGATGCAGAGACGCGAATTGATCCGTATCCTCGAAGAAGCCGGCTTCATCTCGAAAGGAGGCACTAATCACGAGAAGTTCGTCAAAGGCGACAAGCTCGTGCTCGTAAAACGCCACCGAGAGATCGAGGATCAAATTGCCAAAAGAATCCTAAGGCAGGCAGGGCTTCGATAGCTCATCCTCATCACATTTCGCATCACTTTTTAAAGGAGGTCTTACATGGTTTACGTATGGGAATTCGAGTTCTTTGATTCGGACGGCGTTGTCGACGCTGTGCCATGTGGCTCGCTGGGCGGAGGTGGAACGTTTGGCTCCGACCTAAACGACGCTGTCGAAAGCGCCGCTGATTTTCTCGCATGCATGGTCGACGATCACCTTATGGGTGGCATTGAACTTCCCGCGCCGGACTTTGGACACCAGCCACAACACGGCGGCAAGATTATCGCCGTGGCCGTCAGCCGCGAGCTCGGCGACATCCCCGCCGTCACCGCAGCGGATGCCGCGCGCATGCTCGGTGTTAGCTCAGCACGGGTTTCGCAACTGATAAATGCAGGACTGTTGGATTCATGGAAGGATGGCACCAAGCGCATGGTGTCCAAAGCTTCCATCGAGGCACGACTCGCCGACGCTCCAAAGGCAGGACGCCCGAAAGAAATGCCTGTTGCCGTGTAAAGAGACGTCTAGGCACACCATTTTGGCATATTGACCATTGAGTTCTCTCGATTCGCGACGCACTGCGTCGCGAATCGAACTGAACATATTGTCGCCGATTGCCACGCATTTCCAATCCGAAGTGCAAGAGGAGTTTTCCATGACAGGTGTCAATCAGGCCATCACCGAAAGCGCACCTAAAGTGCGTTCTGCCGAGGACATGGCCACACGACGCAAGAGCGATTCAGAGGGATTTCGGCTCATCTCGCCAGCACCCCCTACAACGAAACGTGGGCACACGTCGAAACCAGCGCTACGCGATTGCATCTATGGGCTTGCCGTCGGCGACGCGCTGGGCGTTCCTTACGAGTTTATGCCCCGCGGCACGTTCGAATGCACGGACATGATCGGCTACGGCACGCATGGGCAGCCCGCCGGCACCTGGAGCGACGACACATCTATGACGCTTGCTACCTGCGACTCGATTAGGGAGCTCGGTCATATCGACACCGCGGACATGCGCGACAAGTTCGTAGGCTGGATTGCCCGTGGCGAGTATACGATTGACGGCGTTTTCGATTACGGCGGCACGACCGCCCGCGCCCTGCACACCGGCAAAGGAGGCTCCGGCGAGCGCGACAACGGCAACGGTTCGCTCATGCGCATCGCGCCCCTGGCGTTTGTCGACGCGACTGACGACGAGATCTGCGAGGTCTCCGCGATTACGCACGCCCACAGAACGTCGACCGACGCATGCATCATATTTGTCGCGCTGATGAGGAGCGTGATGAACGGCGCGTTTCCCTCATGGGTGCTCCAGCTGAAAGACGTGCCCGAGCAGGAAATCAGGTCTGGCGGCTTCGTGCGCGACACGCTTAAGGCAGCCACTTGGTGCTTCGTCAACACCAACAGCTACGAAGCCCGCGTGCTCGCCGCCGTCAACCTGGGCGACGACACCGACACCACCGCAGCCGTCGCCGGCGCCCTCGCAGGCACGGCATACGGTCTCAAAGCCATCCCGCAGGAGTGGATCGACACCCTACACGGAAAAGAGCTGATTGAGCAGTGTTTGTTTTAGGGCGCACTTACGATAGAAACTGACCAGGGGGCATCATGGAAAGAGAGGTCGCAAATATAGACGAGTTCCAAGTGGACGAAAACGGGATTCCGCTATTTCCAGCAGGACTAAAGGAAGAAGCCAACCTCTATGTCCTCCCCGACGGGCGTTACCTCCCCTGCGGGGTCTACAGGACCGCGGACGGCGGTTCGCTCATTTATGAGCCATCCGAACTAAGCTTCTTCGGGCAGATGCTTGCTCAATTCAAAAAGAGCTAGAGGCTTGATTGCCCGTTAGATAGACACTGCTCCAAACCATGGGATGGGTAAGATGCCTCCCACCGCGGCCTGTGAGGTAAAATCTTGACTGCCGCGGAATCCGCCTGCGGGCAACGCTCCGATCTCCGATTGGGGTGAAGCCTATGAACTTGTTTCTTGAAATCCTGCGCCTCTCGATGTATGTGACCGGCATTGCCCGGAACCTCTACTCGATCTGGCGGGAATATAAGCAGTAACGGATAGCGAGGGGAGTCATGAAAAGGGCCGGTTGCAGCCGGCCCTTTAGACATTAGCACCTGCGTTGCCCGCGTCTCCGAAGTTTGAGTAGCTGAGGAGCGGGTTCCGCGGCACATCTTGATTTTACCCAGTGGCAAGGCTCTTTTACAGCCGTTCCACCGTTTATTTACATCTGCCAATCAAGACGAGACTACTACGCACCTTTATTACACACGATGTTTTCAGCCTGGTATAAACAAGTTCAATAATAGAATGCAAATCCAACCATCATGTCTGATTACGAAAGGATTTTTGCCTTTTCTGCAGCAAACTCTTCCTCGGTAAGTACTCCACTCTCACGCAGTGCTGCAAGCCTCTCAAGCCTTGCAACTACATCAACCACTATCCGCCAGCGTCTCAATAGTCTGTGAAACCTGCGGATACCGCTCGAGCTCCTTCGATAGGGCATCGACTATCTCGGCAATATTCTTTGCATTTTTGCCCCCGTTTAATACGTTTGCCCTGACCTTAGATGACGACTTGACAGTAACGCCAGATCCGCCTTCAACTGGAACAACCGAAATACTGATATTTTCGCCCCAAGACCAAAGGCTCATACCAATCTCAGCTGCAATTGTTCTTGTTGTGGGCGATGCACTATCAACTTTTACTTTAGGCAGCTTTTCCATAGCTGTCTTCAAGGCATTAAACGTGTCGTCAGGAGAATACGGCACCTGAAGCTGAAGCTGCTGATCCGCAAAACCCATAATCTGGCCTCCGCTTCTTACAAGATTAAGGCTATCGGCAATGGTAGCACGTTCCCAGCAGTCTTAAATTCGTCTCATGACCTTGCGATGCAGCCCGACGCCCCGGCACCACTCCCCTACTTACCAAAAATCGCAGCGAGCAGCCCCTTGCGTTTGGGCTTCTCCTCTCGGTAGGAACCCTTGACGGCGGCTGCAACCTGGCGCGGTTGCTCGCCGCCTCCACGGCGCACGATCTGGTATAGGAAGGGCGATTTAACGTATTTGACCTCGATGGGCGTGGCGTGCACGGTGCTTTCGCTCGACAGCATCACGTTGGGATTGAGCGGCGCCACCACATGCGTCTCGCGCTTGTCGCTAAACACTACCGCGGCCGCACGACCCGTCTGGCCGTTTACGGCAATGCGCACCTGCTCGCCATCGCGGCTGTCCGACGCGGGACGATCGACAAAGTAGACCGGCACCATCACCAGACCGTCCTTGTGCTTGCGGGCCTTGCGCGCCCAGGCGCGGATGCTCTTTTTATTGAGCCCCAGCACCGCCTCGGCATCGTTGCCTGCAATGTCGAGCGCCAGCTTATCAATAACCACCTGTTCCTTGGTGGACGCATCGACGGAGACAACGCGGAAGTCGCCCTCCTGCATGGCGGGATCGAACGGCCCCACTTTGCCAAAGTCCCACGGCTCCAGAATGCCCATAAGGCGAACGTCCAGGTAGTTTGCCCGCGGATACGCCCAGTCGAGCACCTCGTAGTACACCAAGGTCTCCTTGCTCAGTCCCTTGCCCGGAAAGGACGCCATCATGCGCAAATCCGCGAGCGCCATGGGGAAATAGAAGAGCATCATGTCATTTTGAATCGCGTCTTCCACGTCATGCCCGGCAAAGGCATCGGGGTACTGGCGCACCAGCTGCAGCGCGTTGGCACGTGCCTGCTGCGGTGAGATTTCGCAAGGAATACCCCGCTCGGGTACATACTCCGCACCCACGCCCATGGTCAGGCGCTTGCTAAACGTCCCCGGCTTGAGCAGATCGGCAACGCCAATCTTATTGCCGCATGACGGGCACTCAAACACGCGCTGAGTAGACTCGCCTTCAAAGGATGCGCCGCAGAAGGGGCACGGGATGCCCACAAGCGTAGCCTCTTGGAACTCCTGCGCCGTGCCACGGTCCTCCCACAGCAGATGCTCCAGAACCGACTGATTGCGCCAGTACGCATTGAAGAAATACCAGTCGGGGTCCTCCGGGCGCTCGAGCTGCGACACATGGGTGAGCTTAAGTAGCCCATCCACCACCGTCAACGGCGTATGACGAATGCCCAGGGCGCTCTTGGGCTCCCCCGCATCGGCCTGCCACGGAACGACCGTGCCGCAATAGGCGCACTCAAAGCTGCGTTTAGCCTGGTGTGAGTACATAGGGCCGCCACAGTTTTGGCATTTAATGGCAAACATCTCGTCCATGGAAACATCCTCCTTTGCACAGTGCTGTCGACATTAAGTATGTCGGGCAGGCAGGCACATGCCCATACCCATATGGCCCAAAATGGAGCACCCGGTCGGACGGGAAGGCGCAGTGAACTCGAAGGCGCGCGGGCAGTCGTCCCCTCCGCCTCGCGCCCGTTAGCGCGGGCAGACCATTGCTGCATTTTCTGAGCACCGGCGCACGGTGCGCCCATGCGAGCTACACTATCCCCTTAAACATGATTGTGAGGACGATCGTTATGCTATTTGTAAATCGGCTGGTACATACGCTTGTTCCCGGCAGCGAAAGCGAGCCGGTCGATACCTCCTGTCGCACCAACGCGGGTTTTGCCGCAAGCCTCATCTGCATCGGCCTCAACATCACGCTGTGCCTGGCCAAGGGCATCGCGGGCCTGCTCGCGGGCTCCGTCTCGCTCATCGCCGACGCCTTCAACAACCTCTCCGACGCCTCGAGCAACATCGTGAGCCTGCTCGGATTCCGCCTTGCCAGCCGCCCAGCCGATGAAGGTCACCCCTACGGCCACGGCCGCTACGAGTACCTGGCGGGGCTGTTTGTCGCCGTTCTCGTTTGCGCCGTCGGCATCAACCTGGCACTCGAGTCCATTACCAAGATCATCAAGCCCTCCCCCACCGCGTATTCGGCGCTCTCCATGGCAGCCCTTGTCCTGTCCATGCTCGTCAAGTTTTGGATGGCGGCGTTCAACCGCACGCTGGGCAACCGCATCGACTCGGAGACCCTCATCGCCACGGCACAGGACTCCAAAAACGATGTCATCGCCTCAGGCTCGGTCTTGGCCGCAGCGCTTATTTCGCAAGCGACAGACTTTGACCTCGACGGCTGGGCGGGCCTGGGCGTGGGCATCTTCATTTGCATCAGCGGCATGGGCCTGGTGCGCGACGCCATCAGCCCGCTGTTGGGGCAAGCGCCCGACCCCAAGCTCGTCCAGGCAATCCGCGACAAGATCATGTCATATCCGCAGGTCCTAGGCACGCACGACCTCATGGTGCACGACTACGGCCCCGGTCGGCAATTTGCCAGCGCACACGTAGAGATGCCCGGCGAGGGCGATGCCTTTGAGCACCACGAGATTCTGGACACCATTGAGCACGATATCAAACGGCAGATGGGCATCGACATCACGCTACACTGCGACCCCATCGCCACCACCGGCGACGACCTGCGCGGCTGGGTCAAGCGCGGCATCATGCAGATCGACCCCGCGCTCTCCATCCACGACCTGCACGAGCACGACGGCTTTGTGTCATTTGACCTGGTGCGTCCCGACGGCTTTGACATATCTGACGAGGAGCTGCTGGAGCTCGTCACGCGCATCGTGCACGAGCGCAGGCCCGACGCCTCGTGCGTCGTCACGTTTGACTCGGGCTTCAGCTCACCCGACCGCCCGGCCGAGCAGCTGTAATCGACAGCAAAACGGGACGCAGGACCGCCGACCAGCGCGCCTTCGCGCCCGGTCACGCGATCCTGCGTCCCGTTTTTTTGCACTGCTAAGGCTCTAGCCGCTCGGCCGCTAGTTCCCCTGCGCGCCCGAAATGCCGTTTTGCAGGGCATCCCAGGCGTTCGTTGCCATATCGCCCAGATTCTGCGCAGTATCGCCGAGGTTCTGAGCCGTGTCGCCCAACTGCTGGGCCTTATCTCCCAGCTCCTGCGCCTTGTTGTTCAGGTCCTCCAGCGTGTTAGAGCTCGAACTGTCCGTCGTGCCCTGATCGCCGGATACATTGCCCGACGAGCTGTCCTTGCGCGTGAGCTGAATCTCGAGGTTACCGTTGTCGTTATAGTAGGCAGACGTCACGACCCAGTTGGCATCGACAACGGGCGTCGAGCCATCATCGGTCAGGATCACGGCGTTCGAAAGATCGGCCCCGCGCGACTTGAGGAGCTTTTTGGCGTTGGACCAATACTGCCCCGGGATATCGCTCAGGTCGACGGTGCCGGACTGGGTAGTCTCGGTCTGCTCGGCCGTGGTATCAGTCGTGGCGCCCCGCTTGTTGAGCATGCCCGACACGATGGCAAACACAACCGACAGGGCAAAGAAGATCGCCAGCACAATAAGGATTTTCTTAATCACGCTCGACGAACGCGACGGCGCCTCTTCCTCGTCCTCACCATACTGCGGAATCGATTTGGGATACTCGCGATAGGGCTGGCGCGTATGCGGATCGCGTGACTCATAACGAGGCCGGGCCTGCGCCGTGCGCGGCATATACGTCGTCTGCTGAGGTTGCGGAATGGGATTTTGCAGTAGGTCATCATAAGGATCTGCCGCCGCGTTGCCGTAGGGACTCCGCGACGAGACACCATACGGGTCCTGCGCTGCGTTCCCGTAATTCACAACGCGCGTGGGATCGGCCGAGGCGTGGGTCGCATCGGGCGAGGCGTATCGGGCATCCGGCACGACGCGAGTCTCATCGGCGCCATTGCCCGTCCGCGGGGAGCCGTAGCCACCCATTACGGTCGTCTTATCCTGGTCCATGCAACGATTCCTTTCCGTCGCCTGTAAGCATCAAGTTATCCATGCATTCTACCCGCGCAAAAGCCTATGATGGGCAAAGCCCGCCGGTATCTACAAGACATGCGCGGCCGACGGTCACAATCGAATCGAGGAACGTCATGGCAAAAAGCAAGCTCATCAAAGACACAACGCGCGCCGAGCGCGAGGAGATCATTAAGCTGGCACTCGCGGGCTGCGGCAACGGCAGCTGCGATAACTGCGGAAGCTGCAGCTTGGGAGCCGGCGACCCGTACGGCACTTACCAGCCCTACATTGACGGCGAGATGGAAATCGCCGACATCAACATGATGGTCGCCGAGCGCAACGCCAAACTCTTCGGCCTCCAGCGCGGCTAACGACCTCTTCTTGGGCTGTGCACCAAAAAATGCGCCCATCTACTACGTTTAATCCAAGGGTGCCAACCATAGCCATATTTGTGTTAACAAAACCGCAGGTAAACATCTTGCTGTAGTGTTAAAAAACGCTCCATGGTTGGTCCAACCCTGGTAAACGTAGTAGATGGGCGCTTTTCGTGGCGCGGCTGGTCCAGATAGCTTATTTCGGAGCCAATTTGCATCAAAAAGTCCCCGGCGGCGCTGCGTTTTGCGTCACCGGGGACTGTTCTATTCACGATCCGTAGCTTCCCTTACTCGTTAGACACATATGTGGCACGAGGATAATCGGGCGTAACATCTTGGCCGCTGGAATAGCTCGAATCGAAAGGATGCGCCACCAGATCGTGCGTGCCCCATGCCATGCAGTCAAATAAACCAGTATCGAGAACAACGATATAACCCTTGCCGTCATAGTAGAAATGGTCCTCGGTAAAGTTGTCGTCATCTTCGAGGCTGTCGTCGACTATAGAATCTGCCCCTCGCTTTGCCGCCCCGATCACTTGCTTGGCCTCGCTCTTGAGGGTGTCAAACGAGAGCCCGTGCTGCGCAAGCGAGTCCTCGAGCGAAACCTGCTCGCCCGTCTTAAGGTTATAGTATGCCGACCTCGTCACCTGTTCCGAACGATACGGAGGAATGTAGCTATTGGTATAGGTGCGCACACAGGCGATATCCCCGTCAATCGAGACAATCTCAGCGTAATATATCGTGGTCACACGATTGTTCTCATCATATGGCGTCGCCTGCTTGCTCGCGTCAAGCGCATCAGCGACGAGCTAAATCATATCCTTGTTGAACTTGGCGATACCTACACCCTGGCCTTTTACCTGAGGATAGGTCCACGTAGCCGAAATCTGGCATGTAACGTCGGGATCAGGCGCGCCCTCGCCCACCGGCGCCGTAAAGCTGACATCCTGCGTGGCAGAAACGGCTTCGTAGCTCACCTGCGCGCTGTCATCGTCCTTCGACTTCAGCTGCTCTAGCGTCGTGGCGACCGAGGCGATGGCGCCAGCAACTCCTTCCTCGGTACCGGTAAACTCAGCTCCTAGCTCGCGCACTTCATTGATGCCAGTCACCTTTGGATCATCGATCGACGCAGGACCGACAATGGCAGCAAATGATTTGCCATCATAGGCATCGAATTCGCACTCATAGCCGTCGTGAGAGTCATTCATGCCAACCGGAATCTCTTTGAAATTGATTTTCTTTCCATCATGCAGGTACCGCTTGAATCCATACGTGCCGTCGCATTCACACACACGAAGCGAGACGCCAACAGCCATTGGGTCGACCTGGACATCGGGCTCGTAAACCTTTTCAATCTCACCGTCGCGGTATGCCCAAACTTCGGCCTTAGCGGCGGCGACGCCATTAGTGTTGAAGAGCGGCTCGTCAGAATACTCAATCAGGAGCTCGTCCTGACCATCACCGTCAAAATCGACGAGTTTAGCGAAAGCAACGCCCTGGGCTCCATACGTAGATTGAGCAACCTCAACGGCCTCGCCCTCGCCATACTTTTTCTGATACTCGAGGATCTTGTCGGTGAACAGCTCGTTTGCCGTCTTGACCGCCGCCTTGGCAGATGCCTTGGCCTCCTTCTTGGACTGCGTGAGCTCAACGTTCTTAGGGGCGTCCGAGCCTTCCTTGGCGTAGTCGACCTTCATGGTGCTGGTGCTCTTCTTTTTGCCCTTGCCCGAGGTAATGGTCATCTGGTACTTCTGGTCGGGCAGCTCGCCAAAGTCCTCCATGGCAAAGCCGTCCTCACCATCGACCTTGATGGTGTAGCTCTTGCCCTTGCCGGACACCGGCGCCAGCTCGACGGTATAACTATCGAGCTTTTTGCCCTTGCTGTTCTTGGGCAGAACCTTGGTCTCGCACGCGCAGACAACATAGCCCTTGCCGCCCGAAGTCACCTCGGACGACGCGCCGATACGCGGTACGACAACGATTGCTGCCACGATGGCGACAACGGCCACACCGCCGATAACGGCAGCGACGATACGGCCCTTGTGCTTGGGTTTCTTAGACTGCGGCGTCGGAACAGACAGCTGAGAGGCCTCGGCAGGCTCGGTCACAGGCTCCTCATAACGAGGCTGCGCCGCCATATGAGCCGGGGCACCCTGAGGAGCGGTCGCCGGCGCGTCCCCTACCGGAAACGCCACAGGCTCCGCCTGGTCCTCAACGCCGCCCACGCGAGCGCCGCAGCTCGTACAAAACGTGGAGCCATCGGGTATCTGAGCTCCACACTTGGTGCAATACATCGCATCTCCCGTCTCTCGTCGCAGCCGCAATGCGCCCGCGTAGTTCTTCCAACTACACCGTACGAGAGAAATCGTGATTCTTGTTGCGCAACATTGCCGCCGTCCCAAAATGATCCTTCCGTCCTATAGGGATCAAAAAGCCCCGCTGGGCCTTGGCAGGCGCGGCGGGGCGGGCAAGCGGCTATGGGCAGCAGGCTTAGAACAGGCCGGTGATGTTGCCGTCGTTGTCGACGTCGATGTTCTCGGCCGCGGGCACCTTGGGCAGGCCCGGCATGGTCAGGACGTTGCCGGTCAGCGCGACCACAAAGTGGGCACCGGCGGAAACCTTGAGCTCGCGCACGGTGATGCGGAAGCCCTCGGGAGCGCCCAGCGCCTTGGCGTTGTCGCTAAAGCTGTACTGCGTCTTGGCCACGCACACCGGCAGGTTGCCAAAGCCGTTCTCGCGCAGCTCGGCGAGCTGGCGCTTGGCAGCCGGCGTAAAGTCGACGCCGTCGGCGTGGTAGACCTTGGTGGCAACGGCCTCGAGGGCATCGGCAACATCGGCACCGTCCTCGTAGGCAAACTTGAGCTCGCTCGGCTGCTCAATCAGGCGCATGACCTCATCGGCCAGGTCGAGCGCGCCCTCGCCGCCCTTAGCCCAAACCTCGGACAGCTTAACGTTGACACCGAGCTTCTGGCACTCGGACTCGATGAGCTCGAGTTCGGCCTCGGTGTCCGTCGGGAAGCGATTAATGGCGACCACGCAGGGTAGACCGTAGACGTTCTGGATGTTGTCGACATGACGCAGCAGGTTGGGCATGCCGGCCTTAAGGGCCTCGAGGTTCTCCTCGTTAAGATTGGCCTTGGCAACACCGCCGTTGTACTTAAGGGCGCGAGCGGTGGCAACGACCACGACAGCGCTGGGGCGAACGCCCGTCATGCGGCACTTGATGTCGAGGAACTTCTCGGCACCCAGGTCGGCACCGAAGCCGGCCTCGGTAATGGCGACATCGCCAAAACGCATAGCCATACGCGTGGCCATAATGGAGTTGCAGCCGTGGGCGATATTGGCGAAGGGACCGCCGTGGACAAACGCAGGCGTGCCCTCGAGTGTCTGAACCAGGTTGGGTTTGAGCGCGTCCTTGAGCAGTGCGGCCATAGCTCCCTGGGCCTTAAGGTCGCGTGCGCGGACGGGCTCGCCAGCATAGCTGTAGCCGACAACGATCTCGCCCAGGCGCTCCTTCAGATCGTTGATGCTCGTAGACAGGCACAGAATTGCCATGACCTCGGACGCGACGGTGATATCGAAGCCGTCCTCGCGCGGCACGCCCTGGGCCTTACCGCCAATGCCGTCGATGACGTGGCGCAGCTGACGGTCGTTCATGTCGACAACGCGCTTCCAGGTGATGCGCTTAACGTCGATGCCGAGCTGGTTGCCCTGCTGAATATGGTTGTCAAGCATGGCGGCCAGCAGGTTGTTAGCGGCACCGATAGCGTGGAAGTCACCAGTAAAGTGCAGGTTGATGTCCTCCATGGGGATGACCTGCGCCCAGCCGCCACCGGCGGCGCCGCCCTTGACGCCAAACAGGGGACCGAGCGAAGGCTCACGCAGGGCCACAGCGCTCTTG
>CAUDCB010000012.1 GCA_958447915.1 uncultured Collinsella sp. | reverse complement strand
CTATTTCACCGCTGAGGGTGACATTTCATGCCGCCTGCCGAACTGCGTTGAGACCTAACAACTTTTTAGGTCAGTGTTGTGCGTGTAGCAATTTCGCCCGGCCTCGCCTCCGGGCTGCCATGTGAGAGGGGATCTTATGGCTCGACTGCATGTAATGGAACGCAGCCACGCTCAGGCCGTCATGGACGACCTGCACGATGCGCTCGGACGCCGTCTGGCGGTGAGTTCGCTCGCCCCGTGTCCCGTTGAGTTTACGGCAGCGCTCGTCAACCTGTGTTCGACGCAGAGCTGCGGCAAGTGCACGCCCTGCCGCGTGGGCCTGAGCGCGCTGAGCGATCTGCTCGCCGATGTGCTCGAGGGCCGCGCCGACGAGTCCACGCTCAACTTGATTGAGCGCACGGCCCGCACCATCTATCTTTCGAGCGACTGCGCCATCGGTTACGAAGCCGGCGCCATGGCGCTCACAGCTATTCGTGGCTTCCGTGATGACTTTGAGCACCACATCCGTGAGCATTCCTGCGGCTTTGATCGCGAGGCCCGCGTTCCGTGTGTCTCGGGCTGCCCGGCGCACGTCGACATTCCCGGTTACATTTCGCTCGTCGAGGCCGGCCGCTATGCCGACGCCGTCAAGGTCATCCGCAAGAACAACCCGCTCCCGCTCGTCTGCGGCCTGGTGTGCGAGCATCCCTGCGAGATGCACTGTCGCCGTGGCATGGTCGACGACCCCATGAACATCCTCGCCCTCAAGCGTTTTGCCGTTGAGCACAGTGACCTCAACGACCACAAGCCGCATGTAGTGGACAACACCGGTAAGCGCGTCGCCGTGATTGGCGGCGGCCCAGCCGGCCTTTCCTGCGCCTACTACCTGGCCGTGATGGGCCATAAGGTGACCATCTTTGAGCAGCGCCACCACCTGGGCGGCATGCTGCGCTATGGCATTCCCAGCTACCGTCTGCCACGCGAGCGCCTGCAGGCCGAGATCGATTGGATCTTGAGCGCCGGTATCAACGTGGAACTCGACCGCTCCGTGAACGGTGAGGAGCTCGCCCGTCTGCGCGACGAGTTCGATGCCGTCTACCTGGCCATCGGTGCCCATAGCGACAAGAAGCTCGGCCTTCCGGGTGAAGAGGCGCCCGGCGTGGAATCGGCCGTCAAGATGCTGCGCGCCATCGGTGACGACGAGCTGCCCGACCTGAGCGGCCAGCGCGTGTGCGTCATCGGCGGCGGCAACGTTGCCATGGACGTGGCTCGCTCTGCCGTGCGCTGCGGCGCCGAAAAGGTAAGCATCGTCTACCGCCGTCGCATCTGCGATATGACGGCTCAGGACGCCGAGATTGCCGGTGCCCAGGCCGAGGGCTGCGAGGTTCTGGAGCTGACGGCCCCACTCGGTATAGAGATGGGCGAGGACGGTCGCGTGAGCGGCCTGCGCGTGCAGCCGCAGATTATCGGCGAGCCCCGTCGCGGTCGTCCGGCCCCGCGTGCCGCCGCCACGTCCGAGCAGGTCATTCCCTGCGAGCGCGTGTTCGTGGCCATTGGCCAGGACATCGATTCCAAGCCGTTTGAGGAGATGGGCATTGCCTGCAAGTGGGGCTGCGTGGTCACCGATTCGGACGGCGCCGTGCCCAACTTCGATGGCCTCTTTAGCGGCGGCGACTGCCAGACCGGCCCCGCCACCGTCATCCGCGCCATCAATGCCGGCCGCGTGGCTTCGGCAAACATCGACCGCTATCTGGGCTTCGACCACAAGATTAAGCTTGAGGTCGAGCTGCCGACCGTCCAGTTTAAGGGTAAGCACGAGTGCGGCCGCTGCGAGCTGGGCGAGCGCGAGGCCGGCGAGCGTATTCACGATTGGAATCTGGTCGAGCAAGGTCTTACCGAGCAGGAGGCACACCAGGAGGCGAGCCGCTGCCTGCGTTGCGATCACTTTGGCTTTGGCGCGTTCCGCGGAGGGAGGAACCTGGAATGGTAGAGCCCAACAAAACCACCGTCAGTGACAACACCGAAAACGGAGCGCACAATATGGCCAAGCTCACTATCGATAATTGCGAGGTCGTGGTGTCCGAGCGCACCACGATCCTGGATGCAGCCAAGTCCGTCGGCATCCAGATTCCCGCCCTATGCTATCTGCGCGATCTGAACGAGATCGGCGGCTGCCGCGTGTGCGTGGTCGAGGTCGAGGGCTGCGATCAGCTGGTTGCCGCCTGCAACAACTACGTGCTCGACGGCATGGTGGTCCACACCAACAGTCCCAAGGCCCGCGAGGCCCGTCGCACCAACGTGCAGCTGCTGCTGTCCCAGCACGATTCGCAGTGCACGAGCTGCGTGCGCAGCGGCAACTGCAACCTGCAGACCATCGCCAACGACCTGGGCATTTTCTATCTGCCGTATCAAAGGCATTTGGCGGGCGAGGGCTGGGATTTCGATTTTCCCATCATCCGCGAAAACGACAAGTGCATTAAATGCATGCGCTGCATCAAGGTGTGCGAGAGCGTGCAGGGCCTGGGGATTTGGGACCTGACCAACCGCGCCACGCATACCGCCGTGGGTACCCGCGGGCGCGCACCGATCGGCAAGACCGATTGCGTCGCGTGCGGCCAGTGCATCACGCATTGCCCGACGGGCGCCCTGCGCGAGCGCGACGATACCGAGACCGTGTTTGACGCGCTCGCCGATCCCGACAAGATCGTGCTGGTGCAGATCGCGCCTGCCGTGCGTAGCGCTTGGGGCGAGGAGCTCGGCATTCCGCGCGAGGAGGCAACCGTTGAGCGTCTGGCTTGCGCGCTGCGTCGCGTGGGCTTTGAGTATGTGTTCGATACCGATTTTTCGGCCGACCTCACCATTATGGAGGAGGGCTCCGAACTGCTCGAGCGCCTGAGTAAGGCCGCCAAGGGCGAGGGCGACAGCCGCGGCTGGCCCATGTTTACGAGCTGCTGCCCGGGCTGGGTGCGCTTTGTGAAGGCGCGCTATCCGGAGTTTGTCGACAGCCTGTCCACGTCCAAGTCACCGCAGCAGATGTTCGGCGCCATCGCCAAGACCTACTACGCCAAGGTGCTGGGCGTGGAACCCGAGCGCCTGTTCGTGGTGTCCGTGATGCCGTGCACGGCCAAGAAGGCCGAGTGCGTGCTGCCGAGCATGGTGGGCGAGGGCGGCACACCCGATGTGGACGTTGCGCTGACGGTGCGCGAGATGGTGCGCATGATCCGCGCGAGCCACGTGAGCGTGGACACGCTGGTCGAGGAGCCGCTCGATACGCCGCTGGGCTTTGGCACAGGCGCGGGTGTGATCTTTGGCGCCACGGGTGGCGTGATGGAGGCCGCCGTGCGCTCGGCCTATTACCTGGTGACGGGCAAGAACCCCGACGCCGACTTCTTTACCGACGTGCGCGGCCTGGACGGCTGGAAGGAAGCCGTGGCCGATATCGATGGCACCAAGGTGCGCGTCGCCGTGGCACACGGGCTGGGCAATGCCGCCCGTCTGCTCGACGCGATTCGCGACGGCCGTGTGAGCTATTACTTCGTCGAGGTCATGGCGTGTCCGGGCGGTTGCGTCGGTGGCGGTGGTCAGCCCATCCATGACGGCTGCGAGCTGGCGGAAGAGCGCGGCCAGGTGCTCTGGGGCCTCGATGCGGCGGCCGACATTCGCTTCTCGCACGAGAACCCCGATGTTCAGGCATGCTATCGCGAGTTCTTGGGTGCGCCGCTCTCGCCGCTGGCCGAGGAATTGCTGCATACCGATCATCACGCATGGACGATGCCTAACGAGGGGACGTGCTAGCGATGCGCGCGTTTGATTTTGAAATGTCGCGCCGGGGGTTTGCCTCGGCGCTCGCCGTGGGCGCCCTGTCGCTTGTGCTCGCGGGCTGTGGCGGCGGGGCTGCCGGTGCCGGGTCCGCCGCGGGCTCGGCTGCCGCGGACGGCGCCGGTGCTGCTGCAGAGTCGGTCGAGGTGCACGTCGCCTCGCTCAAGGGACCGACCTCGATTGGCCTGGTGCAGTTTATGGACCAGGCCGCAAACGGCGAGACGGACAACGAGTTCGACTTTGCGATCAACACTGCCGCCGACGAGATTGTGCCCAAGGTCATTCAGGGTGATGTCGACATTGCCCTGGTGCCGGCCAACGTGGCGAGCGTGCTCTACAACAAGACCGAGGGCGCGGTGCAGGTCATCGACATCAACACGCTGGGCGTGCTGAACGTTGTGACGGGCGACGCGAGTGTGGCCTCGCTTGGCGATCTGGCGGGCCATACCGTCTACATGACGGGCAAGGGCACCACGCCGGAGTACGTCATGAACTACCTGCTGGAGCGCGCGGGCCTGACCGGCCAGGTGACGCTCGAGTTTAAGAGCGAGCCCACCGAGGTGCTGTCGACGCTGCTTGCCGACCCGTCCGCCGTGGGCGTGCTGCCGGAGCCGTTCAAGACAGCTGCCATCGCCAAGAGCGAGGGCAAGCTGTCGGCACCGGTGAGTCTGACCGATGTGTGGGACGAGCTGGCAGGCGACACGGGCTCGCGCTTGCTGACGGGTGTGACCGTGGTGCGCCGCGCGTTTGCCGAGGAGCATCCCGAGGCCGTTGCGGAGTTCTTGAGCTGCCATGCGGCGAGCGTTAAGGCTGTCAATGCGGCGCCGGCAGACTGGGCGCAGGCCGTGGTCGATGCCGGCATCGTGGACAACGCCACGATTGCCGAGAAGGCGATTCCCGGGTGCATGCTTGTCTGCCAGACGGGCAAGGATATGAAGGCGGCGCTCTGTGGGTACCTGCAGGTGCTGGCCGATGCGGACGCGAGCGCTGTGGGCGGTAAGCTCCCGGCTGACGATTTCTACTACATGGAGTAGCCCGTGCGTGCGTTTGCTCGACAAATGACAGAGCGTATGAAGGCGGTGTCGGCAGCAGGTGCCGTCGCCGCCTTTTGGCTTGCCGCGTGGGTGCTGGTGGCGGCACTGGTGGCGCAGCCGTTGATTTTGCCGGGGCCGGCCGCTGTCGTGGTGGCGTTGCTGCGCCTGGCATGCGATGGCGGTACATGGGCGATTTTGGCGGGCTCGGGCGCGCGGATACTGGGCGGGCTGGCGCTTGCCGCGGTGTGTGGTGGCGTACTGGCGGGAGTCTCGGTGCGATCGCTGACGTTTGCCCGCTTGGTGGCGCCGGCGCTTTCGTTTGTTAAGGCGACACCGGTTGCCTGCGTGGTGGTCCTGCTGCTCATTTGGTTGGGGTCGGCGCGCGTGAGCATTGCAGCGGTCTTTTTGATGGCTCTGCCGGGCGTGTATTTTTCGTTGGTCGAGGGCTTAATGCAAGCGGATAAACCGCTGGAGCAGATGTTTCGTCTGCATGGCGTGCGGGGCTGGCGACTGTTTTGTGCCCACACCTGGCGCGAAGTCCTGCCGTTTGTGCTTTCGTGTGCCCGCGCCGTGATTGGCATGAGCTGGAAGGCCGGTGTGGCGGCGGAGCTGATCGGCATGGCGACGGGCACCGTGGGCGAGCGCATCTATCAGGCGAAGCTTTTGATTGAGACTGCCGATTTGCTGGCCTGGACCGTGCTGGTTGTTATGGCTTCGTGGGCATGCGAGCGCGTGCTGGTTTGGCTGCTGCGGGCTTCGGGGCCTGCGGCGTGGCGTGCGGCGGTGCTGTCGCATGGACGCGGCTTGCACGGGCGTGCGGGCGGTTCTGCTGGCGGCGGCGCTGCGGCGGAGCTTGCACTCGCTGTGGGCGATCGCGCGCCCTGGGCGCCGGCGCTCGACGGACTGGTACTCCATGTGCCCGCCGGTGGGCGCGCCTGCGTAACGGGCGCCTCGGGTGTGGGCAAGTCGACGTTGCTTGCGCTGGTGGCGGTGGAGTGCGCGCCGTGCTCCATGGTGTTTCAGGACGCGCGCCTGGTTGATGACGTTTCGGCCTTGGATAACGTGCTCGTGTGCGCTGATGCGCGCGTGGACGTTTCGAGCGCTGCGGCCCTGCTGCGCCTGTTGATTCCAGGGGTCGATGTGCATGCTCGCGTTGCCGAGCTCTCGGGTGGACAGCGCCGTCGCGTCGAGATTGCCCGAGCCCTGCTGTGCCCGGGCGGTGCGGTGATTCTGGACGAGCCCTTTACCGGCCTGGATGTCGCCGCGCGCGATGCGACGGCCGAGGTCGTGCTCGACCTCCTCGATGACCGCACACTCCTGTTCGCCACACACGACGCCTCCGACGCTCAGGCCCTCGATATCTCGGACATCATCACGCTCTAAATACTAACTCAGCAACAAAATGATCCGTTTTCCTCCGTCCCCATGGGGTCGGGTGTGGTATTCTATCTGCTGGGTAATACTTAGGAATACCAAGTAATACCAACGCCGCAGAAACAAACTCCGGATGCGGGCCAATCGGGTTGCCTTCACAGCCCGTCGCCCAGCCGCGTGGCCCGCATCTATCCGCACCACCGTCGTTTCAAAAAGGAAGCGCCATGGCAGAACACATGACCCCGGTTGTCGCGAAGGTCTTGCCCGAGGAGAAGGCAGCCTTCGCGGCGGCAACCCAGCTCGTGGGCACCACGCCGTCCAACGCCATCCGCATGTTTATCGCCGCCTTCAATCGCTGCGGCACCTTCCCGTTCGACATCTCGCCCAACGGGGCCTTTGGCAAAGACTGTCCCCAACGGCTGGTCGTTGAAGAACGTCCCCAATGACTAGTCGTTGGGGAAGTTCTTATATGACTACCCGTCGGGAGGAGGTTGGCATGCTCAATGCGCTGGTTTGGGCGCTTGCCTGTTTTGGCGTCGTCGCTGCCGATATCGCTCTGAGCGTGGTTTTGTTTTCTGTTCTCGATGCCGTGTCGGCGCTGACGGGCTATCCGATCGACAATCTCGATATCCAATGGTTCCAGGCCGTCGCGCAGACGGCATCGTTTTTGATGGCGCTGCTGTGGTGGCGTTATCTGTGGCCGCGTTCGTTTATGGCACGCCGGCAAAGCGAGCACCCGCTCGGCGGGGGAGCGCGTGGGGCGTGGAAACGCATCGCCTGCGTTATCGTGATCGGCCTTGCCCTGCAGGTGGTCGTTGGCTACGTGACCGACGCCGTGCTGTCGCTGTTGCCCGAGGTCGCGACCGATTACAGTGAACTTGTCGAGGAAACAGGCATGGGCGACACGAGCTACCTGGCCGTCCTGACCACGGTGCTCGGCGCTCCGTTTTGCGAGGAGTTGCTGGTGCGCGGCATCATTTTTGAGTTTTCGCTCCGAGCATTTAACCCGCAGTGCCGTCCGCTCTGGAAGCGCCGGCGTCGTGCGGGTGCGCAGGACGGCGCCATGGTGCCTTGGGCGGCCCCGAGCACGTGGGGTATCGCCGCGGCAATCGTACTGCAGGCGGCAATCTTCGGCTTTATGCACATGAATTGGGTACAGGGCTGCTATGCGGGCGCTGCCGGCCTCATTTTTGGCTGGGTGCTCGTGACGACCGGAAAGCTCCGCTACGCGATCCTGTTGCACTTTGCCTTTAATGCCGGCTCGTATCTCATGACGTTGCTCTGGTTTGTGAACACGCCGTTCGACGTGATAATCACGGTCGCAATCGCCGGCGTGATCCTGGTGGAGGCAATGCGCTCGCTGCGCCAAGCGTGTGGGATGGACGCAGCGAGAGCACCACTTCGCTAGTTGCGGCGACCGCCTCCGTTGGCACCCTGACGCCCCTGAGCTGCGCGGTTGCGGCCTGCGGTGTTCTGCGCGCGCGACATGCCGCCGTGACCCTTGCTGCCCTTGGGTCCCTTGCCGGCGGCGTCACCGTGCGGCTTGCCGCCCTTCTTGCCGGTGCCATGCCCACCGCCAGCAGACGTCTCGCCCGGGCGCGGCGGCACGGGGCGAATCAGGCAATGCTTGGTGTAGCCGATCAGATCGCGACGGCCAGCCTTTTCCAGCGCCTCGCGCACGAGCTTGTAGTTCTCGGGCTTGCGATACTGGATGAGCGCGCGCTGCATGGCCTTCTCGTGCGGGTCGCGCGCTACATAGATCGGCTCCATGGTGCGCGGGTCCACGCCGGTGTAGTACATGCAGGTCGACATGGTGGACGGGGTGGGGTAGAAGTCCTGCACCTGTTCGGGCATGTAGCCCATGTCCCGTACAGCCTCGGCAAGGTCCACAGCTTCCTTCATGGTTGAGCCCGGGTGGCTCGAGATCAGATATGGCACCACGTACTGCTTGAGTCCGTATTCGCGGTTCAGGCGTTCAAACTTACGGCAGAACGCATCGTAGACGGCGCGGCTCGGCTTGCCCATCACGGACAGCACTGCATCGCTCACGTGCTCGGGCGCTACGCGCAGCTGGCCCGAGACATGGTGCTCCAAAAGCTCGCGCAAAAACTCGTCCGAGGCATCGGCCATGGTGTAGTCAAAACGGATGCCGCTGCGGACGAAGACCTTCTTGACGCCCGGCAGCTGGCGCAGGTCGCGCAGCAGCTGCGTGTAGCCGCTCTCGTCGACCACCATGTTCTTGCACACGCTCGGCCATAGGCAGCGCTTGTTCTTGCACACGCCGTGTTTGAGCTGCTTGTCGCAGGCCGGGCGGCTAAAGTTGGCCGTCGGTCCGCCCACGTCGTTGATGTAGCCCTTAAACTCGGGATCGCGCATGAGCAGCTCGGCCTCGCGCATGATCGAGTCGTGGCTGCGCATCTGCAACACGCGGCCCTGGTGGAAGGTGAGCGCGCAAAACGAGCACTCGCCAAAACAGCCGCGGTTGGAGCTAATGGAAAACTTGATCTCGGCAAAGGCCGGCACGCCGCCTGCCGCGTCGTAGTCGGGATGCCAATCGCGTGCGTAGGGGAGTTCGGCAACCTCGTCCATCTCGTCGGTGGTGAGTGTTGCCGACGGCGGGTTCTGCACCACGTACACGCTGTTGGGGTAGGGCTCTACCAGACGCTGCCCGGTGATGGGGTCCATATTTGGCTGCTGCACGTTAAAGCTGCGGGCGTAGTTGAGCTTGTCAGCGGCAAGGTCGTCCCAGCTGGGCAGCAGGTCGTAGTCGTAGACCTCGTCGAGCGAACCCGTGCGGTAAACGGTGCCGTTGATATAGGTAATCTGATCGACGGGCAGCCCCGCGTCGAGCGCGTCGGCGATCTCGACAATCGCGTGCTCGCCCATGCCGTAGATGAGGATGTCGGCGCCCGAGTCGAGCAGCACCGAGCGCTTGAGCTTGTCCTGCCAGTAGTCGTAGTGGGCCAGGCGGCGCAGGCTCGCCTCGATGCCGCCGATGATGATGGGAGCGTCCTTGAACGTCTGACGGATGAGGTTGCCGTAGACCGTGACGGCACGGTTGGGGCGGTGGCCTTCCTCGCCGCCGGGGGTATAGGCGTCGGTGTGGCGGCGGTGCTTGGTCACCGAATAGTGGTTGACCATGGAGTCCATGTTGCCGGCGCTGACGAGAAAGCCCAGGCGCGGCTCACCGAGCACCGTGATGCTGGCGGGGTCGGTCCAGTCGGGCTGGCAGATGATGCCCACTTTGTAGCCGTGCGCGTCGAGGACGCGGCTGATGATGGCCATACCAAAGCTGGGGTGGTCCACGTAGGCGTCGCCGCAGATGTAGACAAAGTCGCACTGGTCCCAGCCGCGCGCATCCATGTCGGCGCGGCTGACGGGGAGGAACTTATCGCGGCCCGGGCGCCAGGGGCGTGTGGGCGCTGTCTGGGTGTGCGTGGCCCGGGCGGCAGGGGCGGTCGTGACCTGCGCCTTACCGCTGCGCTTTTGCTGCTGGCCCTGTTTGCCCTGCTGACTGCGCTGGTTGTTCTGAGCGTGCTGAGGCTTTTTTGCCACGATCCCTCCCGGTGTTTGTATACTGCACGTAATTGTAACCAGTCTTTTTGGGACGGCGCTAAAAAGACTGGTGGAGTACACGAGCTGGCGGGGTCGGCGCGTCGATGTGGGCGTCGGCGCCGCGCCCGCCGTTTGTTTCCAGACTGTGTATCTGCGCGTTGGAGAACCCGTCTCGCGCGCACGCCATATTGTCAATGGGTTACAGTATGAACGGTGGCTATGTTTCCGCCAACGCACGAGAGGGTCGTCAACAAGGAGGATGCACGACGATGCAGCGTGCCAAACAGATATCGGAGTCCATTGAGCTGGGCATCATCTTGGCGCTCGCCGGTGGCTTTATGGATGTGTATTCGTACATTGGGCGCGACCATGTTTTCGCTAACGCGCAGACGGGCAACATCTTGCTGGTGGGCGTGAGCATCTCGGAGGGCAATTGGGCACTTGCGGGGCGCTACTTCTTTCCTGTGGTGTCGTTTGCCGTGGGTATTATGCTTGCCGATCTGGTACACGAGCGGTTTGGCAGCGTGATCCACTGGCGTCAGGTGACGGTGTTCTTTGAAGCCGTCATCTTACTGGGCGTGAGCTTTATCCCGGGCGGCAATTTCAACCTACTCGCCAACTGCCTCACCTCGTTTGCCTGCGGTATGCAAGTCGAGAGCTTCCGCAAGATCCACGGTCACGGCATCGCCACGACCATGTGCATCGGTAACCTGCGCAATGCGCTGCAAAACGTGGACGACTACATCATCACCCACAAGCGCGGCTTTTTGGAAAACGGCGTGCTGTACTTTGGAGTGATCTTTACCTTTGTGTTTGGCGCCGTGCTGGGCAACTGGTGCATCGAGCGCATGGGGCTGCACGCCATTGCGGTGGCGAGCATGCTGCTGTTTATCGCGTTTGCCATCATGTTTATCGATCGCGAACGCGACTTGCACAGGAAATGGGCCCGCATCGTAGCTGACTGGCAGACCACGAGTCTTAAGCGCTAAGGTGCATGTTCGTAACAACATTCAGGAGCCAGAAAAACTATCTAGCTCCTGAATGTTGTTACGAACTGCTTTTTGCGATTTATTCGAGATGCTCTTCAATCCGAGCCCTAAGAAGGGCAATGGCTGTAGGTATTCCAATTGCGGCGGCTAATTCGGCTTTATCCAAAACCTGTATGCTAAAGCACGATTGTTTATCACATTGAAGGACGATAACTGAAGATAGCTTCACTTCCTGTTGGCTGAATATATCGTAATCTCCAAATAGGAAGTTACCTTTTATTGCGTAATTCGGTATGTTCGTTACGCACTTCATCTCAAGTCTGTTTAGACCATAATCGAACACCGCAACTTCCTTGTGTTCGATGATGAGCGCAACCCTGGGCATGTTGCTAAAGCCACCGTCGACGACAGTGAAGAGTTTTTCATTCGCATCGTCATAAACGGTATATTTAAGACTCGATAGCTGTCCTAGTGGACCCGTGAACCCATGTCTTTTGATGTTGAGGTTGTCTCCCGCTGGGTTGATGAGAGCCAGAGTATGCGGATAAGGATTACCTTCAATTGAGATTCGATATTCGTTTGTAGCCGTCTTGCTCGATTTAGGACCAGTAGCCATCACGTGTCATCGCCTCGATCGAATTGGAACCGTCTTCTGCTTCGTGCGGAGAATTGCGCTGTACGTTGCAGTGTATGCAGCCACAATAACTGCATGGGCAATCTCTAACAAAATGAATGATGCTATTTGCTGCATGCATGTTATTTACCACAAAGTATCCTTTTATAAACGTGCTGTTAAACATATATTGCTAAAGCAGAAAAAATTTAGACTGAGTGGATCGTATTCTTTGGGCGATTGCTCCTATAATCTAGCCTTCGCTGCTGTCGGGAGGGAAGGGCTAAGGCCCCGTTAGTACGTTGAAACGCTTTAACACTTTTGATGTTCTCGCGTGTTTTTTGTTTCAAAAGCGTTAGGATGGGACTCATAGCGCGGGGCGTAATGGGTGCCCCGCACACGATGGGAGGCTATCAATGGCTAATCGTTTCGTTCTCAATACCATCTCTTATCATGGTTCCGGCGCCATCAAGGAGATCCCCGGCGAGCTCCAGCGTCGCGGCTACAAGAAGATTTTCGTCTGCTCCGACCCCGACCTGGTCAAGTTTGGCGTTACCGCTAAGGTGACCGACGAGCTCGACGCCGCCGGCATCGCTTGGAGCCTGTACTCCGAGATTAAGCCCAACCCCACGATCCAGAACGTCAAGGACGGCGTCGAGGCTTTCAAGGCCGCCGAGGCTGATGCTATCGTGACCATCGGTGGTGGCTCCTCCATGGACACCGCCAAGGCTATCGGCATCATCATCAACAACCCCGAGTTCGCCGATGTCCGCAGCCTCGAGGGCGTTGCTCCGACTAAGAACCACGCCGTGTTCACCATCGCTGTGCCGACGACCGCCGGTACCGCCGCCGAGGTGACCATCAACTACGTCATCACCGACCCCGAGAAGGTCCGCAAGTTCGTGTGCGTCGACACCAACGACGCCCCCGAGGTCGCCGTCGTCGACCCCGACATGATGGCTTCCATGCCCGCCGGCCTGACCGCTTCCACCGGCATGGACGCCCTGACCCACGCCATCGAGGGCTACACCACCAAGGGCGCTTGGGAGCTCTCCGACATGTTCCACTTTGAGGCTATTAAGCTGATCAGCGAGAACCTGCGCGACTCCGTTGCCGAGGCCAAGTCCGGCCAGCCCGGCTCCGGTCGCGAGGGCATGGCTCTTGGTCAGTATGTTGCCGGCATGGGCTTCTCCAATGTTGGCCTGGGCATCGACCACGCCATGGCTCACACCCTGTCCGCTCACTACGACACCCCGCACGGCGTCGCCTGCGCCATGCTGCTGCCGATCGCCATGGAGTTCAACAAGCCGGTTTGCACCGAGCGCCTGGCCAAGGTCGCCGTCGCCATGGGCGTTGACACCACGGGCATGAGCACCGACGAGGCTGCCGACGCCGCTATCGCCGCCGTCAAGCAGCTTTCCGCTGACGTGAACATCCCGCACGTCTGCGAGGCCATGAAGGCTGACGAGATCGAGGTCCTGGCCAAGGACGCCATGGCCGACGCCTGCTTCCCGGGTAACCCGCGCGAGGCGACGCTCGACGATGTCATCGAGCTCTTCAAGAAGATCTGCCCGGCTGCCTAGTCTCGTTTGGTGGTCCTTCGCCCGTAGGCATATAGTCTTTTGACTTGCCGCTGGCCCCGCCGCGCTACGCGCGGCGGGGCTTTTTGTGCCGCGTCGATGCCCCGAGATGGGTAAAGCCAAGGCATACCGCCCGCTGCGGATAGGTGGTGCACTTCCCAGCGTGCATTTTTGGGAGTATTCAGCAGACTCTGAAAAATGCATAGCGTTGTGAATGGGCCGTAGTGGTCCGCAGGCGCCCATCGACAGCCATTGCGGACGGACTATCGATGACCGGAGGGGTTGTCGCTGCAGTTTCTGCTTTGCGACGACCTGCAACCTTGCTGTAGCTGCGTCGTTTTGTCGTTTGTGATGGGGCCGTTGGGGGCCGCGGTGCAGAATACTCCGTTTTTTGCACGGTCCAAGGTAGGGTACCCTGAGACGAAGCAAAAAGATGCCCTATATTTATGCAGAAATCGAAAAGCTTTATGCACAATTCGGATTTTAAACCGTGCGCGTGCGCAAAATCGGCGCGAGGACGTCTGGAGGTGGCTCGGCTTCTAGGGCATTGCACGTGTAGAACGGTTAAAATCGGGATTCGGTCTTAGTTTTATTTGGAAGGATGCATATGGGTTCCAATATCGATGCTTCTCTAGAGGAGACGCTCTCCTATATCGCGGGACAGCTTAAGACGCTGACTTCTATTGCTTCGCCTACGGGCTATACCCGTGCGGCGACTGATTATCTAATGGAAACGTTGCGCGATATGGGCTTTGGCCCCGAGCGTTCCAATAAGGGCAACGTGCTGGTTGAGCTTGGCGGCGAGGGTGAGCCGCTGGTGTTGGCCAGCCATGTCGATACCCTGGGCGCCATGGTGCGCTCCATTAAGGACAATGGTCGCCTGCGTCCCACGACGCTTGGTGGGCACCAGTGGTCTACGGCCGATGGCGAGAACTGCACCGTTTACACACGCGACGGCAATGTCTACACGGGCGTGGTCCTCAATACCGAGCCTTCGGCGCATGTGGCCGATGAGCCGGTCAAGGCCATCGAGAAGAACATGGAGATTCTGCTCGACGAGAACGTTGACAGCAAGGACGATGTGCTCGAGCTGGGTATTCAGACGGGCGACATCATCGCTATGGACCCGCGTACCACGGTGACGGAGAGCGGCTACATTAAGAGCCGCTTCCTGGATGACAAACTATCGGCGTCGATTCTGCTGGGTCTAGCCTGCGCCGTTGCTGACGGCGAGGTGATGCTCTCGCGCAAGGTGTCACTGCTCTTTACCGTGTACGAGGAGGTCGGCCACGGCGGCGCCTTCGTGCCGGCCGACACGCGCGAGATGATTAGCGTTGACATGGGCTGCGTGGGCGACGACCTGGGCTGCACCGAGCGCATGGTGTCGATCTGCGCCAAGGATTCAGGTGGCCCCTACAACTACGATCTGGTGACCACGCTGTCCAATATCGCGCGCGAGCTCGAGCTTGATTACGCCATCGACGTGTACCCGCATTACGGCTCGGACGTTGAGGCCACGCTCTCGGCCGGCTACGACATCCGTCACGGCCTGATCGGCCCCGGTGTGTACGCGAGCCACAACTACGAGCGCAGCCACATGGACGGCGTGCGCAACACCTACGAGCTCGTCCGCGCCTACGTTCAGCGCTAACGATGCAGCGGCCTCGGCTGGCACAGCAGTACCGACCGAGGCCGTCCTCTCTAAGTTGCGGTGAAATAGGGACTGTTTAAGCGTTTAAAAAACCGCCAAACAGTCCCTATTTCACCGCAACTTATGAAGGGGATGGGGCTACTTGATGGCGCCGGTCACCGTGCCGCCGCCCAGGACGACGTCGCCGCGGTAGACGACGACGGCCTGGCCGGGGGCGATGGCTCGCTGCGGCTCGTCAAAAGTTAGCAGCATTTGCCCGCCTTCGTCACGCGTAAGGGTCGCTGCCTGGTCTTTCTGACGGTAGCGGTACTTGGCACCTACGCGAATGCCGCCGGCGTCGAGCTCCGCCTCCATGCGTGCGTCCGGCGCGCTCCAGATCCACTCATCGGCCGTGAGGGCAGCGGCGGTCAGGTCCTCGGCCTCGCCCAGATGCACGGTGTTGTTGGCGGCGTCGACGCCCGTCACATACACGGGATGCGCCATCGCGACGCCCAGGCCCTTGCGCTGGCCGATGGTGTAGCGCAGCGCGCCGTTGTGGCGCCCGACCACGCTGCCGTCGCGCCACACAATGTCGCCCGGTGCAGCGGGATGTCCGCAGCGGCGCTCGATATAGCCCGCGTAGTCACCGTCTGGAATAAAGCAGATGTCCTCGCTTTCGGCCTTCTGGGCGTTGGTAAAGCCCTGCTCGGCGGCTATGCGGCGCACGTCGCGTTCTTTGTCTAGGCCTGCCAGCGGAAAGATCGTGTGCGCCAGGCGCTCCTGCGTAAGCGAATACAAAAAGTAGCTTTGGTCCTTTTTGGGGTCCTCGCCGCGATGTAGCTGCCAAGTGCCGTCTGCCGCCTGGCTTGTTTTGGCGTAATGTCCCGTGGCGATGTGGTCGCAGCCCATGTCCAGCGCCGCATCGAGCAACGCGCCAAACTTAATGTGGCGGTTGCAGATAATGCACGGATTGGGCGTCAGCCCCTCCTGGTAGGCGTTCACAAAGCGCTCGATTACGCTGTGGTCGAAGGTCTGCTGCAGGTCGAGCACATGGTGGGGTATCCCCAGGCGCTCGGCGACGGCCTTTGCATCGGCGATGTCGCGGTCGACCTTACTCATGCCCGTGATGGGATCGGGCGCGGGGCAGGTGAGGCACATGGTGGCGCCGACGCATTCGTAGCCCTGGCGCTTGAGCAGATAAGCAGTCACGCTGGAATCGACGCCGCCGCTCATGGCGACGAGCACGCGCTTATTGTGCATGGGGAGGTTCTCCTTGGTGGCATGTGGCCAAAAAAGAAAAGCGGCGCGGGAGGCTGGTTCCGCGCCGCAGACATTGTAGCAAGTTCGAGCGTCTCGTGGGACACCCTGTTGGGATGAGCCCAGGCTACCGGGAGAGAGGAGGCCGGCTCGTCCCTGGGCTCAACCTATGGGCGAGAGACCTTAGTCCTGGAACAGTGCCGTGGACAGGTAGCGCTCGCCGGTGTCGGCAAGCAGGGCCACGATGGTCTTGCCCTCGTTCTCGGGGCGCTTGGCCAGCTGCAGTGCGGCCCACACGGCGGCACCGGACGAAATGCCCACGAGCACGCCCTCCTTGTGGCCCACGGCGCGGCCGGTGGCAAAGGCGTCGTCGTTCTCGACGGGGATGATCTCGTCGTAGACCTGGGTGTCGAGGACGTCGGGCACAAAGCCGGCGCCGATGCCCTGGATCTTGTGCGGGCCGGCCTGGCCCTTGGAGAGCACCGGGGAGGTGGCGGGCTCGACGGCGACGACCTTAATCTCGGGGTTCTGCTCCTTGAGGAACTCGCCCACGCCGGTCACGGTACCACCGGTGCCAACGCCGGCGACGAAAATGTCGACCTGGCCGTCGGTGTCGTCCCAGATCTCGGGGCCGGTCGTGGCCTTGTGAATGGCCGGGTTGGCGGGGTTCACAAACTGGCCGGCGAGAATGCTGTTGGGGGTCTCCTTCTGCAGCTCCTCGGCCTTGGCGATAGCGCCTTTCATGCCCTTGGAGCCGTCGGTGAGCACGAGCTGCGCACCGTATGCCTGCATCAGCTTGCGGCGCTCGACGGACATGGTCTCGGGCATGGTGATGATCACCTTGTAGCCGCGAGCCGCCGCCACCGAGGCGATGCCGACGCCGGTGTTGCCGCTTGTGGGCTCGATGATGGTGTAGTCGCCGCCGCGCACGAGCTTGCCTGCCTTCTCGGCCTCGTCAATCATGTTCTTGGCGACGCGGTCTTTAACGGACCCGGCGGGGTTGAAGTATTCCAGCTTGACGAGCACACGGGCCTTGAGGTCCTCATCGGCCTCAAAGTGAGTGAGCTCCAGGAGCGGGGTGTGGCCGATAAGCTGATCGATGGACGTGTAAACCTTGCTCATGATGAATCTCCAAAGTGTTCAAATGACTGGATACCGTGTGGTTTTACGGTGTGTCTAGCAACTAAACCCACAAACCTTATAGGCTATTCGTTTAGCTGTTGGCAAGCATAGTAGACACTAAACCCTAGTAATGCAATAGGAAATAGGAGATTATTGCAAGTCGATTAACCATCTTGACCGGAACGGGTATTTTCAAAGCCAATTTTTCGGCTAGAATTTCAACGGACTAAAAGACCGAAAGGCAGCACTAGATATGTTGGTTTCCACTAAGGGCAGGTACGCCCTGCGCGTTATGGTTGACCTGGCCGAGCACCAGGCGGCCGGTCGCATCCCGCTCAAAGAGATTGCGGCGCGACAGGGGATTTCCGAGAAATATCTCGAGAACATCTTGGCTACGCTCGTGCGCGCCAACATGCTCTCGGGCATGCGCGGCAAGGGCGGCGGCTATGTGCTCACGCGCCCGCCCGAGCAGTACACGGTGGGCGAGATCTTGCGCCTGACCGAGGGTAGTCTGGCGCCGGTCGCCTGCCTGGATGGCGACTGCAAGGGCTGCTCGCGATCTGATAAGTGTCCCACGCTCGACGTGTGGAAGAACCTGGACAAGCTCATCAACGATTATCTCGACGGCGTGACGCTCGACCAGCTTGTCGCTCCCAACCATGGCTATGACTACGTCATCTAACCCATACCTGCCATGTGGGGACGGGGCGGAAATGGTAGATTCTCTCGTCCTTTGAGACCTGACAAATAAGAAGGCCGCCCATTTTTGCGATGGGCGGCCTTCGTTTTGGGCTGTTGAGACGGGCGCGGCCGGAATGGCCGTTTTAGTCCTCGGCAATACTATCGAGGATGCTGCGCATGATGGACACCAGGATGCTGCCCATAAAGGCCGAGCCAAAGTTTGCGATGGAGATGCCGACGCCAAGCAGGTTGACCGACAGGTAGCTCGCGAGCTCGAGCATAAAGCTGTTGACGACAAGCTGGAAAATGCCCAGCGTAATGATCGTGAGCGGCAGCGAGATGACCGTCAGGAACGGCTTGACGAACGAATCGACGATGTTCAGGAACAGTCCCACGAAGGCGAAGCAGACCCAGGCCTCGGTAAAACCGAAGGGCTGGATGCCGGGAACGAGGAACGTGGCAATCGCGATGGCGATTGAGGTGAAGAGCCAGTTAAGCATAAAGCGCATGGCGTGAATCCTTTCTTGCGCCGGGGTTGCTGACGTCGCGTGAAGCGGCTTGCGGCGGCGACTTGGATGGTTGCGCGGGCGCGCCGCGGTGTTTGGGCGCCCATTGTCTCAAATATTCGTGGAGCTTACGTGCGCATTCGGTTTCTAAGCGGCGTTCGTCCTGAAAAACGTGCCGCTGACAGAGAGTCTTGTCGCTTTAGTTTAGTGGTGTGCTACACTGCTACGGGCAAATGCCCCATGCATTAGCTTTATTGCATAGAACGGGCGAACGATGCCCGATGTCAGTATCAACTTCGATGCCTTATGGCGGGTTTGGCGGTGATCGATGAATATCGAGAACATGTTTGACAAGCCTGATGTCAAGCAGCTGGTCCACGCATTTAGTCTTTTGGATGACGAGAACGATATCCAGGCGTTTTTAACCGATATCTGCACACCGCGCGAGATCTGCGATCTTTCTCAGCGCCTGCAGGTCGCGCGTTATCTGGATGAGGGCGAGCCCTATGTTGAGGTTCAGGCCCGCACCGGCGCTTCGTCCACCACGGTGAGCCGCGTGTCCAAGGCGCTTAATGGCGAGTATGGTGGCTATCGCAAGATCCTCATCAAACTGGAGGATGGCGAGTAGGCCAGCGGCGACAAACGAATTGCGCAGAACCGTCCCTTCGGGGGCGGTTTTTTGATCCCTTGGGGACGGAGGAAATCTGTTGGCGTGGGGCAAATCTGTCCGCGTGGGCGGGTAGGATGGATGCATTGATTATTGCGAACGGTTTGAGTGGAGGACCATGCCTGTTCGAATCTATACCACCAATACCGGTACGGACTTGAGTGATGCCGAGGCGGCGTTGCTCGCCGACCTGGTCGCCCGCCACGGGCGTGCCGTTTTGCTGGCGCCCTCGTTTGCCGAGCTCGACCTATGCCGTCATGATGCCGCGGTTGCTGGCGTCTCGCTGGGCGTTGACTACAAAACCCCTGCGTCGTGGCTTCGTTCGCTGTGGGAGCTTATGGGCGATGGCCGCAGCTTCGTCGACAACATGCAGCGCCAGATGCTGTTCTCGGACATGATCGCCCGTCGCGACGATGCCGACCTGCAGCCGCTTTCGCGCAGTCAGGGCACGGTGCGCATGCTCGCGCGCATGGCCCGCGATGTGCTGCCGGGCGTAGCGGGAACGGGTGCCGAGCGCTGCCGCGATGCCGCCGCTCAGCCCGAGCCCAAGAGCGACGCCGAGGCTCGCGTGTTCGAGCTGTTGAGTGCCTATGCGAGCGGCTTGGACCTTCGAGACATGGTCGAGCCCTGCGAGGCGGCTGACCTTATTGCCGAGGTGCTGGCCGACAACCTTCCGGCGTGCACCCGCGCGGTATGTGTGCGCGGCATCACATCGTTTACGCACGGCTTACTCGAGCTGCTGTCGGCCGTGGCGAACAATGGGGGAGAGGTCGTTGTGCTGCTTGCCCGCGAGCAGGCGGCAATGCGCGAGGAACTTGCCGCGGCATTTGATGCCCGCGGTGTGCTGTTTGAGGCCGCGCCGCTGGGCGAGGGTGCCGCCGCGCCCCAGACTGCCTCCAAGTCCGCCGCTCAGCCTACCTTTGTAGAGGTTGCCGGCCCTCACGCCCGCGCCCACGCCTATGTGGATGCGATCGATGAGCTGGTAAAAACGTGTGAGGACGCCGAGGTCGACGGCAGCGTCGCGGCGTCCGCGGACCCCGCGCGCGTGCTCGTGGTGTCTGCCCGGGCGCCTCAGCTGTTCGGTGAACTCGCTGCCCGTTTGGCGGCGCGTCATATTGCGGTCGAGACAACCGAGTTCACGGCGTTTTCCCAATCCATTGCGGGCGGGCAGTTTGCGGCGCTTGCCGGCCTGATCGAGCGCATGAAGGCCGCCGATGAGGGCATGGCGTCAAAGACCGAGTGGTGGCCCGCGCCGGAGCTTACCGACTGGATTTACAGTCCGCTTTCGGGTGCCGATGCCGCCAGCGCGCGCACCTTCGACAAGAACATGCGCCTGTCGCGCGGTAAGACCACCACGGCCGTCAAGAGCCTGCTGCAGAGCGTGCAGGGCCAGGTCAGGGGCACGCGCAAGGCGGCGAGCGACGAAAACTGGTTTAAGAATGTGCCGTGCGTGGTCTCGGACGTGTTCCAGGCGCTGTGGCGCGACAAACCCGTGACGGCGCTCAAGGCAATGCTCGCCGTCGCCGAGGCGCTGCCCGATCGCGCTCTAGGCGGCCTTGACGGCCAGGCCTGTCGCCAGGCGGAGACCGCCCTGCTGCGACATGCCATCGACATCCTTATGAATGGCGCCCGCGCGCTCGACGTGTCGCAGGCTGCGACCGTACCGGTTCTCGATGGCGTTCGAACCAAGGTGGACAAGCGCAGCACCGCATACGATTACGAGACCTACGAGGTCGACCGTGCGCCGCGCGCCCAGGTGCGCTTTGCATCGCTTGCCGATGCAGCGGCTCTGCGCCCCGGCAGCTACGATGCCGTGCTGTTTGCCGATGTCGATCTGGACAGCTATCCGCTTTCGCACGAAGAGGGTCCGCTGGCCACGCTGACGGCCGAGCTGCGCCGCGACGGCGTGTCTTTGGAGCCCGCCGCCCTGCTGCGCGTGCGCTTTGGCCGTGCAATGCAGGCGGCGAGCGGTCCGGTCGCGCTCGCCCGCGTGACGCACGATCGCCAGGCACGCGAGTGCTACCCGGCTGCCGTGTGGACCGAGTTGCGGGCGCATGCCGAGGCCGCTGAAGCTGCTAAGGCAGCTGACGACGCTAAGGCCACTGACGACGACAAGGCCGCTGGCGCCGACAAGGCGAAGTGCGTGGGTGAGGGCGATATCGTAAGGGACTTTGATCCCGCTGCAGGCGAAGGTCTCAAGTGCGAGCGCGTGACTTGTGAAGCCCCTCAGCATCTGAGCGCCGAGGCCGTTCCATATCTGGTCCTGCGCCGTCGCGATGGCGATGGCGAGGACGCGCCGCTCGTGCCGCGCCTGACGTCCGCCTCGCAGATCGAGGCCTATTCCACCTGCCCGCTGTGCTGGTTCGTGTCGTATCGCGTTAAGCCCCAGTCCATCGATGCGGGCTTTGGCAACATGGAGAAGGGCAACTTCGTCCACGACGTGCTGGAACACCTGCACGCCCGTCTGCCCCAGGAGGGCATGGAGCGTGTGACGCCTGAGAACCTACCGCGTGTACGGGAGCTGCTGCGCGAGGTCTTTGCCGAGACCTTGGCCGAGCATGCGGGCAAGCGCGGTACCGAGGGCCCGCTCGTGCCGCTCTCCCCGGTAGAGGAGCGCCAGGTGGCCGAGATTCTGCCGCAGCTGGAGGGTGTGCTTGCCTATGAAGCCGAGGCGCTGACACCTTTTGCTCCGCGCTACCTGGAGTTTGCCTTTAACGATCTTAACGTTGAGTATGCCGGCTGGCCGCTCGGCGGGCGCATCGACCGTGTGGACGTGGACGCCGAGAATCGTGCCGTGGTGATCGACTACAAGCATCGCGCGGGCGTTGAGGAGTTTAAGCTCGCCGACCCTACGGTGCGCGACGAGGAATCGGGCGCGGCGCCCATCGACGATCCGCGCTGGTTGCCGCCACATACCCAAACGCTCATCTACGCCCAGGCCATGCGCCGGGCGCTGGATTTGGACACCCGCGCGGCGCTCTACTTTTCGACCAAGGGCGGCAAGCCGGCGTTGCGCGGTGCCGCGAGCGCCGAGCTGCTCGAGGAAGAGCGCGGCGACGGTCGCATCCCGGGCCTCAAGAAAGGTTTCCCCGGCGAGGGTGGCAGCATGGACTTCGACGCCCTGCTCGATCGCGTGGAGACCGGCATCGCCGAGCGCCTGCGCGAGCTCGAGGCGGGCAACGTTGCCGCCGTCGACCCGACGTCGGCTCAGGCCGCACATGCGCGCTGCTCGTATAACCACGAAGGGACGTGTGTAAGGATGGACGTGTAGACCATGGATATTTCGACCTTGATGCCGCAACAGCTGCAGATCGTCAAGACGCTCGACCGTCCGC
>CAUDCB010000011.1 GCA_958447915.1 uncultured Collinsella sp. | reverse complement strand
GCGGGTGGTTTAAAGCTGGCCGCTGCGCGGCCAGCAGACTAAAGTCTTGAAAACAAAAAAGACGGGGCTCGCATAGCGAGTCCCGTCTGCAAAGAAATCTGGCGAGAAAGCCTGATTACTTGAGGGTGACAGCAGCGCCAGCAGCCTCGAGCTTCTCCTTGGCAGCCTCGGCGTCCTCCTTCTTGGCACCCTCGAGAACAGCCTTGGGAGCGCCCTCGACGACCTCCTTGGCCTCCTTCAGGCCAAGGTTGGTGAGCTCACGGACGGCCTTGATGACCTGGATCTTGTTGTCGCCGAAGCCCTCGAGCACGACGTCAAACTCGGTCTTCTCCTCGGCCTCAGCAGCGCCAGCAGCGGGAGCGGCGACAACAGCGGCAGGAGCAGCGGCGGAAACGCCGAAGGTGTCCTCGATAGCCTTGACGAGCTCGGAAGCCTCGAGAAGGGTCATTTCCTTAAGAGCATCGATGATCTCATCGGTGGTAAGCTTAGCCATTTCTAAGTCCTTTCGGTTTCCGTGTCTGTGCACGGAGATCAGTTAAAACACGGCGCGAATGCGCCTGGGGTGCGGCGTTGCCGCCGCGGGTGAAAACAGCGACTAGGCTGCCTTCTGCTCGGAGACCTGCTGGATCGAACGAGCGAGACCAGAGGAAACGCCGATGACGCAGACAGCGATGTCGCGAGCGAAACCGGAGATGAGACCGGCGATCTGGCCGAGAAGCTGATCCTTGGTGGGCAGCTCGGCGATAGCCTTAACATCATCAGCGGAAACGGCCTTGCCGTCGGAGATACCGCCCTTGATCTCAAGGACGCCCTTGGACTTAGCAGAGAAGTCCTTAAGGGCCTTAGCGGCCTCGACCGGCTCGGTCTCGTAGAACACATAAGCGACGGGGCCGGCGAGGATTTCGTCGAGCTCGGGCTGCTCCTGGTTCTTGAGAGCGATCTTGACCAGGTTGTTCTTGTAGACCTTCATCTCGGCGCCGCACTCGCGAAGCTGATGACGCAGCTCCTGAGCCTGCTTAACCGTCAGACCGTTGTAGTTGACGACGAACAGACCGGCGTTCTCGGCGATACGGGACTCGATCTCTGCAACCTTGTCGATTTTGTACTGCTGGGGCATGAATTACACCTCCTCGAATTCTTTCCGGGCACGGTCCGCCACAAGGACGTGACGGGGGCATGTCCAAAAAGAAAGCCCCCGCGCTGCATGAGCGACGGGGGCGAGAAGACATATCTACTCGACCACCTCGGCTGGCGGGATATCCCATTAAGCTCGCGGGCGATGCCCGTTTGCACCGGCTGTCTCTGGCAGCGGATTCGTGCGTGAACCGAAAGTATTATGGCGGGGACCCCGGCGTCGGTCAACGGAAATCCGGGCTGCACACAATTCCACCATCCGGCACGCTCCGCCGAAGGCCAGGCGCAAGGTTTTCGTTCGGTCAAGTCCTGGCTCGCACGAAGAGCACATTAAGTGCTCTTCGGCTCGTGCGGAATCTACGAAAACCTTGCGCCTGGCCTTCGGCGGCGCGTGCCTGCGTTGACTTTGGGCAGCCCGGGTTTTCGTTGGCTGACGCCCCCACTCATAATGCTTGGGTCGATGGGCTGATGTGTTGCGTCCCGTTGGGCTATAAGGTTGAAATGAAGGTGGACAGGCGGGTTAGACCTTCGTCCAGATCTTTGTCGGAGACGCAGTAGCTTAGGCGGATGTGGCCTTCGGTGCCGAAGCAGTCGCCCGGGACTAGGGCTACGTTGGCTTCTTTGATGGCTTTGATGCAGAAGGCTTCGCTTGTTAGGCCAAATTGCTTGATGCTGGGGAAGGCGTAGAAGGCGCCGGTTGGTTCCACTGCGTCGAGGCCCATAGCGTTTAAGGCTGCGAGCACGCGTTTGCGGCGGGCTCGGTAGACTTTGAGCATGGGGGCTGGGTCGACGGTGAGTGCCGTGCGGGCGGCGTCCATCTCGAAGGAGACGGCGCTCGATACTAGGTATTGGTGGGCCTTTGCGATCTCGGCGATGACGGGGGCTGCCGCTGCGAGCCAGCCCAGGCGCCAGCCGGTCATGGCCCAGGGTTTGGAGAAGCTCTCGATGACTACCGTCTGCTCGCGTAGCTCCGGGTGGCGCTGGGCGAAGCGTTCGTAGCCGTCCACATAGACCAGGCGGTTATATACGTCGTCGCAGACTACGTAGATGCCCGCCTGCTCCGCTACGCGTGCCACGGCGTCGAGCGATGCCGCGTCGAGGATGCAGCCCGTGGGATTGTTGGGCGAGCAGATAACGATGGCCTTGGTCGCTGGGGTCACACAGGCGCGAAGCGCTTCCTCGTCAACCTGAAATTGCGCGGGCTCCGTATCCAAAAAGACCGCCTTGGCATGGTTGGCCACGACGATGCTTTCGTACAGGCCAAAGGCCGGCGTGGGGATGATGACCTCGTCGCCGGGGTTGAGCATGGCCATAAACGTAGCCGACAGGGCCTCGGTCGCGCCGTCGGTCAGGATGACCTCGTCGGCCGAAAACGTAAGACCCGCATCCCCCATGTAGGCAGACAGTGCCTCGCGCAGGGCGGGGCGACCGTTGTTGGGCGGATAGTGCGTGTCGCCGCGGTCGAGCGAGGCCGTCACCTCGGCCCCAATCACATCGGGCGTGGGAAAATCGGGCTCGCCAAGCGCAAGCGCGATGCACCCTGGGTGCTGGGCGGCGAGCGCGTTGATCCGGCGGATGCCGGAGGGCTTGAGCGTGGCAAGCGAGGTGTTCATAGGCAGACGCATGACGTTCCTTTCGTAAGGGTTGCACTAGGATAGCGCGCCCGCGCGTCACCAGACGGTGTAACCTAAACGGAAACGAACCGGAAAGGAGGCGGCATGGAGACGACCGCACGCGGCGATGTACCAAAAACGTTGCAAACCATTGCGTATATCAGTATTCCCGAGAGCACCGATCTTGAGTTTTTGCTTTGGGACCTGCAGGATGCCATCGCGGCCTATGCCCGGCTTTCCGGCACCGCACTCCCCCACCCGGTTGACTTGAAGACAAATGACGTCGGTGCAGTCGATGGCATAGTGCTCGCCGTTGATGATGCATTTGACGATGAGGCAATGACCGCCGTCGAGCAGATACTCGATCGCCTTGGCGGTACGGGAACGCGTGTCTATGCCATGATTCAAGCCGCACAAGAGGGCGCTGAGCAGGCGCGCGGGGCCGCCGTTCGCCTGCACAAGGCATGCGAGCGCCAGGGCCAATTGTGGTGTGGCGGCGTTGTCATCTGCGCCGGCAGCGGCATTGCGGCGCTTCGTCGCTCCCCGCGCATGGGCCTCTTGCGCCGGCCTTTTTCGGAAGCGATGGATAAGCTTGTGGGCGCTGTGCGCATGGGCTGCTCCATTGAACATGCGCAGTTGCTTGGCGGTGGCAATGCCGGTGGCGTCGATGCCGACGGCATGGTGCGCGTCAAGCCTGCACTGCCCGCACCGATCTGGCATGCCATCATGAAACGCCTCGGCACCCGCGCCCAATCAGATATCTAAATTACAGCGCCGCCCAGCCAACGGCTTCGCGCCAACGCTCAACAAGACGTTCTAGGCGCCAGGCGGCATTGGCGGGGCTTGTCGAGGGCAGTACGATGGCGGGCAGCCCGGTGCGTTCTTGTAGATAGCGCTTGTAGAGCCGGCCAGCTGTACCACCGTTGCATATCACCTGCTCAATGGGAGCTGCGCCGGTAATGCGCTCGATATCTGCCGGTACAACGTTACGAATGCTCGCGTCACTCGAGCCCTTAATGTCGCAGCTCTCGATCACGTCCCACAGGGCCACGCCGCCGTTCAGCAGCATGGATCGCTTGGCGGCAATCGAGGCGTCGAGCGTCGCTGGCTCGTTACCTGCCAAAGCGTCGCCCTCGTTGGGCGGCACAGGCGAACCGAGGCACGCGGCCAGCACGCGCCAAAAGCGGTTCTGAGGATTGCCATAATAAAAGGCATTGGCGCGCGAAAGCACCGAGGGAAACGACCCGAGCACCAAAACGCGCGAGCGCTCGTCAAACACGGGCTCAAACCCATGCTCAATATGTTGATAGCCCTCGTCAGACGCTGCCATGGCCTAGGCCCTCAACAGATAGCGCACCTCGTAGGGCGCAAGCTCAAGGGAGCCCGTCAGCTCGACCGTGGGCACGCCGTCGGCAAGCAAATCGACAAAGGAGCCGTTGAGCTCGCCGGCTCCAAAGGTATAGGGCTCGTTCACGGCATTGACCGCCACGAGCACCGTCGCGTCGTCGCAGGCGCGCTCGAACAGCAGCTGCTTGTTCTGGATCACCACGTTGCGGTACGCGCCATAGTTGAGAGCGCGGGCCGCCGCGTCGTTTGCCGAGCGAAGGTGCGCGAGCTGCGTGACGAACGCCGTCAGCTCGTTAGGCGCAGGCTCATCGAGCGCAGGGCGCAGCGCCCAGTCGCCATCGGGGCCGCCCTTTTCGCCAGCAATTCCCCACTCGCTGCCATAGTAGACGCACGGAATGCCCGGCATGCCAAAGAGCATGCCATAGGCGGGACGCAGGCACGACTTGTCGGTGAGGATGCTTGCCAGGCGCGGCACGTCGTGGTTGTCGACAAACGACAGCAGGTGCTTGCCGCGGTAGATGCACCACGGATCGCCGCCAAACTGACGGTGCAGCGAATGGGCGATCTCGAACATGTTGACCGAGTTAAAGCTGGAGTACAGGCCCTTGTAGCACTCGTAGTTGGTGCAGGAGTCGAGCATCTCGTCGTTGACGATCTGGTTGTAGTCGCCGTGGAGCGTCTCGCCGATCATCACGAAGTCGGGCTTGAGCTCACGGGCAAAGCTATGCAGACGACGCATGAAATCGCGGTCGAGCATATAGGCAACGTCCAGACGCAGGCCGTCGACGCCAAAGACGTCGGCCCAACGGCGCACGGACTCGAGCAGGTAATCGACCACAGCGGGATTTTGCAGGTTGAGCTTCACGAGCTCAAAATGGCCTTCCCACCCCTCGTACCAAAAGCCGTCGCCATAGCAGGAGTCGCCGTCAAAGCTGATGTGGAACCAATCCTTGTAGGGCGAGTCCCACTTGCGTTCTTGCACATCACGGAAGGCCCAGAAGCCGCGGCCGACGTGGTTAAAGACGGCATCGAGCACCACGCGGATGCCATGGGCATGCAGCGTCTCGCACACGGCGGCGAAGTCGGCATCCCCACCCAAGCGGCGGTCGATGTGGCGCAGGCTGCGCGTGTCGTAGCCATGGCTATCGGACTCGAGCGGCGGGTTGATGAGCACGGCGCCAACGCCAAGCTCCTGCAGGTAGTCGGCCCATTGGGCGATCTTCATGATGGGCGCATCGGGGTTGGGCGCGGCGTTGGCAGCCTGGACGAGCTCATCCTCGGCAACGGGCGCGGCGTTTTCGCGCGGAGCTCCGCAAAAGCCCAGCGGATAGATCTGATAGAACGTCGTCTCGTATGCCCACATAGCAACCTCCCGGTAAGCTCAACACAACGACATCCATTGTATGCCCGGCTTGTATCCTCTCCCCCAAAATAAGTTGCGGTGAAATAGTTCCCGCTTGGGCCTTCAGAGACCTTAAACAGGAACTATTCCACCGCAACTGATGAGGGGATGTGGTTAGGCGACAGGCTTTGCGCGGCGTATGGCTGGGAACAGAACGGTGATGGCGAGGATGACGCCCACGACGGTAATCGCCCCGCCCGCAAAGCCAATCCAAGCGATACCGGGACCCGAAACCACGGCGCCGCCGATTGCGGTGCCCGTGCCGATACCGAGGTTAAACAGGCCCGAGAAGATCGACATGGCGACAGCCGACGAATCCGCCGGCGTGTACTTGATGAGCTCGGCCTGAAACGCCACGTTAAAGGCCGTGGAGCAGCAGCCCCATAGCGCGCAAACAGCGAGAACGGCGACGAGCGACGGTGCAACCGGACCCATGAGCAGCAGAGCCACCGGCACGCCGGAGAGCGTAATAGCCAAGAACGGGAACCGGTGCCCATCAAACAGTCGGCCGAACAGCCAGCTGCCCACCAGGCCGGAGCAGCCGAACGCCGTCAGCGTCATGGTAATAGCACTTGCGTCGACGTGCGCGACCTGTGCCAGGAAGGGCTCGATATAGCTGTAGCCTGCGTAATAGCCGGTCGCCATAAAGACCGTGACCGCATAGAGCGCGATCAGGAACGGATTCTTGAGCAGCTCGGGCAGCTGCTTAACGGTAAAGCGCTCGCCCACCGGCATGGCCGGGAACACCGCGGCCTGGTAGACGACCGCGACAGCCGAGAGGGCACCGACCACGGCGAATGTCATGCGCCAGCCCACGGCCAGTCCGATGGCGCGACCGATCGGCAGGCCAAAGATCTGCGCGATGGACGAGCCCGTAGCGATCATGCTGATGGCGAGCGCCCCGTGGCGGGCGTCGACCAGGCGCGAGGCCATGATCGAGGCGACTGACCAGAACACGGCATGCGCGCAGGCGACCACCAGACGCGCGCAAACCAAAATGGGATATGTCGGTGCCACAGCGGACAGGAACTGGCCGAGCGAAAACACGGCCAAAACGCCCAGCAGCATCCGCTTGAACTCAAAGCGCGAGGCAAACACCATAAGCGGCAGCGACAGCAGCATGACGCCCCAGGCATAGACCGAGATCATGATGCCTGCCTGGGCCTCGGTGAGCGAGAACGACGCGGCGATATCAGTCAGAAGGCCGATGGGCATGAACTCCGACGTGTTGAATACGAACGCGCAGCAGGCGAGCCCGATAAGCGGGAGCCACTGCTTGAGTGAGATGCCATCTTGTCTTGCCTGAGCCATGTAGAAACCTCTCCGATTGTCTTGAGCGGTGGGCGATTATATAGCAACGGCCCTGCATCCGTCAGTACAGATGCAGGGCCGCAATCAACTCAATACACAGAGGTTGCGCCGTCAATAAATAACTAAGCCAGCCCCAGCAATATGCCCGCCGAATGCACGACAAACGCCACGATCCAGGCGACCGTCACCTGAAACGCGAACACGGCAACGGCATAGCGCGCGCCCAACTCGCTCTTGACGGCGCCGATGGACGCCACGCAGGGCGGGTACAGCAGCGTAAAGACCAGAAACACGTAGGCAGTAAACGGCGAAAACATAGTCGACAGTGCCGCGGGCGACGTCGCGCCCAAAAGCACCGTGAGGGTCGAGATGACGCTCTCCTTGGCGATAAGTCCCGTGACGAGTGCCGTCGAGGCGCGCCAGTCGCCAAAGCCGAGCGGCGCCAGCAGCGGAGCGATGATGCTACCCAGACCGGCAAGCAAGCTTTGCGACTGATCGGCGACCACATTAAAGCGAATGTCGAACGTCTGAAGGAACCAGATGACCACCGTAGCGGCAAAGATAATGGTAAAGGCCTTGGTGATAAAGTCCTTGGCCTTATCCCATGCCAGCATCACCGTCGTCTTGACGCTCGGCAGGCGATAGTTGGGAAGCTCCATGATAAACGGTACCGGGTCGCCCTTAAACGCCGTTCGATTGAGCACCAAAGCCGCGATGCAACCGACCGCAATGCCAATCAGATAGAGCGAGACCATGGCGGGTACCGTCGCCTGCGGGAAAAACGCCCCGCACAGCAGACCGTAGACCGGCAACTTGGCCGAGCAGCTCATGAACGGCGTGAGCATAACCGTCATCTTGCGGTCGTGCTCGGACGGCAGCGTGCGGGTCGACATGATAGCCGGCACGGTGCAGCCAAAACCGACGAGCATGGGCACGAAGCTGCGGCCCGACAGGCCAAAGCGACGCAGCACCTTATCCATGACAAAGGCAACGCGCGCCATGTAGCCGGAGTCTTCCAGAATGGAGAGGAACAAGAAAAGCACGACGATAATCGGCAGGAAGGTCAGCACACTGCCCACGCCCGTGAGCACGCCGTCAACGGCCAGCGAACGCACCACGTCGTTGGTACCGAACGCCTGGAGGCCCGCGTCGGCCGAGGCGATGATGGCAGCGATGCCGTCCTCCATGAGCCCCTGCAACGCCGCGCCGATCACGCCGAACGTCAGCCAAAAAACGAGGCCCATGATCACCAGAAACGCCGGAATGGCTGTGTAGCGACCCGTCAGGATGCGGTCGATCTTGACGGAGCGCACGTGCTCGCGGCTCTCGTGCGGCTTGACGACGCAATGCCCGCACACGTCGCCGATAAAGCTAAAGCGCATGTCGGCCAGTGCGGACAGACGGTCGGTGCCTGCCTCGCCCTCCATCTGGGTAATGATGTGCTCGATAGCGTCGAGTTCGTTGCGGTCGAGATGAAGCGCCTCGGTTACCAGCTCGTCGCCCTCGACCAGTTTGGTCGCTGCGAAACGCACCGGAATATGCGCCGTCGCGGCATGGTCCTCGATAAGGTTGGCGATGCCGTGGATGCAGCGATGCAGCGCGCCGCCGTCCGGGCCATCGGGCGCGCAGAAGTCCAGGCGACCGGGACGCTCGCGGAACCGCGCCACGTGCAGAGCGTGTTCCACCAGCTCACCGATGCCCTCGTTGCGGGCGGCGCTAATGGGGACAACAGGCACGCCCAACAGGCTCTCGAGCAGGTTGACGTCCACGGCGCCGCCGTTGGCCGTCACCTCGTCCATCATGTTGAGCGCGATGACCATGGGGCGATCGAGCTCCATAAGCTGCAGCGTCAGGTACAGATTGCGCTCAATGTTGGTGGCGTCGATGATGTCGATGATGGCGTCGGGATGCTCATCCAGGATAAACTGGCGGCTCACGATCTCCTCGCCCGTGTACGGCGACAGGGAGTAAATGCCGGGCAGGTCGGTAACGCTTGCCTCGGGGTGGTTGCGGATGGTGCCATCCTTGCGGTCGACCGTCACGCCGGGAAAGTTACCGACATGTTGATTGGAGCCTGTCAGCTGGTTGAACAACGTGGTCTTGCCGCAGTTCTGGTTGCCGGCGAGGGCAAAATGCAGCGGTGCGCCCTCGGGCACGGCCGTCTTCGCGGCGCGGGGCGAATACGTCCCCTCGCCGAGTGCCGGATGCTCCGTCGTGCCGATTGCGGCGTTGGCGCGCGGACCCATATCGGTGTCGTGAACGCCCACGAGCTCTATGCGAGCAGCATCGTCCTTGCGCAGCGTCAGTTCGTAGCCACGCAGGCGAATCTCGAGCGGGTCGCCCATAGGGGCGTACTTCATCATGGTGACTTCGGTGCCCGGCGTTAGGCCCATGTCCAAAATATGCTGCCGGAGCGCCTGATCGTCGGATGTCACCGATGCGACAACGGCGTCCTTTCCAATCTCGAGTGTATCGAGCTTCACGCGCTCATCCTTTCGTTAGACGCGGTTAACCGTTTACCGGGGCTAACCAACTCGTAACGACAAATGATAGCGCTCTGAACTATTTTATAAAGTCAAATACCGATGTTTACCTGCGCAAACTTTATGCGGTGCGCCCTGAAAGCTCTTTGCGCATACCGCTCAGCGAGATCGAAACGGAACCCGACCGCGCGGTAGCGGTGAGTCGATCACCCTCGACCGACCCCGTGCATGCAAAGGGCGCCTTGCCCATCAAGACGTGGGAGATAGTACCCGAGAGCTCAAAGAAATCGCCCTCAGCGCGGGCACTCGAGAGAGCGATATTGAGACCCCTGACGTTTAGTACTGCCCTGAGCGCGCCGTTCACCCCATGTGCAAACGTCACCTCGCCGCGTTTACTCCCCACCGGCGTCTGGGCCGAAACCACATACGTACCCTCAAGCATGGCTCCTCCTCTAAGCAGACTTTTTGAAACGGCCATCTAGTCTACTTTGCTGCGAGACGGCTTGCCCAGAAACCGCGAGTATACAATGACGTTCAATCAACAGATTGCTGCAAGGGGAACAAGCGTGCAAAGGGGACAGATTACTTTTGACACCATTTGCGCCAACGGACGGGATGCGGAGCGACGACCGTGCAGGTGGATTCCGGATCGTCGCTTCCTCCGTCCCCCAGCGAATCAAAACGAAGTTGCGGTGGAATAGTTCCTGTTTGATGCTTTAACCAGCAAAAACAGGAACTATTTCACCGCAACTGCAAAAGCCCGCGCTGGCAACAAATGTCACCTGCGCGGGCTTGGCGGGCGTTCAAAAAGGCACGTTACAGAGACCCACATCAGTTATGGAATGCCGAGCAGCACCGATGCGCGATGCCCGCTGGCTTACCAAGCAACGAAGCTCGCCGTAGCCTTAGACAATTGGCGCAATGCCGGCAAAGTGCAGATACAGCGAGATAACTGCCACGACAATGACCACTGCTGCGATCAGCTTGTCGTGCAGATGCGGAAGCACCTGCTTGCCGCGGCCGCGCTCGCCCAGAATATAGACGGGGATGGCTGGGGCAAAAAGGATCGTCGTGATCATGACGCCCTGAAGACCCGTCGACCACACAAGGAACAACGTGTAGATAAAACCGAGCGTACCGAAGAAGCGTGCCTTGCCAACGCTTGGCGCATGCGGCCCGTCCAGATGCTCGTTCTTCCAGCCGATCACCATGTAATAGGTAGCCGAACAGACATACGGAACTAAAATCGTGTTGACCGCGCAGCTATAGAAGAACTGGTAGGTGCTCGCCGCCACATACGAAACAATCAAGAAGAGCTGCGTGATGCCGGAGCTTACGAGAACCGTTACCACCGGGGCATCGTGCTTGTTCGTCTTAGCAAACGCCAGCGGGAAGGAGCCCTGACGCGCCGCCTCAAACGGCGTCTCGGATGCAATGATGACGTAGCCCAGCATCGCACCGACCAGCGAGAGAATAACGCCAAGGTTTACGATGGCTGCACCAACCGGACCGATTGCGCACTCAAGAATTCCCGCCATGGAGGGCGTTGCAAGTTGTGCCATCTCCTCGCGCGGCATAATGCCGAGCGACAGCATCGAGATAATCAGATACAGCGTAAACACGGCTGCAAATCCAAGCGCCGTCGAACGACCGACGTCGCGCACATACTTTGCACGGCCCGAAATGACGACAGCGCCTTCGATACCCGTAAAGACCCAGACAAGGGCAATCATGGTCGAGACAACCTGCTCACCAAAACCGGGGCCAGCCGGCTCTCCCCAGAAGTTGTCCATAAAGATATCGACGTTGAACTTACCCAGGAGCACAATGCTCAGCACAAAAAGCCCCAGCGGCACCAGCTTCGCCAAGGTGACGATCGTGTTGATGCCGGCAGCTTCCTTAACGCCGCGAAGCACGAGAGCGGTTAGGAACCACAAAAACACGCTGGCGCAGACGATGGAAAGCATATTGTTGCCCGTACCGAACGCAGGGAAGAAATAGCCCAGCGCGCTAAACAGCAAGAGCGCAAAGCTCACATTGGAAAGACATGCGCTGATCCAGTAGCCCCAAGCGGAGTTGAATCCAACGTAATCGCCAAAACCGGCCGCAGCGTATGCATAGATGCCGCCAGTCAGGTCTGGACGAGCCTGAGATAAACCGTTGAATACCATCATCAGCGCAAAGACGCCAATGAAGCAAATTCCCCACGAAACGATAACCGCGCCGGTATTGGCTCCGCCTGCCGCCATATCGCCGGCAAGAGAAAAGATGCCGCCGCAAATGCTCGCAGTGATGACCATCATGGTCAGACGAAAGAGATCGAGGCCATTAGGGTCGATAATCTCTTCATTTTGAGCTTTAGAGGCCATTGTATGTGCACCCCCTTCATCATGTGATCGAACGAAAGATGGCCCGGACGTCCCGAATCGGGTGCCGGGCCATCGGTCAAGCGATCATCAGACTGTTACAGCTATCGCGTTAGAAGCGCAGCGACAGGCAAGAAAGGCCGCCGTCGACCTTGCGATACTCGGAGGTGTCGACGACGAGCGTCTTGTAGCCCAGATCCTGCACGGCCTTGAGCACGGTCGGATAGCCCTCGGCAACGATGACCGTACCGTTGACCCAGATGCAGTTGGCGCCGTAAGCCTCGTCCTCGGGCACGACGATCTTGTTGTACTGGGCAAAGTCGGGCTTATCGATGAACTCACCAGAGACGAGCATGTTGTTGTCCTCGATATAGTTGACGCCCGTCTTGAGGTGCAGGACCTCCTCCAGCGGAACCTCGGAACCCTCGAGGCCCCAGCCCTCGAGAATCTCGCAGAACTGGCGGATGCCCTCTTCGTTGGTGCGAGCGGAGCGACCGACGTAGAAATGGTCGCCGACCATCATGACGTCGCCGCCGTCGAGCGTGCCCGGAGAAACGATGTGCTTAACATGCTCGTCGTCAAAGAAGCGGCGGACGGCCGGCTCGATCTCATCCTTCTCGCCGTTGCGGCTATCGGCACCGGGGTTGGTAATGATGGCGCCGCAGCGAGTGATAACGGCCGGATCTTCGACGAAGCAGCTGTCGGGATACTGCTCGAGAGCCGGCAGCACCGACACGTCAACGCCGCACTGCTCGAGTGCGTGCTCGTAATCGTAATGCTCCTCGATAGCGCGCTCGTAGATGGGCTGGCCAAGCTCGGGAGCGCTCGTGATGCCATTGCTCAGGGACTTGCCGGGACGACGGATGATGACGTGGCTGAACTTGGTCATGATGATCCTCCTTGGATCTCATAGTACTGAGCGGACTTCCTTGCGTCCGCCTTCCTTCCGATGGCTTTATCTTAGGGTGTCTTTGCTGTTTTGTATATTGTATACAATCCTGAACGGTAGATATTTTTCGGTGAACGTATTTTTGCTTCCTAGGGTCAGGTAGCATGATTTAGCTGGTCGTTCTATAATCAAATTAGCCTATTCAAACCAAACGTATTTAAATTTGAAAATATACAGTTAAGGTATATAAGCTCATGGAAACACTCAGAAGACCCTTGAAGGATCATGTATACGACTATATTTCGAGTCGCATAGACGCCGGCGAGCTTTCGGCCGGCGACCGTGTGAGCGAGCAAGCGATCTGCGATGCCATGGGCGTGTCGCGCACGCCGGTTCGCGAGGCGCTCATCCAGCTGGCAAGCGACGGCTATCTGGACAACCTCCCCCGCCGCGGATTCCGCGTCCGTGGGTTCGATCAGCAAAACGCCGTTGAAGTCTTTGAGATTATGGGGCCGCTCGACGGGCAGGCGGCATACCTTGCCTGCCCCCTCCTGACCGAAGAGGACATCATGCAGCTAAAGTTCTTGGTTGGATCCATGGACCTCGCGATCCAAGGCGGTCTTATCCGAAAGTACGACGACATTCAGCGGGACTTTCACCTTACGTACTTCAACCGCTGCGGCAACGACCGTCTGCGCGACATGATTTCGCAACTCGAGCGTTGCTTTATCAAACGCGATTACGAGACCGTCGATCAGGAGACGGCTTGCAAACTGCTGGGTATAGCCACTGCCGAGCCTGCCCACAGTCTTGAGCTGTTCGAAGCGCGGGATGCGGCGGCCGTGCGAGACTACGTTCGCGATGTCCATTGGAACACGGAGAACGCCCAGTTCACCGTTTGGTAGGAAAGCAACAAGGGACGACATCGGTCTTAAACCTTGACGCCAGCACCGCCCAAACTGATCCATTTTCCTCCGTCCCCGAGGGATCAGCGACGCCCTTCTGGAAAGCGCATCCCACCATCCGGGCGAATTCCGGGATACCGTTTCCCGATGGGGCCTCTCGGGGAAATTGCGTCCCAGAATTCTGGCTCGAAACGGGATATGGTTTCCCAAACAGGCCTCTTGCGGAAAATGCATCCCGGAATCCCTGCCCGAAACGGGACGCGCTTTCCCAGTCGAGGCCCTACGGGAAACTGCATCCCGGAATCCGCGCCCAAACCGGGACGCAGTTTCCGGGCGGGGCATCAAAAACAAAGTTGCGGTGGAATAGTCCCTGCTTGGGCTGGTTGAGGGCTTAAATAGGAACTATATCACCGCAAGTTATTGAGGGGATGTCCGTCCTCTTACAGATGGCGTTCCAAAAAGCGGAAAGCTAGGCGAATCCAGGGACGGACGGAAACCTGCTTGTCCTCGTTGTCGACCGCGGTATTGGCGTTGCCGAGCGAAAGGCCGTGGCCACCCTGGTCAAAGACGTGCATCTCACATGCAACACCCTCCTCGGCCATGCGCTGCGCGAACGGGTAGACCTGCGCGACCGGCGCCGTCTTATCGTCCGAAACGCCCCACACAAAGGTCGGGGGCATCTGGCGCGAAACGTGCGTGGTAGGGCAAATGTCGATCAGGTGCTCATCGGTCGCCTCGCCGCCCGTCACCATCGACAGATAGTCGTTGAGCAAATCGCGCCCTGTCTTGCCACCCGTCTTGGGCACGCGCAGGTCGATGCGCGGGTCACGCGTCTGCATATCGCGCACATAGGCAAGGTCGAGCAACGGATAGCCCAGCACCACGGCGTCGGGACGAATATCCTCCGGACGAGCCCCGACAAGGCCCGCGAAGGGTCCGGTCTTCCACTGCGTTGCCAACGAGGCGCAGATCATGCCGCCCGCCGAGAAACCCACGATGCACACGCGCTTGGGATCGACATGCCACTCGTCGGCGTTGGCGCGAACGGTAGCGACCATCTTGGCGAGGTCCGCCTGCGGGTGCGGAAAGCTCACGTCGCCCGTGGCGCTCGTCACATAGTTGAGCACAAAGGCCTGGTAGCCGCGGTCCAAAAACGCAAACGCCACCGGGTCCTGCTCGTGCGGAGCGATATGCGTAAACCCGCCTCCGCCGCAGATGATCACCGCGGGGCGGCGGCCATTGGGCTTGTCGGGCAGCGGCTCGGCACCCAGATACGTAAACGTCGCCGGATAATCCTCGGTCGGCTCCTCGCCCCACAGCGCATGGTTCTCAATAATCATAGGTGCTCCCTCCGTGCGATTCGTGCGCACTCGTTTTTCGCACCTTAGCGTACCCCACTTGAGCCCGCGGCGCAGAAACACCCCCGCAATAAGTTGGCCTTCAACTGATATATCACAAAATCGCTGTTCAGAGGTATCGTTGGGCAGCGTAAAATAGGAGCGCTGACCGTGCTGGGAAACACGTACGAAACGTTTCCGGCAAACCACACGCGTGCAACATGCACGCCTGATACGTTGGAGGCATCTATGGGTCTGCTCGATTCGCTCAAGTCCACGTTCACTTCGTCGGGCGAGGCGTCCGTTCCGCCCGCAGCAAGCTTCGCCACCCGCGAAGGCGTCATCTACGCTCCCGTCAACGGCGTGCTCGTCAATCTGAGTGAGGTTCCCGACGAGACCATCGCCTCGGGCATGCTCGGCCAGGGTTACGGCATCGAGCCCATTACCGGCACCATTTACGCCCCCGCCAACGGTCGCATCGGCGCCACCACCGTCACCAATCACTCCATCGGCATGATCACCGAGGACGGCCTGCGCGTGTTCATCCATGTTGGCCTGGGCACCGTGGAAATGAACGGCAAGGGTTTTGCCCGCTTTGTCGAGATGGGTGACACGGTCAAGGCCGGCCAGCCGCTCATCAGCTTCGACCGCAACGCTATCAAGGCCGCCGGTCACGAGGACATCGTGACCGTCATCATCTCTGAGCTCGACCGCCTCAAGAGCATCGACCACGTCGGCGAGTCTGGCACGCTTATCGGCGGCAATCCGCTCGTCAAGCTTGGCGATCCGCTGCTGGTTGCCAAGACCAAGTAGCCGATCATCATCGCATAAAGGCTCAACCACCCGTGCATCTTTGCCGCATCTGTGTTGTTGTTTTTGCCTATGTAGAGGTTCTGAAACGTTTCTATATAGGCAGCTGAGCATCAACGCAGGTGCGGCTTTTGCGTAGCGAAGCATCGCCCCGCGGCATGTTGTTCAACCGCACGAACCCCCTTCCTTTGTCTGCACAGAGCGCTAGACTGCTAGGTCGACATTGGAGGAAAGATCGATGCAAAACACACCCACGGGCGCCGCACATGCCGCGCCTCAACGCAACCAACGCATCGTCGCGCTCGACGGGCTTCGCGCCCTCGCCATCGCCGGCGTCGTCCTATATCACCTTCGCCCCAGCCGCCTGACCGGCGGTTTTTTGGGCGTTACACTCTTCTTTACGCTGAGTGGCTATCTCGCCACCAAAAGCATTATGCGAGCCACGGCACGCGACGGATTCTCGTACCCGCGCTATATCTGCCGCCGCGTTGCGCGCATGATGCCGCCGATCGTCGTGACCATCGCGCTTACCGCCGTCGCCACCTACATCGCGGCCCCGAGCCTACTCCCCAAGGTACAGCAGGACGCCCTGCCATCGGCACTCTTTTTGAGCAACTGGTTCTACATCTTCCGCAACGTCTCGTATTTCGCCGCCGCGGGGCTCCCCTCGCCGCTCACGCACCTGTGGTTCTGCGCTGTCACTATGCAGTTCTATCTGGTATGGCCGGTCATCCTTATGGCGCTGTGCAGCAAAACCAGGTCTCGCAACACCGCCATCGGCATCACGATCGCATTCGCGCTTGTATCGACGGCAGCCATGGTCCTCATGTTTAATCCCACCGCCGACACATCGCGCGTCTACTACGGAACCGACGCCCGTGCCGCCGAGCTTCTATGCGGAGCCTTAGCCGCCATCGCCGCGCCGCGTCTGCGCGAGATGCTGAGCGGTGACATCCATACCCCCGGCGCCAACAAGGGCATCTCAAAGGTCAACGCGATTTCTATCGCGTGGCTCGTTGCCGTTATAGCCGGCGCACTCATGCTGACCGGAGAGAGCGCCTGGCTCTACCGCGGCGGCTTTTTGCTGCTTGCCCTCGTCACCGGACTCCTCATTATCTGCGTGCAGAATACGGAGTGCATCGTGCGTCGCCTGTTGTCGGTCAAGCCGCTCGTCTGGCTGGGTCAGCGCTCATTCTCGGTCTATCTGGTGCACTATCCCCTACTGCTTCTTATGAACCCCGCAACCCGCACTACCCGCATCGCCTGGTGGGAACAGGTATTACAGCTTGTACTGATCCTTGCGGTAGCCGAGGTTTTCTATCGCCTCGTCGAACGCCCTTGGTCCCACAAGCCGGCCCAACAGGACAGCACGGCAAGAAAGCACGTCCTCGCGCCCGCCATGGTGCTCCCCGCGCTTGGCGCCGCATGCGTCGCCGCACTTGCCTTCGCGCCGCTTGACTGGGCAGGCATCGCCACTGCCCGCGCCGAGCAGCTCCGTCCCGAGCTTACCCAGAACGCGACCTCGTCCCAGGACAACGGAGTCAACAACAAGGGCGCCGAGCCCGCATCCGGTAAAGATACCCAACCCAGCGACACCGCATCCGATGACGCCACCAAGCAAAAACCCAAAGAAGGGCCTATCGCCGAAAAGGTCCCCAAGAACTTGGACTGGAAGAGCTTTACCTACGACGAGGCAACCGGAACCTGCGACGCCCGCGTGCTCATGATCGGCGACTCGGTCACTGCGGGCGCACAGCCCGGTATTCAGGCGGTGCTTCCCAACGCGTACATCGACGGCGTGGTGAGCCGCCAGTTCTACACCTTCCAGGATGTCTATGCACAGGACAGTGCCAACTACGATCCAAGCGTGGTCATCTGCGCGCTTGGCACCAACGGCCTCATCCGCGACCCCCAGCAGGTGCAGGACGTGATTAATGCCGTGGGCGGCAAGCCCATCTACTTTGTGACCGTGCGCGTACCGCTCGAACTACAGGACCGCAATAACCAGACGATTCGTGACGTCTGTGCCCAAAACGACAACGCCGGCGTCATCGACTGGAACGGTGCCTCGGAGGGCCACAGCGAATACCTTGTCGACGACGGCACACACCTCACCCAGGCGGGAATCGACACCTACGCCGTCCTCATACGCCAAGCCATCTGCGGGCACTAGGCACCGCAAAATCGGCGCTTGCGCGGTGCCCACGTTGCGCCCATACATCACACCTGACGTTTTGCTACGCCCCCACTCGCGGGTTAGAATGGTTAACTGTTTGGAAATAATCCGTACAACCGTTATGGGAGGATACGTGAACCGCACCAAAATCGCGCAGCTCTATACGCACGCCGAGTCGCTCGGTGGCCAGACCGTCACCGTTGCCGGCTGGGTCAAATCCGTCCGCGACATGAAGAACTTTGGCTTCGTTACACTCAACGACGGCAGCTGCTTCCGCGACCTGCAGGTCGTCATGAACCGCGAGGCACTCGACAACTACGACGAGATCGCCCACCAAAACGTCTCGGCCGCACTCATTTGCACCGGCACCGTCAAGCTGACCCCCGATGCGCCCCAGCCCTTCGAGCTTTCTGCCACCTCCATCGAGGTCGAGGGCGTCAGCGCCCCGGATTACCCGCTGCAGAAGAAGCGCGCAACCGTCGAGTTCCTGCGCACCCAGCAGCACCTGCGCCCGCGCACCAACCTGTTCCGCGCCGTGTTCCGCATCCGCTCTGTCGCGGCTGCCGCTATCCACCGCTTCTTCCAGGAGCAGGGCTTTGTCTACGTCAACACCCCCATCATCACCACGAGCGACTGCGAGGGCGCCGGCGAGATGTTCCGCGTGACCACGCTCGACCCCAAAAACCCGCCCCTCACCGAGTCCGGCGAGGTTGACTGGAGTCAGGACTTCTTTGGCAAGCATGCGAGCCTCACCGTTTCCGGACAGCTCAATGCCGAGAACTTCGCCATGGCCTTTGGCGACGTGTACACCTTTGGCCCCACCTTCCGTGCCGAAAACTCCAACACCACGCGTCATGCCGCCGAGTTTTGGATGATCGAGCCCGAGATGGCCTTCGCCGACCTCAACGACTACATGGACAACGCCGAGGCCATGCTCAAGTATGTCCTCAAGGACGTCATGGCAACCTGCCCCGACGAGCTCAATATGCTCAACAAGTTTGTGGACAAGGGTCTGCTTGAGCGCCTGGACCATGTCGCCAACTCCGACTTTGCCCGCGTCACCTATACCGAGGCCGTCGAAATCCTGGAGCAGGCCGTCGCCGCCGGTCACAAGTTTGACTATCCCGTGAGCTGGGGCATCGACCTGCAAACCGAGCACGAGCGCTTCCTAACCGAGGAGCACTTTAAGCGACCGACCTTCGTAACCGACTACCCGGCCGAGATCAAGGCGTTCTACATGCGCATGAACGAGGACGGCAAGACCGTCGCCGCCGCCGACTGCCTGGTTCCCGGTATCGGCGAGATTATCGGCGGTTCCCAGCGCGAGGAGCGCCTGGATCTACTCGAGGCCCGCATCAAGGACCTGGGCATGAATCCCGACCAGTACAAGTACTACCTTGACCTGCGCCGCTACGGTTCCTGCAAGCACGCCGGCTACGGCCTGGGCTTCGAGCGCTTGGTGATGTACCTCACCGGCGTGGGCAACATCCGCGACGTCCTGCCGCACCCGCGCACCGTGGGCAACGCCGACTTCTAATCGTCGGACGTTTGCTCGCATCGCCACACGCCAACGCTCATCGCACAAGCGCCTCTCGACATCCGCCGAGGGGCGCTTTTTCAACAGCATTCGTCAAGCTTTTGGCAAGGTTTTGGTCAGTTAGGCAGGGTTGTTGAAAACTCGACCCGCCGTTTGCCGGCAACCACCGACCGTCCAAGGCGCCACGCGTCCTTGGCCAGGCTCCGCGCCCTAGGCTCTGATCTGCCATCACCAAAAAAGGAAAGGACGTGGGCGCCATGACCGAAGCCGTTGTTGAAAACTACGAGACCACGACCAGGGGCTCCGCCTCGATGGCAGCCTATCGCGCCGTGCGCATCCTGCAGCTCTTGAGCGAGAACACCGGCGAGGACAAAGCGCTGCTTTCCGATGAGCTGGTCGAGCTCCTCGCCCATCCCGACGACCCCGCCCGCATGCCCATCTCGGCGGCACGCCGCAGCATCTATACCTCGATATCGGCACTTCGTCACGCCGGATACGAAATCGACTATAAACGCGGCGTGGGCTATCGGCTCCTCACCCGCCCACTTGCTGACGAGGAAATCATACGGCTCCACGGCATGGTCATGCGCAACCGATCGACGCCCATAGCCATTCGAAAGAGCATGGCGCAGCACCTGGTCGCCATGGCGAGCGCCGATGTTCGCGGCTACCTCGATATGCCCGAACCGGCACCGGCCGCCAACGACGCGCCCGTCAAGACAACGCGTCCGCGCGCCAAGCGTATCGACACGTGCGAGCTCGTCGAACAGGCCATCGACCATGGAACAACCGTCAGCTTTGATATCTCAAACGTCATGACCCGGGGCGAAACCGAGGTGGTGCGGATGACGGTCCGGCCCTTTGCCATCAGGCAGCGCGATGGCGTCTCGTATCTGCTGGGAACGGTCTACGACACCCGAAGCGCCGACGACACCCTGCGCACCGTTGAGGTCAGCCGCATGAGAAACGTCAGCACGCGTTTGCTCGACGGCAAGAAACTCTTTGCCGCGCTAGACGAAGAAGACAGCCCCGCGCCCGCAGCGTAAGCCCCGTTACCGTCCGTCGTTCCTCAGCACCGCCCATCCGGTTCAGTATTAAAAAACCCGCCAGGTTATTGTAAAAATGGACATCGGCGTTACTATAGTCCCACTTGCACTTTTTCCTAGTGCAGTGTTTCCAGCCATTTTTATACTGGGGGTAATGATATGAAGGACATCACCATCAGCCGCAGGAGCCTTCTTGTCTCCGCTGGCCTGCTCGCGCTCGCTCCGCTCGCCGGATGCGGCGGCAACTCTGGTTCCGACTCCGCTGCCGCCGGTTCCGACTACACCATCGGCGTTCTGCAGCTCACCGAGCACTCCGCGCTCGATGCCGCCAACGACGGCTTCGTCAAGGCCATCAAGAAGAGCGGCCTTAAGGTCAAGATCGACCAGAAGAACGCCCAGAACGACCAGTCCACGTGTAAGTCCATTGCCGACAAGTTCGTAGGCGACGGCGTCGACCTGATCTATGCCATCGCTACGCCCGCCGCGCAGGCTGCCGCCGGCGCCACCGCTGATATCCCCATCGTTGGCTGCGCCATCACCGACTACGCCGCTTCCGGCCTGGTCCAGGACAACGACAAGCCCGGCACCAACGTCACGGGCGCTTCCGACCTCACCCCGGTCGCCGAGCAGCTCGAGATGATGCAGAAGGTCCTGCCCGACGTTAAGAAGGTCGGCCTGCTCTACTGCACCGCCGAGTCCAACTCCGACGTCCAGATCAAGGCCGCCAAGAAGGAGCTCGACAAGCTGGGCCTGGAGTACACCGACTTCACCGTCTCGAGCTCCAACGAGATCCAGTCCGTCGTCGAGTCCGCCGTGAGCAAGGTCGACGCGCTCTACTCCCCCACCGACAACACCATCGCCGCGGGCGCCTCGCAAGTCGGCCAGATCTGCAAGGAGAACAAGCTCCCCTTTGTGACTGGCGAGGAGGGCATGTGCAAGGCCGGCGGTCTGTTCACCCTCTCCATCAACTATGAGGACCTGGGCTACGCTGCAGGCGAGATGGCCGTCAAGATCTTGAAGGGCGAGGCCAAGCCCGAGGATATGCCGATTGAGCAACTCTCGAGCAAGGACCTGGTCGTCGTCAAAAACGACGAGATGGCCGAGGCTCTGGGTATCGACCTTTCCGCTCTGGACGCGTAGCGCCATGCGCGGTAACGCGTCTAGGGCCCGCACGCGCGCCACTACTGCGTTATTCAATATCTGAGTCATTGGGGCGAACGCTAAAGACCGGCGTTCGCCCTGCTTGTTTCAGGTAAAACAAAACGTCTGTCCACCGCTCTTTTATGCATTGGTACCGCTATTATGGAAAATCACGTGTCCACCCTATCCTAGGAGGTATGAAGCATGCTCATTGCATTGCAGGGCGCCGTTTCGCAGGGCGTCCTCTGGGGCATCATGGTGCTCGGCGTGTTTATCACGTTCCGCCTGCTCGACATCCCCGATATGACCTGCGACGGCAGCTTTGCCCTCGGCGGCTGTGTTTGCGCCGTGCTCATCGTCAATAACAACGTCGACCCGCTGCTCGCCGTGCTGGCCGGCATGTGCGCCGGCGCCATCGCGGGCGCGGTCACGGGCATCTTGACCACCGTTTTTGAGATTCCTGCAATCCTCGCCGGAATCCTTACGCAGATCAGTCTGTGGTCCATCAACCTGCGCATCATGGGCAAATCCAACACGCCCATCCTTGCCAAGGGCACCATCTTCTCATCCGTCAGCCACATGACGGGCCTGCCGCAGTCCACCGTTGCCATCATCCTGGGCATTGTGCTGGCCGTGGCCATCGTCGCCATCCTGTACTGGTTCTTTGGCACCGAGATCGGCTCGGCGCTGCGTGCCACCGGCAACAACGAGTACATGATCCGCGCCCTGGGCGTCAACACCAACTCCACCAAGATGATTGCCCTCGTGCTCTCCAACGCCCTTATCGGCCTTTCGGGTGCGCTCATCTGCCAGAGCCAGAAGTACGCTGACATTGGCATGGGCACCGGCGCCATCGTTATCGGTCTTGCCGCCATTGTTATCGGCGAGGTGCTCGGCCGCCTGCTGCCCGGCGGTCTGACGCAGTTTAGCGTCCGCCTGGCCTCCGCCGTCTTTGGCTCTGTGGTGTACTTCCTCATTCGCGCCATCGTGTTGCAGCTGGGCATGGACGCCAACGACATGAAGCTGCTCTCCGCCGTAATCGTTGCCGTGGCCCTGTGCGTGCCCGTGGTTTGGGAGCGTTATAAGCTCCGCAGCTCCTACACGAGGGGAGATGAGGCAGATGCTTAAGCTCTCGCACGTCAAAAAGACCTTTAACAAGGGCACCGTCACCGAGAAGCGCGCACTCACCGGCGTCGACCTCACCCTTAACGACGGCGACTTTGTAACCGTGATTGGCGGCAACGGCGCCGGCAAGTCCACGCTGCTCAATATGATCGCCGGCGTGTATCCGCTCGAT
>CAUDCB010000010.1 GCA_958447915.1 uncultured Collinsella sp. | reverse complement strand
GCGCGAGGCGTAGAGGCTTGCGTCGATAGAAGGCTCGTTTATAAAAATGCCCGCCGGTACGTGTGATACCGGCGGGCATTTTGTGTTTTGGGCGCGGTGGGCGCTACACGCGCGTCGCATCCTTGGGACTCATGGTCATGCTCTGGAAGCGGTTCTCCATGTAGTCGTTATCGAAATACTTGCCGTAGAACTGCGCGACGGGAATATCCGGCTCCGTGCCGTTGACGCGCTGGTACCAGTAGTCGAGCGACTGCAGCGTCATGACGCCGTCGACCAGCATAATGACGGTAAAGATGACGGTAGCCGAGTAGCGACTCTTCCACGGAATCATGTTGATGAGCTTGAGCAGCCTCGGCAACAGCAGCTTGATCCAGATAAGGCCACCCAGGCCCCACAGGCAGGCAAAGCCCGTGCAGGTGCGTCCGCCCGTAAGGACGGCGAGTGGGTCGGGCATGCCGAACAGCTTCATGTGCGAGTAGCTCCACGAGACCACGCCAAATGAGGTCTGCATAAACCAGCCCACGAACACCTCAAAGCTCGCACCGAGCACAGCGCTTACCAGGAAAATGATGATGGGGTTCTTTTTATAGAAGCGGTTGAGCACCATGGTCATGAGTACGGCGCCAAAGCCATAGATGGGGCTGAAGGGACCAAACAGCATGCCGGCGCGGTTCTGGTAGACGCCCGGGTCGTCGACTGTCATATGCCAGATGTCCTCGGCGATCAGGCCGAGCACGCAGCAGACGAAGAATACCCAGAACAGGTTGAAGTAGTTGAGCTTGATGTAGCCCTCGCCGGTTTCATCGCGGCCGAGCATGCCCTCCGCCGCGGCGTCACGGTCGAGCATCTCCTGCAGGCGGCGCTGCAGTTCGCGCTCCTGGCGCAGCGTGGGGTCGACGGTTGCCGAAAGTGCAACGAGGATGCCGAGCTGGATCGCGGGACGCAGCAGGAAGGGCCCGATGCCCTGGAGCATCACGTCGACCAAAAGCTCGACGACGGTGAATGCAATAAGGATGTAGGACAGGCGGGCGGCGTTGCGGCGCTGGTTTTTGATAAGGTCCAGGCCAAAGATGATCAGGATGACGGCACTTGCCGCAGAGAGCATGATGCCGGCGACGATGAGTCCAACCGAGACCAGCATATTGTCGCCGAGCTTTTCGGCGGCGTTGCCGTTGATAAGCGCGGTGATGACCTGCCACATAAAGGCGCCGACCGACGGGAGTGTGCCCACGCCGGATAGGATGCACAGGACGGCGTACACCTTAATGATGAGGGGAATCTTCTTGACCTCCGTGGCGCTGGGGACGCTGGGGTCGAGTTCGTTTCGATCCATACAGAACCTTTCTCGCTTTGTCCTAGGCTACAAGGATACGCCGCCGACCTGCCAAAAGACAGGACGAACGTCCCAATTGCAACTTTGTAATCCCCAACGGTGGACGCGGCGGCCATCTGGGGGCGCGGGCGCTTGCACTGGACAGACCGATAAAATGTTTGGCCACAAAACGGATTATTAGCTCGGTGGGCTTTTAAAAAGCGCTGCTCATGCGCTGGGGAGCGCGTCGTGCCGTGCGTATAATAAGGCGGGTAACGCCAAAATACGAGGCTCTGAGGGGATGCCATGTCTCAAGAAACCATCCGCGCGGCCGAGCGTGCCGCGGGACAGGTGAACGCCATGTCGACGTATGATCCGGACTCCGACCAGCTGCATGAGGAATGCGGCGTTTTTGGTGTTTGGGCGCCCGATCGCGACGTGGCTCGACTGACGTACTTTGGCCTGCGTGCACTGCAGCACCGTGGCCAAGAATCGGCGGGAATCGCCGTGGGTGACGGCGGTACGGTTATGGTCCGCAAGGATCTGGGCCTGCTCGACCGCGTGTTCTCCAACGCCGACCTGTCGACGCTCTCCGGTCAGCTGGCCGTGGGTCATGTGCGCTACGGCACCGCCGGCGCCAAGAGTTGGGAAGCCTCTCAGCCACACCTCTCTACCATCAATAGCGTCATTATCGCGCTCGCGCACAACGGCACCCTCGTCAACACCGACGAGCTGCGCCGCCAGCTGATCGAGCTGGGCGTGCCGTTCCTCTCCAATTCGGATTCCGAGGTCGCGACCAAGCTCATCGGCTACTTTACTCAGCGTACGGGCCACCTGCGCGAGGGCATTCGCAAGACCATGGAGCTTGTGCGCGGCGGTTATGCCATGACGCTCATCAACGAGCAGGCGCTCTACGCCTTCCGCGATCCGCACGGCATTCGCCCGCTCGTGTTGGGCAAGCTGGTGGACGAGGGCCTGGACCAGGCCGATGCCGCATCCGTTTCGCAGCTGCCGTCGCAGGACGGCGCCGCGACGGTTGACTCCGCCGTCCGTGTCACGCGCGCCGGCGGCTGGGTCGTCGCCTCCGAGACTTGTGCGCTCGACATTGTGGGCGCCGAGTACGTCCGCGACGTCCGTCCCGGCGAGATTTTGCGCATCAGCGCCGAGGGCCTTGTGTCCGAGCAGGGCGTGCCTGCCGCCGAGGAGCCTGCTAACTGCATCTTTGAGCAGGTCTACTTCGCTCGCCCCGATTCCATCATGAACGGCAAGAGCGTCTACGCTTGCCGTTATGACATGGGTCGTCAGCTGGCACATGAGGAGCCCGTCGAGGCCGACCTGGTCATCGGCGTGCCCGACTCCGGCCTGCCGCCCGCGGAGGGCTATTCGCACGAGAGCGGTATTCCCTTTGGCGAGGGCCTTATCAAGAACCGCTACGTGGGCCGCACGTTTATCGAGCCTACGCAGGAGTTGCGCGCCATGGGCGTGCGTATGAAACTCAACCCGCTGCGCGACAACATCGAGGGCAAGCGCCTGGTCGTCATCGATGACTCCATTGTGCGCGGCACCACCATGGTGCAGCTCGTCAAGATGCTGCGCAACGCCGGCGCCAAGGAGATTCACATTCGCATCAACTCGCCCGAGGTCATCTGGCCGTGCTTCTACGGTATCGATACCGACGTGCAGTCGCAGCTCATCAGCGCCAACAAGACGGTCGATGAGATCTGCGAGTATATCGGCGCCGATTCGCTGGCCTTCCTTTCGGTCGAGGGCCTGCTGAAGGTTATGCCCAAGGGCGGTTACTGCGATGCGTGCTTTACCGGACGCTACCCCGTGGCGATTCCCGAGAGCTTTGGCCGCGACAAGTTCATGGAGGGCTTTAAGCCCCGCAACCTGGACAAGCCGCTTCACTTTGACGACGACGCCGTGGTCGAGAAATACGACGACCGCAGCTGGGAAGAGGAACACGGCGAGGCCTAAAACCTGCCATTTAGGGACAGGTTTATTTTGGTAGGTTTTACCTGCTGTTTTGTTGATATGACGGCGCGCGCTGTTATGGCGCGCGCCGAAATGAACGCAACTATGAGCACCGTTTGGCGCCCGCGCGGCGCGACGGTAGTGGGAGAGGAAGGCTCAGATGAGCGACAGCAAGCATGTGACGTACGAGGACGCCGGCGTCGATACCGCCGAGGGCGGCCGCGCCGTCGACGCTATTAAGCAGATGGTCAAGGACACCAACCGCCCCGAGGTTATCGGCGGCATCGGTGGCTTTGGTGGCCTGTTCTCGGCCGCCGCGCTTAAGGATATGGAAGACCCGATCCTGATCAGCGGCACCGACGGCGTGGGCACCAAGCTCGTGCTCGCCCAGATCATGGACCGTCACGAGACGGTGGGCCAGGACCTGGTCGCCATGTGCGTCAATGACATTTTGGCTTCGGGCGCCGAGCCGCTGTTCTTCCTGGATTACGTTGCCATCGGTCACATTGAGGCCGAGCACATGGCAAAGATCATCAAGGGTGTGGCCGACGGCTGCAAGCTCGCGGGCTGCGCGCTCGTGGGCGGCGAGATGGCCGAGCACCCCGGCGTCATGGCTCCGGCCGATTACGACCTCGCCGGCTTTACCGTGGGTGTTGTCGATCGTCCCAAGATGCTCGACCCCGCGAACGTTCGCCCCGGCGATGTGATCCTGGGTCTGCCTTCCACCGGTGTGCACTCCAACGGCTACTCGCTCGTGCGCAAGGTCATCGGCGTTGACGGCATCAAGCCGGGCACGCCCGAGGCCGCCGCTAAGGCCGAGGAACTGAGCCGTCCGCTCGAGGAGCTCGACGGTGCTTCGCTGGCCGATGCTCTGCTGGCCCCTACGCGCATCTACGTCAGGCCGATTCTGGAGCTGCTGCGCGGCGGCGCCAACGTGCACGCCATCGCCCACATCACCGGCGGCGGCATCACCGAGAACCTCAACCGCGCGCTCGCCGACGATGTCGATGCCGTGGTCACCCGCAGCGGCGCCGAGATGGGCTGGGATGTTCCGCCCGTCATTACTTACGTGTCGCGTCAGGCCGAGCTCGCGCCCAACGAGGCATGCAAGACCTTCAACATGGGCGTCGGCCTGTGCCTGATCGTTGCCCCCGAGGACGAGGCTGCCGTGACCGAGGCTCTGGTCGCGCTGGGCGAGAAGCCGTTCCGCGTGGGCGAGTGCGTCGAGGGTTCCGGTAAGGTCGTGTACTCCGATGAGCGCTAGCGAGCAGATGGCTGCTGCCGAGGGCCTGGGCTTTGTGCCCTACACCCGTCCGACCGGCACCGATACGGCCGAGCCGCTCAAGATCGGCGTGCTCATCAGCGGTTCGGGCACCAACCTGCAGGCGCTGATCGACCTTATCTCCGCCGGCAAGCTCAACGCCTCGATTGAGCTTGTAGTGTCGAGCCGTCCTTCGGCCAAGGGCTTGCAGCGCGCCGAGCGTGCGGGTATCCAGACACTCACGCTGTCCAAGGATATCTATGCCGACCCCATCGCGGCTGACGAGATCATCGCGCATGAGCTGCTCGAGCGCGGCTGCGAGTACGTGGTGATGGCCGGCTATATGCGCATGGTGCACACGCCGCTGCTGGCGGCGTTCCCCAATCGCGTGGTCAACCTACACCCGGCGCTGCTGCCGAGCTTTACCGGTGCCCATGCGATTGACGATGCCTTTGCGCGCGGCGTCAAGGTGACCGGCGTGACCGTGCACTTTGCCAACGAGATTTACGACAACGGCCCTATCATCGCCCAGCGTGCGCTGGCTGTCGAGGAAGGCTGGGATGTCGACATGCTCGAGGAGCACATCCATGCGATCGAGCATGTGCTGTATCCCGAGGTCGTGCAGATGCTCGCCGACGGTCGCGTCCACGTGCTGGAGAGCGGCAAGGTGGCTATCGACCCGGCGCGCTAGCGCGTGTAAACAGGTCACCTAGGTTTCTTTGTGACATAAGCAATCGAAATAGCCGCTTGGGGCATATGGAACCACATGTGCCCCAAGCGGCTTTTACCATCTCTTCGATTTCGGGCTCCTGATAACGTGACAGGTGGGACCGAAAAATGGGGGGGGGTGGTTGGCTGCACGCATGATATGGATATCAGCGGCGATTTCTCCATCTCGGTAAATAAAGATGGCTTCAAGTTCAGTATCGGTTCGAACTTCGAGGTAGCAACCCTGTTCAACGATTTTCTTGCACTGACACCCATGTCATGAGCAAGGATAACTAGCCGGTATAGAGTCGCTTGAGCGGGTATGTGTCTGTTCAAGTGACCCATCGATTTGTTTAAGAAATAGTTAAACTACGAAACAAACGGCACGTGGGTAACTCACGACTCAGCGAGAGTAAAAGGAATAGGAGAAGAAGGTTCATGTTTTGCCCCAAATGTGGCAGCAAGATTGGTGATGATGCGCGGTTCTGTACCGAATGCGGTCTGCCCTTGGGCGGGCTCTCGGGCAAGACTGCGGCCGAGGAGGGGCCCAAGGCCGAGCCGTCGGAGCGAGAATCATCGTCCGCTGAAGTCATAATGGAACCCACAGATACCGAAACGGACTCTGCGATAGGATCCGCGAATGCCGAGTCCACAGCAGAACCGAGCCCCGAGCCGGTCTCGAAGACCGCGAATAGCGGTCACTCCCAGATGTACAACTTCTTTATGCAACGCTGTCAGGTCGGTAACCGCCTAGTGCCGCAGTTTGCTATCATGATCGCCGCATTTATCGCCGCTGCAGGCATCGCTTACGCTGCTTTCATGCTCTACAAGAACGTCATCGAGCCCAATCTCCAGCAGCAATCCGTGCAACAGGAGCAAGCGACCGAAAGGCCCAAGAAGGACGAGAGAGCGGTCGAAGAAGTTGTCTATACGTTGGAGGCAAAGTCATTGACGGTGTCTGCTCCGGTCGACCCTATGCTCGAACAGGGCGAGCGGACTGACATGGAATGGTTCTATCCGCAACTTAAGAGCTCCACCAAAGACGACGCCGCAGACAAAATTAACAAGGCGATTCTCGAGCCCCTTCAAATTGACGCGGAACGAACGAATCGAGCATCAGATAATGAGCAATCAGATGCTGAGTTGTACCCCGACGGCGAATTTCCCTGCATATCGAGAAACGTTACGGTAACGTACATGGATGAGAACTTTTTCTGTATCCGTGACGAGCGCTATTCGACGGGATGGGGTCCGCATGGCGGCACGGTTGTGACTGGTGTTATTTTTGATTTGCATACGGGTGATACTGTTAGTCCTCAGGACATGTTTGGCATTGATACCGAGGATCTTGCCAGTTCCATGAGTTCGGCAGTTTGGCCGTATCTTACGGAAATGGGCAGAGAACATCCGTCTGATTACAATTCGATGCTCATGCGGAGTAATTCTTCGGACTATTCAATCAAGGGCTCAACGTGCTTGTGTGTGACATCCAAGGGACTGGTGTATCACACCGAAGACTATGAGCTCGGTACTTTTGCGGACGGCAATTGCGAGATTTTGGTTGCGTCCTGGGATGATGAGTCTCAAGTGGGGTCCGAAGTAACCCCTGATGAGGTCAAGGACGGTACAACGGTGAAAGTCGATAAGGAGGACTAACATGTTCTGTCCCAACTGTGGATTTGAGCTTGATGGCGATTTGCGATACTGCACCGAGTGTGGCTGTGCACTCGAAGATGCAAAGGCGGTGCTGAACTCTGCCAGCAACGAAGTGGCAGAAGAGCCTTCCGTTATCAATGAGGCTGCGGAAGAGATTTTCGCTAGTGACGAAACGGAGAAGGAGCCTTCCGCCGGTGCCGAGGCGGGGGAGGAAAAGTCGCCCGTGGAGAGCGATCCCGTAGCGGACGAAGAAGACGACCGGCCCAAGGACGACGTGTCGTCCGATGCAACGCCTTCGATTCAAGCCGTGCGCGCCGACCGGCCAAAGCCGAGCAATCCGGTCGCCAAGCCCGTCGCGGCGCCAGCCCCTGCGCCTGCGGCGAATGTATCCGCACAGAAAAAGGACCCCAAGGCGCTCTATATCGTCGGTATCATCGTTGGCCTGGCAGCCATTGCCATCTTTAGCTACCTGCTGTTCTTTAGCAAGTCCAGCGACGACGTTGCCCATTACGGCCAGGACAAGGCCATCGTGGTGGCCCAAGAATCCAAGATTACCCCGACCGACGCAAAGGGCGAGAAGATCAAGAAGTACTCGGTGACCCTGAACGGCGACAACGGCTACAGCACCAATGCTGAGGTTAAGGGTGACGAGGGCTTCACGGTAAGCCAGTTTCCCGATATCAAACCGGGAAAATATACCCTCACCGTTAGGGACTCCAAGTCAAAAGTCGAGTGGGGCATTCCCGTCAAAGTCGTCGATAACTCTAAATCCACTGATGCCGTAAAAGAGGTTTCCCTCGAGGTGCCTAAGGCCAACGAGGCCGATACAAAGACAGGCGAAGGCGACAAGAAGGATGGAGGCGCCGCTGCGGACAATACCGCTGCGTATGCCGCTTACAAGCAAAAGTGCCAGGAATATCTCGCGTGCTATGGAGAGCCACGAATTGTTGAGGCGACTGATTCTGTCTATGCGATGCGGGGGCTTTGTCTTGCCGACCTCGTTGATTTTGATCAGGATGGCCAGCCTGAGCTCTTGACCGTTGTGAACGGTATGAGCGATGACGAATTAAAGAGCGCTTGGAATGGAGATATAGAGGGACTTCAGAAGTCCTACACCGTAGAGGTTTGGTCGGCAGCTGATGGTGGCGTCAAGAGGCTTTACAGTCAAAATTGGCTTGATAACAGCAACGGAGGAACGATGTTTCTTCCGCTGATTAAAGCGGATGACGGCAGCATCCTCGTAAGCCAAAGAACATATGAGATAAGCAATGCGATTACGGCATTGCTTGCTGGCAGGCAGGCTTTGGCTGGGGACAATACTTCGGTATACGGCAAGAAAGGCGATGTTTTTTCGCTTGTAAGCAACTACGAGTCCTGGGGAGTTGCGCCGAGCGAGGGCAATGGCTACGAAGGCTATTATGCGTCGGAGGGCAAGGAAATTTCCGGGACGGACTATAATGCTCTATATCAGCAATTTGGCTATGGGCACAATTACCGGACATACTACTTCCTTGATTTCTCAACCTCAGATTACGGCTCTATTTCGGGGGAATCCCACGTCGATCCCAAACAAGTTGCGGAAGTCACCAAAGATACGCTCAAAAAGGTGGGAATCGAATAAAAACTGAAAGGGGCTTGGAAAACTGTTTCCAAGCCCCTTTCTTATAGTAGTTGCTCGAGTCCAACAAGCCTCGCGCTGCTTGCTTGAGCCGCTCTATTTTGACACGCTTTGGTAAATCCACTCTTGCTAAACAAGTAGCACTGTTTGATCGGCTGGCCCAGCAGCGCGCTGCGCCGCTCGAGTGTTTCAAGAACGTCGGTATCTACGGGCTCGTTTCTCCATTTGCACTCGCCAACGATGAGCTCCCCATCGGCGTCCTCAAGCACAACGTCAATCTCTTCTTGCCGGCGCGTGTTCGGGTTCGTGCCCCACCAAGAGCCGATTGCCTTGGGCAGCACATCCAGCTCGCTCTCAACAACCTGGCGCATCAACCACTGGCGGCACACTTCTTCAAATGCAGGACCCACAAAGGTGGACAAATCATGCTTGGCGATACGCGCGGCCACAGCGGCTCCGAGCCCCTCCTCAATTGTTCCTGCGTACAGTGGAACAAAACGATACCAAAACCTAAACAGGTTATCGCAGATCCGATAGACTACCTGGCGTGCTGTTGCCTTTACAACAGGCGTGACGCGCTCAACGATTCGCAGCTCGATCAATGCGTCGAGCAGTCGCGCGACCTGTGGCGTTGCGAGGTGGGTAACATCGGCAATCTCTTTGGAGCGTACATAGCCGTTGGCAATGGCGGTTATGACGGCATTGTAGATAGCCGGGCTGCGGACCTCTTGCAGCAGATAGTTCTGGGGTTCGGCATACAAAAACGCATCTTGACGCAACAGCGCATGCTCAAGGTTCCATTGAGTGGAACGCGTGCCATCGAGCTGTGATAGATAGAGCGGCATCCCGCCAACAACGGAATACAGCTCGATGACCCTTTCGATGGGTGCATCGGGAAGCATGAGCGCCGCGTCGAAGATGGTGAAGGGGTCAATGCGCAGCTGCATGGTGCGGCGTCCATAAAGAGGGCTTTGGTGTCCTAGTACCTGGTGTTCCATAAAGCTCATGGACGACCCGCAGAGTACGAGGAACAGCTTGCTCGTGTCTTTATGTCGATCGATAAGCGTTTGCAGGCACGAAGAGATGCCCGGATCGCTCTCGGCGAGGTAGGGATACTCGTCAATAATCAGAACGATTCGCTCTGTCTTGGCGTGTTCGAAGACGGATTCGAGTGCAACCTGGATAGAGGGGAACGCTGCTCCTGCGGCGCTATCGCCAAGTATCTCGCGGCTGAGCAGCGCGAGATTTTCGCTTGCAACGGTTTGCTGCCCAGTAAAGAAGATCACATGGGGTTTGCCCTGTGTAAAGGCGTGAAGCAGGCTGGTTTTACCTACGCGACGCCTTCCATAGACTACAGTAAACTGAAAGGAACCCTTTTGATAGGCGGTTTCCAGGGATTCAAGCTCTTCCCGACGTCCAACAAACATGATGTGCCTCGCTCATATACGTATTACTAACATATATATTACTAACACGTATATGAGCAACTTTCCACCCGTCAATCGGATGGAACAGAAATGACAGCGTTTCTACTTAACGTGGCGCTTGAGTCTGGCATAGTCCTGAACTTGCTTTTTGCGCTTGGCGTTGAGGAGGTTGTTGAGGTCGAGCTTCTCGGCGGTGCAGCGTTTGAGTAGCTTGAGGCTGTCAAAGCCGTTTGACTCAATGTCTTCATCCAGATCGTGCTTGAGCTTGGTCCATTTATTGAGCTGCGAGCGCACGTAGGCCGCGGGACGTTCTATCTCGTTGGCGATGTCGCGTACGCTGGTGCCCGCTCCAAACAACTCGCGTATCTTTGCCGTCTCCTTGCGCGTGCGCTCATTTTTGGCATCGGTCTTGCATCGATCGCTGCAGTAGTGCCGTTTGACGCCACGATGCCCGGCAAGTGAATAGGCGCGTCCGCACTGCTCGCAATAGCCAATTTTGACGGTGCTCAGCTTGCGTGAAAAATCAAACCAGAGCCACGAGAGATAGCTGTCAAAGGAGAGGAACCCTGTGGACTCGTTACCCTGGAACACATCCACGTGCGCGCCCGAGAGATGCGAGATCACGAGCGCCTGCACCAAAGCGGTGAGTGCATCGCGGTCATCGTTTTCAAGTTCTTCGCGGCGCTCCTGGATATCTGCTTGAGGGTCGATTACATAGAAGCTCTCCTCGCTATTGCTGACCTTGAGCCGCGCTGAAATCTCCGAGCTGGAGTCTTCGTCCATGTAGAGCATCGCCTGCAAAACACTGAAGTCATTGGCGGTGAGCTCGTGTTCAAAAGAGAGCACGTTGAGTGCAACGAGGGATTCTTCCTCGTCGATCATAAACATAAAGGCGTAGAAATATCCCGCATCGGATTCGATTTTGCGCACGATGGGCAGGCTTTTGAATGAGTCGGTATAATCACCGCCCGCCCTCAGGATAGTGGTGTAGATCTTGAAGGATGACCCGTTTGCCGCGCAGGTCACCACTGATTTCTCGATTCTTTCCAATGCGGAGACCTTTGCGATGGTGCAGCTCCCGTTGAGGTATTCCTGGATGCGCATGGCAATAAGTGCTGCCATCGCGGCATTGGCCCAATCGCGTACGGATTCTATTGCGTGCTTGCCAAAAAGCGGCCCGGTCTGTTCGGCGTAATCAAGTACGTTAAAGAGGCTTGCGCGGAAGGGCTGCTCTTTAACGGCGGTGGGTTCGATGCATGATGCCAGCCTGATCAGATCGGCATGGCGCTCGCTGTGTGCGGGCCCTTCGTTGCTCTTGTTGCCGGCCAGCTCGGTGGGCATGTAGAGTTCAAAGACAAGCTGGGCCTCGCCAACGGGCCTATTGGGTTCGTTCTCTATGAGGTTGACTGTCTTAAACGGAATCGAACCTTCAACGGTGCGTGTTTGGGAGAACTCAAACATTGTTACCCCTGTCTCTAGCTGCAGGTTTAATAGCGTAGCACGTTTAGGAAAATTACCCGGTCAAAATCTCTATATCGGATAAACGACAAATCGTATCTTGTGATCGTCAAGAAAAGGGGTAACGAGAAAGGACCCGATTATGCATTGCAAACAGTGTGGAGCAGAGATTAACGACGGCGCCAAGTTCTGCGGCGTGTGCGGAACGCCTACGGTCGCGGCTGCGGCCAGCGCGGTGGGGGATGCGATTTACGTCGAGGCCCAGCCGATTGAGAGCCAGTCTGTCGAGGCTCAGTTTCAAGCGGCGGAGGATGCAGAGGCCGCTGCTTGCCTGCAGGATTCGCTTCACGAGTCCATCGGGTCGCTTGGGCGAGCAGCGGTGATTTCATTGCTCTATGTGCTCTTTTTCAATTACGTGCTGGGAGGTGGCTCGCTGGGACTTAACAATATGATTCCGCTGGCGCTGCTTCTGATTGGTCCCTGGAAGGTGATTATCTCGCTGTACCGCAGCGGTGTAAGGCTTCCCCTTGTCTATGGTAGCGGCATTATCGGTATCACGATTATGCTAATCGAGCTTGTGGTTCTCGCGGGCCTTCCTGTCGTGGTTCTGATGCTTTTTTACTGGTTGGGCAGTGTGATTCACGGGGCGGTTCCTGTTATTCCCGAATCGGTTCCGATGACGATCGTGGCGCTCTGGCCTATTGCCTCGGTTGCCAACATCATCTTCAAGGCAATCAAGCTGCACATGGCTCGCGCCTAGCAAGTAGCCCGTCGCATGCCTTCCGCGTGGGGTCAGGCGAATTTGAAAGGTGAAAGAAAAGGTTTACAGTCGAGCAAATTGCTCCTGGGCCTTTTCTGTTTGCAGGCTGTGGGCTATCGTTTCGATATGCTGGAGTTCTAGGGGGATTTATGTACTGTGCAAGCTGCGGGGCAAAGATCAAAGACGGGGCGCGATTCTGTTCTGCATGCGGAAAACCGTTGGATGTGGATGATGCGCCGGCGAATGCTCAGCAGCCGCTTCCTTCAGGTACACCAAAGGCGTCTGCTGATAGAAAAGCGACAAGCGATCCTGCTGTATCTCGCGCAGAGGGCCCTTCTCCGGCGCCCTCTGATCATATGTCCTTTGCGGCCTTTATGATGCAGCGTCGGCAGATCGGCCGTTTTGCTGTGCCTACGTTTGTCACCATTCTTGCAGCAATCATCTTTACCGCTGGTGTCGCTTACGCCCTGGTCAAAGCTTACGAAGCCTTTGTGCTGCCTCAAGCGCAGCAGCAGGAGCAGCCGGCTGCAGTCGAGGAGAAGTCGTCTAAAAAGAAGGTCGCGGCAACAAACAAGAAAGCACGCAGGGCTTACGAGGGCGTGGTTGCGCGTTACGAGGACTTTGCGAGCTATTGCGAGCGGAAGGGGGCTGGTGCTGCCAGCTACGACGACTGGGCCCAGGGGCGCGGTGATGATTCTGGACTGGGGCAGATATTCGTTTATAACAACCAGACTGCCCCCGGCTTTTTAAGCTACTACTATGCTTTCGATGATTTGAACGGCGACGGAATTGACGAGCTGCTTGTTGGGTTTGTCGATGCGCAGAACGATATTTCGGCGATTGTGGGTGCCTACTGCTTTGTTGATGGAGAGGCCGTTTCGGTTATGCCTTCGTCAGAGATGGTAGAAGGCTCCAGCAATTTGACGAATCAGTATGACGGTTTTATTGCTCAGGGTGAGAGCCAAGTCATTACTGTCTGTAAGGACGGCATCGTTAAATTTACCTGTAGTCAGGATTGTAACCAGGCAGATTTCTATATTTCGCTTACTGCAAAGGGTCCTGAGGTCGTAGACGCGGTGCAAATTCAAAATAAGGAATTCGATAGGCAGAATGGCGCCTACTTGGTGAGGACCGTTGAGGATGGTGGCAAACCGCAGGAGGCGATGGTCCAGGGGCGTGAGGAAGCGTGCAGAATTCTTGACGAGCTCGCCGGGAAGTATCCGGAGGCCGACATTGAAATGCCGTCCGCAAGCAGCGATATGTGGAAGGCATTCAAAGGGGTGGAGCCTTCGGAGGGCTCTTTGAAGGACGGCTCTGGCACTGCGGACGATCGATCTGGCGCATCTCAAGCACCATCTGAAGCGGCATCCGATAGCAGCGACGATGGGGAGGCCGCTGCGCGCGGCGATGGCGTGATCGCCGACATGGATGCGTTCATTGCAAACGCCAAGCGCGAGTTGATTGTGCCAGATGACGCCTCTATTACGTTCAAGGTCGCTGATAAGCCAAACTATTGGGAGGGGGCGGCAACGTACGTTTGGTACGTCGAGTTTTATAAAGACGGAAAGGTCGTAGCGTCTGCGGAATGCGGCTCCGAAGGGTACCCATGTCGGTCGATTATGGCCTATCACGAGAGCTGGTAACTTTAACCGAGCCGTTTTGGCATTACAGCGCGCGCAGCTCTTATGTCTTTCCCCTTGTTCCATCCGACGAGTTTAGTTGCGGCTAAAACGGACGTTACGAAGAGCTGACCGAGAGGCCGAACGCGCTCGCCCGCTCAGCGGGTATGCCCCAAAAGGGCATCTGGGGTTCGAACCCTCCCGGTTCTTCGTCAGTTGACCAAAGGTGCGACATTATTGCCGCTCATCGGGGGTGGCTAAATGAGATGACTTGAGGGCTATAATTAGCCAAGCTAAGTTGGGGACAGATTGAGGCGCACAGGCTTTCGATGCGCCTGTCGACTCGGCAGTTCACAATTTATTAGACACGCGGAACGCGTGGTTTGGGATTAACGAAAGGAATCAGCATGTCACTGTTCCATAGCGATAACGAAAAGGAAGAAAAGCACAGCGGAATTCTCGGTGCCTTTTCTGTCGACAATATCAAATGGGAGCCTGGCAACGACGAAGATGCCTCGCTTGTCTCATTCCGCTATCCCTACGAGGATTTTCCCAACGGGTCCTATCTTCAGGTTGCGCAATCACAGATTGCCGTTTTTACCAACAATATGGGGGCGGGCAGTTCTACTGACGCTACGGGTGCCGGCGATTCTCAGGTAAGCGTGTTTGTCGGTCCGTGCAAGATCAAGCTCGACACGGGAGACAGCCGATTCGCCCCGTTCCGCAATGCCGCCCATTCGCTTACCGGCGGTAGCTCGGCGTTTCATTCCGTTGTGTACTTTATCAATACTAACTACATGAACGAGCTGCGCTGGGGCACGACCGAGCCCATCATCGTCCAAGACCCTGAGGAAGACGTCAACGTTCATGTTCGCGCCTTCGGTTTGTTTGGCGCGCATATCGAGCAGAATGACTCGAGCCTGGTTCCCATTCAGGTGAGGAAGTTCCTCGTTAAGGTCGTGGGCACGCGAGATCGCTATACGCGAGAAGAACTTACTTCCTTTATGCGGGCAAAAATCCTTGAGTATGTTCCTGACCTGCTTGCCAAGGCGATTGTTGACCAGGAGGTTTCCGTTCTTAAAATTGCGACGCATCTGAGCGACTTCTCGTCTCAGATGCAGGGCAAGCTCGTTAACTATTTCGATGAGTTTGGTCTCACGCTCGATAACTTCTCGTTCAACAGCATCAAGCCCTTCGAAGAGGATCTTGCTGCCATCAACGAGATGAAGATCCAGCGTAAGCGGAGCATTCTCGAGGCGCAGGGTAACGCTGCCCAGATGGACATCGAGTCCGAGGCACTTGCCAGGAAGCGTGCGCGCGAAGGCTACAACTATCAGCAGGAGCGCGGCATGGACGTAATGGAGAGTGCTGCGGGCAATGAGGGGAGTGCCGCATCGGGCCTCATGGGAGCCGGCATGGGACTCGGCATGGGCGTTGGCATGGGCGGTGCATTTGGAGCTGGCTTCTCCAACTTGGCCAACCAGACCATGGGCGCTGTTGCTCCCATGGTTGGAACGGCTTCCGCGTCCGCAGGTATGCAAAACGGTCCCGTGTGTCCCAGTTGCGGAAACGTTAATCCGATGGGTGCTAAGTTCTGCCTGGAATGCGGACAAAAGCTCGAGCAGGGTGTTGCGTGTTTGGCGTGTGGGCATCTTAACCCGGTCGGTGCCAAGTTCTGCCTGGAATGCGGGAACCGGTTGATCTCGCCAAGGTGCCCGAGCTGCGGAGCTGAGTTGCCCGAAGGGACCAAATTCTGCCCCGATTGTGGAACTAAGATCCAATAAGGAGAAACAAAGATGAACGGTTCTGTTAAACGTGTCATTTTGGGCGAGGCAATCGTCTTGGTGGCGTGGCTTGTAATCATGTTTGTCTGCAAAAACGCGCTGATGAACCCTATCGTCTTTGCTATGTCGCTTGGCTTTGGGGTTTTGGCTTTTGCGGCGGCTTCGATTTCGGCTGCCATGTCCGATAAGCAGTCCACGGTCAAAAGCACGACCGAAATCCATTATTTGCCGGTCGCATCCAGCTGTGCCTACTTTGTCGTTGCCCTTCTGGCCAACACGTACTTTGTGTTTGCGGCATATGGGTGGGGCGGCAGCACGATTCCAGTCGTCGTAAACGTTGTCCTTCTTGCTGTGCTTGTCCTTGTGCAGATGGGTCTAGGCTTCAATGGCCGCCAGGTTGACCAAAAGGTTGCTGCCGTGGCCGCAAAGACGGTTCAAACGGCGCAGTTCGGATCGTATGTGGGACAGCTCCTCGCCGTGGCGCAGGACGCTCAGGTCAAAGCCGAACTCAAAGCGCTTAAGGATGACATCTCCTTTAGTTCCAACATGTCGCAACCCCATGTTCAAGAGATCGAGCGACAGTTCTCCGCCGCGCTTGAGGCGGTCTCGAATTCCATGAGTGCCGATGAGCCGGCAGATGTTACGGTTGGCCTTGTCCATGATGCGCGCAATATCTGGAAAAAGCGCAATGCGGCGCTGACCGCTGTCAAATAAGGGCTCGCGCTGCTTTTTGCCAGGGCACTTTGATGGTTGAAGTGGGGGAAGCTATTGGAAATCAACGGAATAACTTGTGAGGGCTGCGGCAGCACCGATGTCGAGTTTGACCCCGCAACTCGAAAGGTTCATTGCAACCAGTGCGGTCGCGAGATGTACTATTCGCGGGCGCGTCTGGGGGCTACGGGCAAAATCGCGTTTGCCAAGGACAATGCCATCAAGTTTTTTAAGGGTGGCAACTTCCCGGAGGCCCGCAAATTTGCCGCGGACGTGCTCAATATGATGCAAGACAACGCGGCGGCACAGTTTATGGTTGCGTACTGCGATGAGTTTTGCGAAGGTCTTTCGGGTTCGATGACGGTTTTCTTTAAAAGGGCCGAAGATATCCCTCTCGAATATGACGAAGTGCGTGACTTGATCGACTTGTTTGAGTCGACGCTCTACAACATGCGTGACTTTGAGGTTCAGATGGTATCGCTCGTGGTCGCCAATATGCAGAGCATGGAGGATCGGTCTCGGCTTGAGAGCTTTATCGATGCTGTGTGCCCGTTCTGCATAGCGCGGTATGCTTCGGAAGACTTTATGACCGCAGAGCGGGAGAGCTTCTATCAAGATATCGCCGCCAACTGCAACATACCCAAAACGTGTCTCGCACTACTCAAGGGCATTAGAGAGAACCCCGGGTCCCCCTATAAAACTGGTTCGTTTGCGTTACGAAGAAGGACCTCGTACTTTCTCGAACACTATGTGGAGCCCGTCGGGCGCATCGTCAATTCGATGAAGGCAAGCCAATACAAACAGAAGTTTCTTGTGGCCTATCAGCAGGTGTCCGAGCAATACCGAAGCATGGCCTCTCAATAAAGCGGATGGCGGGTGCTTACTCGCTTAAAGCTATTGGATGATCTAAACAGTTCAAACTGAAAGGTGGTACAGATGAGTGATTCGGGATTAGATACTGCCCTTATCGAGCGCAGGATCGCCGCTATTGGAACAAAAGTTGACCAGATGACCACGAAGGTCGACAAGGTCGAATCCCAAATGGAGGAAGTGCGGAAGGACCTTAAAAAGCTCCGAAAGGACTTTCTCGAGATGATGCTCGAACAACGTCGTACCGCCGCGCTTGAGCAGGCGACTACGGAGCTCGTGAGCGTCCGGCAGGAGATGGACAAGAAGTTCGGCAACTACTCGGTGGTTCGAAACACCATGGTCGGTATTCTCCAGGCAACCGATGCGGCGCTCGTGCGCAAGGCGACGATTTCGACGGTCTCCGAGGAGTTAATGATTTCTACCCCGGACTACTGGCTGGCGCCTGTCCTGGTTGCCCTTGCGGCATGGATCAACAATAACCGAGATCTTGCGGAGCGCGCAATACGTGAGGCTGTCAAACGTGACAACGAGCACACGTCGCTTGCGATGGCTCTGATCTGCAGACGTAATAACCGCACGGCTACGTGCTACGAATGGCTAGCACGCTACTTCTCGACGCAAAACGCCGCCCGCATCGATGCCGATGCGATGGTCTACATCGATGCTTATATCAACGGCATCTTCGGAACCGACGAAAAGCACCTGTGCGACGACTATATGGCGGGCTGGATCGAGCAGATTAGAAATCAGAGCCCTGAGTTCGAGAATGAGCAGTCAGAGTCATGGGCGGAGTACTTTACCGGCTACGAGGAGGATATGAGCTCGAGATATCCGGCACTCAAGGTGGTGGTCAAGGAGTTTGACTACATCAATAAGTATCTCGGAAAAGTCGAGGCAATCGAGAGCATCTCCAATGACTTCGCCGACCTCAAGGCTTCTGATGTTGACGAGAGGACGCTTGCCGAGCAGGTTGACAGGCATCTGATGGAGCTCGTTAACTCCGATGACTCCAAGGAGCGAAATTTGCGCCGCCAGGAGGAGTATCTTCTTGCGGTCAAGGCGTTTGGCGGAGACGTGGAGCGCGCCCGAGAGCTCGTCAATCGTCGCCGTGATGAGAAGCGTCAGCAGACGATGAATATCATCGACCAGATGACACGCTCGATGCGCGACCAGAGTGCGTCTGTGGATGTGCATAAGAAGAAGACCGCGATTCAGTTTTTGGGCTCCTATATCAACGGTGGTTTCAACCGGTATCGCAAGAGCGATATCCCCGAATTTCCGCAGGCGATCACCCTTGACTTCGACGGATGGACAAGCAGGGCGGTTACCGGCGATGAGGGTAATGCGCTGCGCGGCGATTATGTTCGCTATGTCGGTGAAGAGAAGAAAAAGGAGCTCGCTGAGCTTGATGTCAAGGTTGCGAAGGGCAACAAGAGCCACAAGATAGCGGCCGTTGTCCTCGCTGTTTTGGGAGTAGCTCTCTTTGCATTTGTAAACCAGGTTATTGGCATTCTGCTTCTTGCGGGGGCTGGCTATTGTCTAGTAAAGACGGGCCTCTCGAGCAAGCAGCGCGCTGCGGAGGCAGAAGAGATTGAGGCCAAATACTCCAAACGCATCCAGGAAGGCTGTTCCGAGATCGATCTGGCGCTTAATCAGTGGAAGAGCGCGAAGGAAGCGGCGGCCGAGCGCAGCGACCTGCTTAAGCTCGATAAGGTTGCCTAGCCGATAGGATTGACTCGATAACCATGAATGGAGTGAAATAGATGACTGATGAAGTGACTGATTTCGACCATAACGATGCTGCGATGCAGGACTTCGATGCATTGAGCGAGCTCGATAGTCTGTTTGAAGAGGACGAGCGATTGAAGCAAGCTGAGAACAATGTTTTGACTCAAAATCTCTCAGGCTTTGCAAACTGCTTTCCCGATTGGGATTTGCATCCGCCGGTAGCGTAGAAAAGCGCTTGAAACACAAGCTGCGATCATTTGGAAACATCGATGTTTCTGCGGGCTAGAAGCCATGGGGCTTTTGGCCCGCTGTCTTTCATATGCCGGTCGGCGGCATAGGGCATCAACCGTATTCTAGGTTCTTGGACGCCAGGCCGACTCGCTTCGGATCGGGCGCTACACCAACTTTCTCGAGACTACCAATCTGACAGGGCCTCGTCCGCGTGTGGACGGGGCCCTTTTGCGTGGCCTTTTATGTCTGCTATACTGCTAGCACGTAGGAAGGAGCCGCTATGGGAACGGCAATGGTGCAGCTCAACACACGAATCGATCCTATGCTCAAGGCTGGTGGCGATGCGGTCCTGACTCGCAATGGATTGGGGCCGAGTGATGCCATTCGCGCGCTTTGGGCCTATCTTGTCGAGCATCAAACGTTGCCGGGATTTATGGTGGCGGATAAGCGCGAGGCGCCCCGTGCGGAGAGCCTGGCCGAGCAGGGGTGTGGCCTAGCTTTTTCCTCGTTGGGGCTAAGCGCTTCGGATTTTGCGCCAGCTGAATCGTCTGCGGAAGACTGGGATGCCGTACGCGATGATATGTATGACGCGATGATTGCCGACATGGAGGCGAATTGCCGATGATCGAGGCAAAGCACCTGCTTGTGGATACGAATGTGTGGCTTGATTATTACCTGCAAGAGGGGGCATTCCACGAAGCGAAGCGCCTGGTGGAGCTTGCCGAGGCGGGAAAGATTGACCTTCTGTACGCGCCGACGACGTCGAAGGATGTGTTCTACATTTTGCCTCGGCGCCTAGCCCGGCGGAATGCGAATGGGATTAACGTGTCGTTTGCCTCGGCGTCGTGGGCCTGCATTGAACACATGATGCAGGTGGCGACGGCCTCCCCGCTTTCGTTGGCAGAGTGCGAAATGGCGCGCATGCTTGGCAAGCGCATGCCGGATCTTGAAGACAACCTCATCATCGCTTCGGGCGAGACGGCAGATGTCGACTATGTGGTCACGAGCGACCGGCGCATGCTGGAGGCGATGCCCGAAGTTTGCCTGACGCCTGCCCGCGCTCTCGAGATGATTGGGATCCTCGACTAACCTTGCCTGTCTCGTTTCGCTATCATATGGGGCATTGTGAACCTCATGCAACTTTGGAGGACGGTATGGCGGATAACGCCGAGATGCTATTCTCGCCCGAGCTGGTGTTTTTTGATTGGGAGTGTGCGACGCCGGATGAGGTGTTTGCGCAGCTCGAGGACGAGCTCGCTCCGCGCGGCTACATTGCCGAGGGTTGGCTCGACGCCGTCCGCACGCGCGAGGACGCCTGTCCCACGGGTCTCGCTATGCCGGCGGCAAACATCGCCATTCCGCATACCGATCCGGGATTTGTGGCCAAGCCCTATATCGCGGTGGTAAAGCCCGCTGCACCTGTGACGTTCAGCGCGATGGCGGGTATGGGCGCCCCGGTGCCGGCGCAGATTATCATCAATCTGGGCATTGCCGAGCCGGGCGGCCAGGTCGAGGCCCTGCAAGCGCTTATGAATATCTTTATGGATGCCGACGCTGCAGCCGATGTACTCGGCCAGACCACGCCGCAGGGCATGGTCGACGCCATCCGCCGCCACTTCTATAGCGGCACTCGGGGACGTTCCTTTGCTGCCGGCAGGTAGGGACAGTCCCCATCTGCCGGCAGAAAAGGAACGTCCCTAGCTGCCAACTGCCAGACCTGTCCCCTTTGCACCAAAATGGTGCAGATTAACCCGTCTCTCATGCACCAGGTGTGTCGCGGGGGCTGCGTTGTGACACAATGGCGTTTGTTCGATTCGTGATGTGAAAGGCCAAACATGGCAAACAAGAAAAAGAACCCCGAGGTCGCGCCGACGTCCGAGCAACGGTCCCGCGCCGCCTCCAGCTCTCGCAAGAAGCAGCGCAAGACCTATGTGTCCAAGACCGTCAAGATTGTCCTGGTGGTCATCGGCGTGCTGGCAATGCTGCTCTCCGTCTCGGCCATGGCGTGCTCCGGCCTGATGTCGCAGACCGAAAGCGCCAGCTCGGGCTATAAGCTCACTGGTGGCGTGGCTGCCACCATCAACGGCACCAACCTCACCGAGGACACCGTGACCAAGCAGATCATGAGCATGCGCACGTCCTATGGTTATACCAAGGACAAGGATTGGGCGCAGTACCTGGTCAACAACGACCTTACGCCCAAGAAGTATCGCAAGCAGCTCATCGATTCCTACACGCAGCAGATTCTGCTTCAGCAGGCGCAGAAGGAAAACGGCGTGACGGTGTCGGACAAGGAGGTCGAGAAGGCTTGGAAGGACGTGTGCAAGAGCGCGGGCGGTGCCAAGACCTTTAAGAAGACCCTTAAGACTTACGGCTACACCGAGGACACCTATAAGAGCTCGCTCAAGGAGAGCCTGGCGCAGCAAAAGCTCAAGGAAGCCGTGGCGCCCACCAGCAAGCCCAAGGACAGCGAGATCGTCGATTACATCAACGAGAACCTGTCGAAGTACAACGATGCCCGCCGCTCGTCGAACATCCTGATCAAGGTCGATTCCGACGCATCCGACGAGGACAAGGCTGCCGCCAAGGCCAAGGCGCAGGAGTGCCTGGACAAGATTAACTCCGGCGAGCTGAGCTTCGAAGACGCCGTGAAGCAGTATTCCGACGACACCGGTTCCAAGGAGAAGAAGGGCGACGTGGGCTGGGACAAGCTCACCACCTTCGTCGACAGCTATCAGGCGGCGCTCGAAGGCCTTAACAAGGGCGACGTGAGCGACGTCGTCGAGTCGACGTATGGTTACCACATCATCAAGTGCACCGACTACTTCCATGTCGATAGCCAGGTCGATGACATTAAACAGGTGCCCAAGGACATCAAGAAGTATGTCTCCAACGTGGTGAAGACGCAGGCAGAGAGCACTGCGTACAGCGAGTGGCTGGAGCAGTACAAGAAGGACGCCGACATCACCGTTAACCCCATGCCCAAGGACGTGCCGTACAACGTCAGCCTGAAGGGCGTCACCAAGAGTTCGACCGACAATTCATCGACGACTGAGTAATCATGGGGTGGCGCTCGTGGGAGTGCCGCCCGCACTATTGAGGAGGATTTGCAGATGACCAACGAAGAGCTGCAGAAGGAAATGATCGCGGCCATGAAGGCCAAGGACAAGGTTCGCCTGTCCATCATTCGCCAGGTTAAGGCCGAAGTGAAGAACATCGAGGTCAACGAGCGTCGCGATGTGACCGAGGAAGACGTCAACAGCATGATCAAGCGTCTAATTAAGCAGACGAGCGAGACGCTGGAGATGTCCATCAAGGCCGGCACCGACCAAGAGCGTACCGACAACCTGACCGAGCAGGTCAAGATTCTGGAGAGCCTGCTGCCCGCGCAGGTTTCGGGCGAGGAGCTCGAGGCTCTGATTGAGCAAGTTATCGCCGAGCTGGGTGCCACGTCCAAGAAGCAGATGGGCCAGCGCATGGGCGCTCTGGGTAAGGCCACCGGCGGCAACTTCGACAAGCCTGCCGCGGCAAAGATCGTCGGTGCCAAACTCGCGTAATTTGTTACGCGGTTTTACCAAACCGCGTAACGGCTCGACGCTGCAAACCCGTACACGCGGCAATCTGACGTTCAATTTCAAGGGCGCGACCGTAAGGTCTGCGCCCTTTCATTTTCAAGACTTTAGTCTGCTGGCCGCGCAGCGGCCAGCTTTAAACCACCCGCT
>CAUDCB010000009.1 GCA_958447915.1 uncultured Collinsella sp. | reverse complement strand
TACCACACCGCCCGGAAGCTTGGCTTCAACCTTGGGCTCGCCCAGCAACTTGCCGCGACGGCGACGGGCCGGCTTCTCGGCCTCGCGCGCGGCCTCGACCGCCGCTTCGCGTGCCTTCTCGGCAACAAACGCCGCAGCCGAGGTATCGAGCTGCACCGTCGCGTGCGTGCGTGCGGGTGCGGCGACCTCGCCGGCGTGCATTACGATAACGCCGCAGGTGCTCGTCTTAACAAACTCAACCATCTTGGGATCGGTGAAGCCCGTCACGTCGTTGACAATCGAAGCACCACAGCGCACCGCCGCCTTGGCAACCGCCACATGACGCGTATCGATCGAGACGATGGCACCCTCTTTGGCGAGCGCGCGCACGACGGGCAACACGCGACGCGCCTCCTCGTCGGGGTTGACCGGGGTAAAGCCGGGGCGCGTGGACTCACCGCCCACGTCGATGATGTCGGCGCCGGCATCGAGCATCGCCAGGCCGTACTCGATAGCGGCATCCTGGTCAAAGTGCTCACCGCCATCGCTAAACGAATCGGGCGTCACGTTGAGGACGCCCATGATACGCGGACGGTCAAAGCTGAGCTCGTACTTTCCGCACCGCCATGTCTTGCTGTCGTTCGCCATGAACATCCTCCTAAAATGCCCACGCCGCCGCGCTCGGGCGCTGACGGCGGGGTCGCTTTGCAATCAGTCTTTCTATTGTATCCGCGCGCGCGGGCTAGAACGCAAACGCGGCCGCGATGTCGCAAGAAATCAGCAGGTCGGCATTTGCATCCTGATCGGTGGGCGCCAAATTGCAAATGGCCAACGCATCGCCAGTAAAGTAACGCGTGAGGCCCGCCGCCGGATACACCACGAGCGAGGTCCCGCCCACGACGAGGGCGTCGGATGCGGCGATAGCAGCAACGGCGCCGGTAAGCACACGCTCATCGAGCGGTTCTTCGTAGAGCACCACATCGGGCTTGATGTAACCGCCGCACGTAGGGCACACGGGCACACCCGCGGCATCCTCGTGCTCGCGCGCGCAAATCCATTCGGCGCTGTAGACCGCGCCGCACGACTGGCAAATGTTGCGATGGACCGAGCCATGCAGCTCAAACACGTGCCGTGAACCAGCCGCCTGATGCGGGCCATCGATGTTTTGCGTCACCACGGCGTCGAGCTTGCCGGCACGCTCCAGCTCCGCCAACTTGGCGTGGCAGTGGTTGGGCTTGGCGCCCAGCGCGATCATCTTGGTCCGGTAGAAGTCGAAAAACTCCGCCGGATGCGCCTCGTAAAAGCTGTGCGAGAGCATAGTCTCGGGCGGATAGGAAAACCGCTGGTGATACAGACCGTCCACGCTGCGGAAATCGGGAATGCCGCTTGCCGTGGAAACGCCCGCGCCACCAAAGAAGACCACGTGGCTATGGGTTTCGAACAGCTCCGCCAGCGCGGCGGAGGCCTGTTTGGGATCCGATATTGCCTGCGTCATATATGTCCTCCGTCCGTGTCTCCGGGACGGCGGCGTTCGCACTATCACTCGCGGACTCCGCCCCGCTCTAGTTGCGTTAATCTTAAGCCTGCCAACCCCGTCGAAAGGACACCATGCCTCAGACTTACACCTTTGCCTCGTGGAACGTTAACGGTCTGCGCGCCGTGCTCAAAAAGGACCCGAGCTTTACCCAGATCGCACAGGAACTCGATGTCGATATCCTAGCGCTGCAGGAAACCAAGCTGCAGGAGGGCCAGGTCGATATCGACCTGCCCGGCTATCACCAAACCTGGAGCTACGCCGAGCGCAAGGGCTACTCGGGCACCGCGGTCTTTAGCCGCCAGGAACCGCTGCGCGTGCTGCGCGCCGATGCACTGCTGCCCTACGCCGGCGAGGGTGGGGCCGCCGAGCTCGTCGCCCAAGCCGCAACCGAGGGCCGCGTCTGCGCGCTCGAGTTCGACAAGTTTTGGTTTGTGGACGTCTATACGCCCAACGCCCAAAATGAGCTCGCGCGCATCGACGTGCGCATGGCTTGGGACGATGCCTATCGCGGCTTTTTGAGCGCGCTTGAGCGCGAAACCGGAAAGCCCGTGGTGACCTGCGGCGACTTTAACGTGGCTCACGAGGAGATCGACCTTAAGAACCCCAAGTCCAACCGCGGCAACGCAGGCTTTTCGGACGAGGAGCGTGGCAAGTTTACCGAGCTGCTCGACGCCGGTTTTACCGACACTTGGCGCGCAGCCAATCCGGACGTCGAGGGCGTCTACAGCTGGTGGAGCTACCGCTTTAATGCCCGCAAGAACAACGCAGGTTGGCGCATCGATTACTTCCTGGTGAGCGACGCAATCGCCGGCAACGTACGCGACACCGGCATCCGCGGCGACATCTTCGGCAGCGACCACTGCCCCGTCACGCTCGCCCTGGAGCTCTAGCCCAACTGATCTCCCAAAGGCGGAGAAAGGCGGGTCGTTTTCGTCTTGCGAGGGGGGGTGCGGACGATTTCTTGGACCGCGCCTAGGCGTATCCAAGCTTCCTGCGGTACTCCATCGGGCTCAGCCACTCGAGGGACTTCTTGATGCGCCCGTCCCGATAGTACACGAGGTAGACCTTCTCGCCGCCCGGGAGCCTGAACTCGGTGATGTCGGTGAGCCACAGCCGGTTGGGCTCGTCGGCGTGGAAATTCCTGTTCACGAGGTTCTCCGGCGCCTTGGAGACCTCGCCGGCGTAGGAGCTGTAGCCCCGGGCGCGCCTCTTGTTGTAGACGACCTCGAGGCCCTCCTCGCGCATCACGCGGGCCACGCGCTTCTCGCTGGCGCGGACGCCCTCGCGGCGCAGGCGCGCCCAGACGGTGCGGTACCCCCAGCACCCCGAGCCCTCGCGGAAGATGCGCACCACGCGGTCGCGTATGTCGGCGTCGCGGTCGCGCGGCGCGGCGACGCGGGGCCTCCAGTACTCATAGGAGCTCTTCGATATCCTCAAGAAACCTGTGATCGAGCGGAGGGGCAGGGCGGTCGCCCGCCTCAATCTCTCGCCGAGCTCGCACTTGCTCCTGTTCGAGATCGAAGCCGGGTCCCACCCTTCCGCTTTTAGGTCGGCCAACACCGCCCTGAGCAGCAGGTTCTCTATCTGGTCCTCGTTGAGCCCGGCGAGCGGGCCGGTCGCCGGCGGGGCGTAGATCGACTTGTCGGGGCCCAAGCTGGCCTCCTTCCGTGGCGGTTCCCTCGCCACGATTCTACAGCGCGCCCCGGTGTAGCTGTGCGGGAGGTGCCCCGTCGCCCACTTCTTGGCCGCGCCCACCGAGACCCCCGCGAACTCCGCGGCGGCAGTGGGCCCCATGCCGTCCTCCGTCGCCAGGAGGAAGAGCTCGACCTTCTCCCTGCTGTACATGCGAACCTCCAGTCCGGACCGCCCCGCGGTCCAACTTTCTGTCCGCACCCCCGAGCGTGTTCGCGCAACCCGCCCGCCACGAAACCTGCCCATCTACTACGTTTAGGCCGCCATCCTCAACCACAGCGAACAACGCAAAAAGAAAACCGCAGGTAGAAAGCCTGCGGTTTTTCATAAAACGCGGTTGTGCTTGGGGGTGTCGGGCTAAACGTAGTAGATGGGCCAGTTTCGTGGCGAGCGCCGTCAACTGATTCCCTGGGGACGTCTGGGGACGGAAGAAAACGGATCAATTGACCCTCTGAGGGCTATGATGCCCGTCATATCAACCGGCCATTTCAAAACTACGCCGGTTTACGGGGATAAATCGCGAATCCCCAACCATACGCAATTCCGAAATAATAAAACCGCAGGTAAACGGTTTGCTCTATTTCGAAAAAAGCCGGTATGGTCTGCCTGTGCCAATCTAGCCCCGTAAACCGGCATAGTTTTGAAATGGCACTTCGGCAGTATTGATTCCCGCCCCGGCGCAACCAGCCCTACAGCCCGTACTTCACGACGACGCGGTTGATGCGGCGACACCAGGGCTTGTACAGAGCGGCCAAGAACACGCAGGTCGCGAGGCCATGCGTGATGTCGAACGGCACCGCCGTAGCAAGACGCGCTATGGCGCCCGCCCACGTGAGCGGTTGAACAAAACCGATGATGTCATACGCGTTGATCACAACGCCGTAGAGCAAGCCCGAGGCAAAGCCGTACGCCATCAGCGCCGGCATGCGCACGGTTCCATCCGCACGGTCGAACGCGCCCGCATGCGCCAGCGCGCCGCCAACATAGCCAACCAGACCCCAAGCATACATCTGCCACGGCGTCCACATGCCCTGTCCAAAAAAGAAATTGCTGGTCAGCGCCGCCAGCGCGCCAACCATAAAACCATTGCGGCGACCAAGCGTCGCCCCCGCGATAATGGCGATGGCGCTCACCGGTTTAAAGTCGGGAATGGGGCCAAACAAGATGCGCCCCGCCGCGGCCAACGCCGCCAACACCAGCGTGGGCATAATCTGGCGCAGGCCCGGGCGCGACACCTCGTAACCCGCAAAGAACAGCGCAAGCACCAGCGCCACCACGACAAGCATGGCCAACGCTGCCTGCTCAACGCCCGCCAGCAACGCCGCAGCCATCACGGCTGGCACCGCCAGCAGCAGCGGGATCTCCAGTTTTGCAAGCAAGCGCGAGAAACGACAGTCCGTCATCCCATCACGCCCTATAGAACACGTTGTCGGCAAAGAAGTCGGCCGGGGGCTCCATGCAGGCAATCTCGCCGTCAAACATCATGGCGACGTCGTCGGACACCTGCTCGGCAAAGTCTAAGTCGTGCGTGGCCATGATGACGGTACCGCCGGCATTCGCATGGCCACGCAGGGCGCGGGCGATGATGCGGCGGCTCTCCAGGTCCAAGCCCTTCGTGGGCTCGTCAAGCAGCAGCAGCTCGGGGCCAATCAGCAGCAGCTTTGCCAGCGCGAGCAGCTGGCGCTGTCCGCCCGAGAGGTCGTAGGGGTGGCGCGTCTCCAGGCCGTCCAATCCCAGTTGCGCCGCACGCTCCCGCGCCAAGTTCTCGTCATATCCGCAGGTCGAGGCCCATTCCATCAGCTCATCGCGAACCGTCTCGGCGACCAGCAGGGCCTTGGGATTCTGTGGCAGCAACGCCGCCGAAGCCGCTCCACGCACCATGCGGCCGCGCTGCAGCTTGGCGGTCTTGGCCAGCACCGAGAGCGTCGTCGACTTGCCGCAGCCGTTTCCGCCCACGACCGCATGCACCGCGCCGGCCGAAAACGTCACGTCGAGCCCGCGCAGCACCCAACCGCCCGCGCGATCGTAGCGAAACCAGCCTTCCGACAGGGTGGTAGCCGATCCGCCGTGCATTTTTTGGAGTATTCTGCTTTCATCCGTGCGTGGGAAGGCTTCCGAGCCGTTCTCGAGCGACGTTTGCGCCACAAATTCGGACGATTTGTCCAATTCCGAACTTTTTTTCGCGCTCGATACGTCCCCGGGCGGCTCCAGAGAGCCCAAATTGTCCTCACGCCTGCTGAATACTCCGTTTTTTGCACATCGGATGGCACCCCACCCCAACATGTCATCGGAAAACAGCGATTCTCGGCGTCCCAAAGAAGCCATATCCGCCACCTCGCGCACGCGACCGCCCTCCATCCGGTACGCACACGTCGCATACTCGAGCATCGGCCGCGGTTGATGCGTAGCCACAACAACCGTGCAGCCCAGCTCACGGTTCACGCGAAACAGCGCGTGCAGAAAATTCTTCTCGGCAACGGGATCGAGCTGAGACGTGGGCTCGTCGAGTAGCAGCACACGCGGACGCAGCGCCAGGACGGCGGCAAGCGACAGCAGCTGTTTGCGGCCACCCGAAAGCGTATCGGTATCGCGATGAAGCCAGTCCTCCAGACCAAAGAAATAGCTGGTCTCGGCAACACGGCGGCGCATCTCGTCGCGCGACATGCCTAAGTTTTCCAGGCCAAACGCCATCTCGTGCCACACGGTCTCGCACACAATCTGGTTCTCGGGATCCTGAAACACGTAGCCCACGCGCTCCGCAGACGCGCGCACGTCCATGTCGGCAACGTTCTCGCCCAGCACGCGCAGCTCGCCGGTACACTCACCCGTCGGCGCAATCTCGGGCTTAAGCAGCGAGAGCAGCGTCGACTTACCCGACCCGGTACCACCAACGAGCAGCGCAAACGCGCCTTGGGGGACAGACCAGTCGAGCCCCTCGAGCACCGCAGCATCAGCCCCGGGGTAGGTAAAGCTCAGGCTCCGCACCTCAATCGCCGGCATATCCGGGTCGCACGCCGCGCCCGACACCGGGCCACTATCCAACCGAGCCATCAGCCGAACCTCTTCTCATCGATCGCATGCAGCACGCAGGGCAGCACCATCCAGGCAGCGTACACGACATAGCCCAGCCACGGCGCGGGCACCGAAAGCTGCGGGTAAAACGAATACTGCGTTGTCGCGGTCCATGCCACCGCCACCGCGGCGGCACCAAACACTGCAAGTCCAACCAGCGCGGCAACATCGCCGCGCCTCAGCCGATACCGCGCATACGTCGTACGGCGCGGCGCAGCACCCCACCCGCGCGAGCGCATGGCATCCGCGCGCTCAAGCGAATCTTCCATGCCCCAGCCCATCAGCACGCTCGACGCCCGCAGGCGCGAGCGCACGGGGTCAGCCGGCGCGCGCCCCGGCACATCGATCGCGTCCTGCACCGCCAGCACCGTGCGGCCGCGGCGCAAAAACTGCGGGATAAGCCGCATGCACATCGAGATCATGAGCGCGAGCACCGGCGCGGCGTTGCCCAGCAACGCGAGCACCTTGTCGTATTCGAGCATCGACGCCGCGGCCTCAAACCACAGCACGCTCGCCACAAACAGCCCGCCCATACACAGGCCGTATACCATGCTCTCCAAATACACTGCGCGCATGCCAATATGGAAAAGCTCGGTCGAGCCCGATGCACTAAACAGCGGGTTGACCAGTGCAATGATCAAAATCACCGGCAGCTGCCAGCGAAGTGCGCCTAGCGTGCGTGCAGCACCGCGCGTCGCAAATCCATACGCCAACCCGCCTACGAGCGACAGCGCAATCAGCACCGGCTGCATCGAGAACATGGTGAGCCCCAGCGTCAGCACTATATAGAGTGCCGGCACAGCCGGATGCGACATCGAGAATGCCCCCACGGGCTCGGCGCCAAACTCCTCTCGCATGTTGTCCACGGGCACCCCCGTCCCCTCGCTCAAACGACAGCTCCGCAGCACCGCCAACGCCGCCCGCAAGCAGCGCAAACGCCGCACCGCCGGCCCAAGCATCAGCTGCCGCGAACCAATCGTTACGCGCTCATCATATGCCTGCGGTATCATATTGCGCCGTGTATCGTTTCCAAACACACGTCTCTAATAACGTAACAGGAGATCACATGGACGCAACCGCAATTATCCTCGCCGCCGGCGAGGGCACCCGCATGAAGTCGAACCACTGCAAGGTTTCGCACAAGATCCTGGGCAAGCCCATGGTTCAGTGGATCGTCGACGCCACCATCAAGGCCGGCTGCAGCCGCGTCGTGGTCGTCATCGGCAGCCACGCCGACGAGATGCGCGCCCTCATCGACGGCGCCTACGCTAACAGCGCCACCAAGGTCGAGTGCGTCGAGCAGACCGAGCGCCTGGGCACCGGCCACGCCGTAAAGGTCGCGCTCGAGGCCTGCGGCATCACCGAGGGCCCGGTCGTCGTGCTCAACGGCGACCTGCCGCTCATCACCGCCGACACCGTCGCCAAGTTCGCGCAGACCGTCGCTACCGGCGAGCTCGCCTGCACCGTCATGACCATGACCCCGCCCGACCCCTTCGGCTACGGCCGCATCAAGCTGGGCGCCGACGGCCAGATCGAGCGCATCATCGAGCAGAAGGACTGCACGCCCGAGCAGGCCGCCACGCTGCTGGAGTGCAACGCCGGCTGCTACGCCTTCGACGGCGCGCAGCTCGCCGCCTACATTAACGAGATCGGCAACGACAACGCGCAGTCCGAGTACTACCTGCCCGACATGCTCGAAATCCTCAAGGGTCACGGCCAGGCGGTCTCCATCTTCCACTGCGACGACTACCGCGACGGCTTGGGCGTCAACAGCCGTATCCAGCTCGCGCAGCTTACCGCCATCGCACGCGACCGCATCAACGAGCACTGGATGGCCGAGGGCGTTACCTTCATCGACCCCACGCAGGCCTGGATCGGCCCCGACGCCACCATCGGCCGCGACACCGTCGTGTGGCCGCAGACGCACCTGATCGGCCACGTCACCGTGGGCGAGGAGTGCCAGCTCGGCCCCAACAGCCGTCTCACCGACACCACCGTCGGCAGCGGCTGCGTCATCGATGAGACCATCGCCATCGAGTCCGTCATCGAGAACGGCGTCGACTGCGGCCCGCGCGCCTACCTGCGCCCGGGCACCCACATGCTCGACGGCTCCAAAGCCGGCACGCACGTGGAGATCAAGAAGTCCACGATCGGCGAGGGCTCCAAGGTGCCGCACCTGTCCTACATCGGCGATACCACCATGGGCTCCGGCGTCAACGTGGGCGCGGGCTCCATCACCTGCAACTACGACGGCGTACACAAGCACAAGACCGTCATCGGCAAGGATGCCTTCATCGGCTCCGACACCATGATGGTCGCGCCCGCCCAGATTGGCGACGGCGCGCTCGTGGCCGCCGGCTCCGTCATCACCGAGCCGGTCCCGGCCGACGCACTCGGCCTGGGCCGCGCCCGTCAGGTAAACATTGAGGGCTGGGCCGCCGATTATCGCCGCCGTCTGCACGAGGACGACGAGGTATAACGTTTTACCAAGCATCTAAGGAGCTGTTCCCATGGGGGCGGCTCCTTTTTCTATCGTGACCTGCGCGACAGGATGAGTGGTCGGTTCGTGTCCGTTGACGGTAAAGACGTTATCAAGACCCGATAAGCCCCGTCGCGCGGTTACAATGCAACAAGGCATCTATATGGCATTCGATATAAAGGAGAAGGGTAATGCCGATTAATGATCCCGAGAAGTCGGAGAATATGCGCAAGTCCATCCGCGTGTATTCCGGTTCCTCCAACCGTCCCCTCGCTCAGAAGATCGCTGAGTACCTTGGGGTCGAGCTTTCGGGCCTTACGCTAAAGCAGTTCGCCAACGGTGAGATTTACGCCCGCTACGACGAGACCGTCCGCGGCGCCGACGTCTTCCTGATTCAGTCCGTGGCCGGCGGCAACGTCAACGACATGCTCATGGAGCTGCTCATCGCCACCGACGCTGCCAAGCGCGCATCCGCCCGCTCCATCACCGCCGTTATCACCCACTACGGCTATGCCCGCCAGGACCGCAAGGCCGGCCCGCGCGAGCCCATCACCGCCCGCCTCGTCGCCAACCTGCTCGAGCGCGCCGGTGTCAACCGCATCATCACCCTCGACCTGCACCAGGGTCAGATCCAGGGCTTCTTTGATATCCCGGTTAACCACCTGTCCGCACTGCCGCTGTTTGGCCAGTACTACAACGACATGCACTTCGACACCGACAACCTGGTTGTCGTTTCCCCCGACGTGGGTCGCGCCAAGGCCGCCAAGAAGCTGTCCGACATGCTCGGCTGCGACCTGGCCATCGCCCACAAGGGCCGTCCGCGCCACAACGCCGCCGAGGTCATGGGCATCATCGGTGACATCAAGGGCAAGACCTGCATCATCAACGACGACATGATCGACACCGCTGGCACCCTGTGCGCCAACGTCAAGGAGCTCAAGGCCATGGGCGCCGGCGACATCTACGTGTGCGCCACCCACGGCATCTTCTCCGGCCCGGCCATCGAGCGCCTGAACGACGCCCCCATCGTCGAGTGCGTCGTCACCGACGCCATCCCCGTCGAGGTCGGTGGCAAGATCAAGACCATCTCGGTCGCCGAGGAGTTCGCCCAGGCTATCTCCGCCGTTTACCACGAGGAGCCCGTCTCCACGCTCGTCGGCGGCGACTTCGCGCTGTAGTCGCTTGACCCTCGCATCTCACCGGAAGCCCGGTAGGCCTGCGGGGTTATCACGCCGATGTCCTCGCCGCTTCGCGGCTGCGGGATGTCGGCTTAGATAACCCCTCCCGGCCTACCGGGCTTCCTGCTGTCTCGGGGCAGCTGTTTTCTGAAATGACTTTGCCGTACCCTTTCCTCGCCTTCGGCGGGCGTGGTAGCCTTTGTCGTTGATTGAACTATTTGTTTAACGGAAGGATAAATATGGCAGCTGCACAGCCGCTTAAGATTCGCATGGTTGCCGGACTTGGCAACCCTGGCGAGGAATATGCCGAAACCCGCCACAACGCTGGCTTTAAGGCAATCGACGAGCTGGCCCGTCAGGCCGGCGTCACGTACTGGAAAAACCAGGCCGGCGCCGAGGTCGCGCTCATCAACATCAACGACCCCGAGGAAGAGAGCGGCAAGCGCCAGATTGTGCTGGTCAAGCCGCAGTCGTATATGAATACCTCGGGCGGCCCCATCTCCAAGCTCTGCCGCGAGTACAAGATCAAGGCCGAGGAGCTGCTCGTGATCCACGATGAGCTCGACATTCCCGCCGGCGACGTACGTGTTAAGGTGGGCGGCGGCCATGCTGGCCACAACGGCCTACGTTCCATCATCGACAAGATGGGCAGCCGCGACTTCAGCCGCATCCGCACCGGCATCGGCAACCCTCCCGGCAAGATGGCCGTCGCAGACTATGTGCTCAAGCAGCTACGCGCCCGCGAGGCCGAGGACTTCCAGGACACCTGCGCCCGCGCGGCCGACGCCGCAGGTCTCGCCATCGTGCACGGCGTGATCTATGCCCGCGACCACGTCAACGGCTCCGCCTCCGCCAACGGCAAGCACTAAAACCTACCATTTAGGGATGTTAATTTTGGCAGGTTTTATGTGCGGAAACGCCGCTGCGGCCGCATCGCAATAAGTCCTGTGCCGCCATACATACGCAGCGCCCCAAAGGGGGCCGGCCCCACCGATGCGCGAGGCCGGTCCCCTTTGTCGTTTTGCCTGATAAAACCTACCAAAATAAACCTGTCCCTTTTTGGCAGGTCACTTTTTCCGCCTGCCGAAGATACACGTAAACAGCATGTCCATGAGGGTATAATTTGCACCGTATGTCTGCACAACGCCTGTGCGCGTACGGTTTTATTCGGGCTGCCGTCCATTTCCGTGGAGGCACGGTTCGGCCGCCCTAACAAGAGAGGGGTTCTATGTATAAGATCCTGGAGAAGACGCAGTTCTCGGAGAAGGTGTTCAAGTTCCGCATCGAGGCGCCCGCTATCGCCAAGCATGCGCACGCTGGACAGTTCCTCATGGTTCGCGCCAACGAGACGGGCGAGCGTGTCCCGTTTACCCTGGCCGGCTGGAACGGTGACGAGGGCTGGGTCGAGTTCATCTTCATGGTGATCGGCAAGACCACCGAGATGCTTTCCACCTACGAGGCCGGCGAGTCGCTGCGCGACGTCGTGGGCCCGCTGGGAGTTCCCACCGAGATGGCCGAGGGCCCCTGCGCCGTCATTGGCGGCGGCGTCGGCCTGGCAATTGCCTTCCCGGTCGCCAAGCACCTGGTCGAGACCGGCCACGAGGTGCATGCCATCATGGGTGCCCGCACCAAGGACCTCCTGCTCATGGAGGACCAGTTCCGCGAGCTCCTCGACGAGGACCACATCCACATCACCACTGACGACGGCTCCTACGGCGAGCAGGGCGTTGTCACCGCTCCGCTGGAGCGCCTGCTGCAGGACAAGGCCGTGAGCCAGGTCTTCTGCGTCGGCCCCGTTCCGATGATGAAGTTCTCGACCCTCACCGCCCAGAAGTACGACACCCCCATCACCGCGTCGCTCAACCCCATCATGGTTGACGGCACCGGCATGTGCGGCTGCTGCCGCGTCGAGGTGGGCGGCGTGACCAAGTTCGCTTGCGTCGACGGCCCCGACTTCGATGCCACCCTGGTCGACTGGGATGACCTTCGTGCCCGCCAGGCCGCTTACCGTTCCGAAGAGGGCGAGTCCCTCAAGGCCTATGAGGAAAAGAGCTGCGCATGCCACTAGTTAACGGTCGTTTCGTTGCCGATATGAAGTCGCCCCGCACCCCCGATAACGAGGAGCCGGCTGCCGAGCGCGCCTGCGACTTCCGCCCCGTCGACAAGGGCTTCACCGAGGAGATGGCGCTGGCTGAGGCCGAGCGCTGCCTCAACTGCAAGAAGCCGTTCTGTGTTGAGGGCTGCCCCGTCAACATCAACATCCCCCGCTTTATCGAGCAGATCCGCGCGAAGGACTTCGGCGGCGCTCTCGATACCATCCGCGAGGACTCCATGCTTCCCGCCATCTGCGGCCGCGTCTGCCCGCAGGAGAACCAGTGCGAGGGCAAGTGCATCCGTGGCAAGAAGTCCGAGCCCGTGGCCATCGGCCAGCTCGAGCGCTTCCTAGGTGACCGCCCCGAGCTCGCTTCCACGCCCAAGATGGCTCCCAAGAACGGCAAGAAGGTCGCCGTCGTCGGCTCTGGCCCGTCCGGCATCACCTGCGCCGGCGAGCTCGCCCGCAACGGCTTTGACGTCACCGTCTTCGAGGCATTCTTCACCGGCGGCGGCGTGCTGGTCTACGGCATCCCCGAGTTCCGTCTGCCCAAGGCAGTCGTCAAGCGCGAGATCGACGGCCTGGAGGACATGGGCGTCAAGTTTGAGTACAACTCCGTCGTGGGCAACATGGCCACGGCCGAGGAGCTGTTCGAGCAGGGCTTCGACGCCATCTACGTGGCGACCGGCGCTGGCCTGCCCAAGTTCCTCAACGTCCCCGGCGAGAACCTGCCCAACGTCTTCTTCGCTAACGAGTACCTCACCCGCGTGAACCTGATGAAGGCCAACAAGTTCCCCGAGTACGACACCCCCACCAAGCACGGCAAGAACGTCGTCGTCTTTGGTGGCGGCAACGTGGCTATGGACGCTGTCCGTACCGCCAAGCGCCTGGGCGCCGAGCACGCCATCATCGCTTACCGCCGTACCGAGGACGAGATGCCCTGCCGTCGCGCCGAGCTGCACCACGCCAAGGCCGAGGGCGTCGAGGTTCTGCCGCTCGTCTCCCCGCTCGAGTTTGTCGCTGGCGAGGACGGCTCCGTGTGCGCCGTCAAGGTCCAGAAGATGGAGCTCGGCGAGCCTGACGAGTCCGGCCGTCGTCGCCCGGTGCCCATCGAGGGCGCCATCGAGGAGATTCCCTGCGACGTCGCGATCTCGGCTATCGGCACCAACGCCAACCCCTTCGCTGCCAAAATCGGCGGCAAGATGGAGCTCAACAAGTGGGGCTACATCGTCGCCGACGAGGAGACCGGCCAGACCACCGATCCCCGCATCTGGGCCGGCGGCGACATCGTCACCGGTGCCGCTACGGTCATTCTGGCGATGGGCGCCGGCAAGAAGGCCGCCGCTTCCATCACCAAGAGCCTGCTGGGCGAGTAATCACCTGCAGTGCTAGCCACCAAACGGCAAAGTCCCCGTCGAGCACACGCCCGGCGGGGACTTTTTCTATGCCGACCACCCCAACCACCACAAAGGGGGCAGGTGCCTTTGTGGTGATCTGGGGTCTGGTCGGCAAACCAATTCCGGCGTTTGTCTCAATCTGTAACAGTTAGACCCTGTTGAGCTTCGTAGTTGTTACAGATCAAGATATTGTGCGAACATCCGCCTGTTCATCTCGATCTGTAACAGTTAGAGGCCAAATATCCCGCTTGGTGTTACAAATCGAGACATTAGGCTGACGGCCGGACCGTTCATCTAAATCTGTAACACCTAGAGCCATTTTTACTGGCCTGGTGTTACAGGTTGAGGTTTTGCGAAAGCCGAGGATGGGCGCCGCCGCCAAAACCTAGCGCTTGCGACGCTTGGTCGCGGCAATGCCGGCAGCGGCGACAGTTGCGCCGGCGATACCCAGGGCGGCGACCGTCATCGCGGCGGAGTCACCCGTGCTGGCAAGCTCCGTGCCGCCGGACTTCTTGCCGTTCTCGCCCTTACCCTTGGACTTGTCCGTCGTCACCGTTGTCGTCGTCGAAGTCGAACCACCCGCAGGAACCCCGGTACCGCCAGAGCCATCCGCACCGCCACCCTGCTCACCGCTGCCAGGCGTCGGCTTGGGTTCCGGCTTGGGCCCGGGCTCCGGCTTGGGCTCAGGTGCCGCCTCATCGGTCACCGTAATCGTAATGTTCAGACGCTCGGAATACTCGCTGTACGACATGCCAGGGCGCTGTGCCGCAATGCGCACATACATATTGCTATCGAGCGCAATAGGCTCGGTGTACTTTACGCGGCCTTCGTCACGGCAGGGGCAGGTGTCGTTGGTGGTGTACCAAATCGTCGTGCCATCCTCGGCCGAAAGCTCCAGCTTCGTGCCCTTGGGCACCGTAATGTAGTTCTCCTTGGGCGACCATGCACCAAACGTCGTCGCACCAATCGTCGCCACCGGTCGCGCCGGTCGCACTGCCTCGGCAGACACGCGAACGTCGACCTGCTTGGACAGCGCCGTGCCGTCCACCGCCGCCGTCAACGTCGTCAAACCGGGCAGAGCACCGTGCAACATAAACGTCGCCGCGCCATCCTCGCCCGACACAGCCTGAGCAGCATCGGCAGAGCAGATAGCCGAGGACTCCAGCCCAACACTAACCTTGGCGCCCGCAAACGGCTTGCCCGCCTTATCGGTCACGTGCGCCACCAGCTCAAAATCACCGCTCTCAAGCATGGTCACGGCCTGCTCCACGTTGAGCTTGAGCTTGTCGGCACGAACGCCCACGGCAAGCCCCCCGCTTGCCCAGCGCGACATGGCCGTGCCGGCATAGTTCCGAGCGCCATCAAGCTCAAACGACACCCTCGAGCCCGCCTCACGCGCATCGGCATAGCGAATGCGCAGCATGCGCGACAACGGCTTGCCCTTGGGATCGTCCTGCTTGTCGAGCCACGTATACGTCACGTCGCCCAACCCCCGCGCATCCAGCGCAGACACGGCATCGTCGCTCGCATCCATATACTGTGCAAACTCAACCTCGATGCAATCGGTATAGGCGTGGGCCGAAGCCACCTCGGGTGCCGCCGTCGACACCAAACCAATGTTCACCTCAGTCTGAATCGGCGGCACGCGCAGCCAGGCGGAGCGCGCCTCCTCATACCCGTCCTTGGTCACGCGCACCTGATACCAGCCGGTCGGCGTATTCCAGTTGTACGCACCGTCCGCACCCGTTGCAAGCGGATTGTCCTGCTCATACTCCTCGGCATCCCAACGCGCTGCATTGGTACCGGCCGCATCGTCGGCGCTCCACAGCTCAACCGTCGCGCCTTCAACCGTATTGGACAACAGGCCCTCATACACCACACCCGCAGGATCGGGTGCGGCCTTGGCGGCCACATGGCGGTAACGCGCCTCAAAGATCGACTGCATCTTCTCGTCCGAAATCAAGCCGTCCTTGTTGGCGTTATAGACCTCGGCATCGGTCAGCTCGCCCCAGTTGACCGTAATACGATTCTGGCACGCGCGTTCCACCTGCTCACAGGCGACATCGTAGGCGCACTCGGCATTGGTCAACTTAATCGCACGCTCCGAGCCCACACTCGTCGAAGCCGCGTCATAGGCAGCGCCCACCACGGTACCCGCCGAACCGGCCGTCAGCACGCCGGCGATTGTCATAATGGAGCCCACTGCCACATCGGTGCTATCGTGGCAGAGCTGGCGATACAGCAGATCCTCAAACGCACGCGCCTTCTCCATGGCGTCGCGCAGCGCGTAAGTGCACTTCCAGTCGTCCTCAGTCTTCTCGGGCTTGGCAAGCAAGCGCGCATGCTGAAGCTCATAGCCCTCGCGCTCGCCCTTCACCTTCTGCATACGGACGTTCACGTTCTCCCAGTTCTTGCTGGCATCGTTCACGCCGTAAATGCCGGTAAAGATGCCGATGCCCTGGGTCGCCGCGGGAAACGCCTGCCCGGCCGCCTTCCACGCATCGGTCTTAAAGACCTGGCCGAACATCTCACACTCGATCTTGTAGCTTTTGAGCGAACGAATCGTGCGGATGAGCTTCATGTGGGCGCTGACGTCACCGTTGCGCTTCCAAGCCATAAGCCAACCGCGAATCGTAGAGTTATTGAGGCTGTGGACTACGTTCCAGTTGTCGTACAGGTTGTCCAGAATGTCGCACTGCATGGCGATCGAGTTAAACAGAAGCGCCTGGTTCTTGTTGTTATTGGAGTTCTCGATAAACTCCGACTCTATATAGGCCGTCTGCTCGCCATCGGGCGCGGCGACCTTAAAGCCCTTGACGGTATCGTCGTCAGCCGCCTTGTAGCTCAGCGAGCTGCCGAGCGCCTGGCCCAAATCGTTAAACCCGCTCGTCGACTGGCCGTTGTACTCGCTGGCCTTAATGCCCGCACACTTGTTGAGCGCCGCAGCGGTTGCGTCATTCCAGCTTCCGTATTGGTTGAGCTGGCCGATACCCATCGACTGGCCCACCAGATCCTCGGCCTGCTGGGCAATAAACTCCGCTCGCGATGCATGGTCGACGAGCTCCTTGATGGTGGCCGCATCCGCAGCGTTTGAGCCCTGGGCCGCCGCGAGTTCCTGATACCAATCCTCGCTGGTGCCGTAAGCATCCTCAAAGATCATCTTGTCCACGTTGACGCCATAGCTGTCGCCCTGCTTGGTCAGCAGCGCCGACGAGCCGCCAACCGCAGCCTTAAGCTCGGCGGCAAACTGCGCCGCCTCATTGTCCGCCTCGCCCTCGCCACTACCAGCGGCAGGAGCACGGCGAACCTTACGCGCGTTGCCTCCCTCGTCCTTGCCGTCCTTGTCCTCCTCGGCAAGCGCATCGGCGACCATCTGGTCAATCGCATCGTTAAAGGCCTGGTCCACATCGTTAAAGGAGTTATCCATCATATACTCGTGCCACTGCTGCACGGCATTCGAGAACTCCTGCTGGCGCTCCTCGGCCGTGGCGGAATGCTTTTTGGCCGAAGCGTTGGCGTCAAAACTCAGCATGGTCATAAGCTGAGCATTGGAGATGCGGTAGGTCTGCGGCATGAAGATCTGCTCAAAGTTTCCGCAGTTCACATAGGTCGAGTCATTCGCCTTGTTAAACTCGTCGAGCAGCTTAAGGTAGCCCTCGTCCACATACTCCGCCACATAGCGCACACGGGTGCCCTCGCGCGACTTTTGAGTCAGAGGAATCGTTACCGTCTTGCCATCCACGCAGTCCACGTACAGGTCGAGCGTGTCGGCGGCCTCTTCGTTTCCCACCTCGAGCGTGATGTCAAAGGTCCAGTAGGCGTTCTTCTTTTGTGGCAGATGGTGGAAGGTCCACAGGCTCTTGCCGGTGTCCTTGCCGTCCTTGACCAGGCTCTGCGTACCGCCACGATACGTCACATCAAAGTTCCAGACCGAAGCGCCCGGAACATAGCGCACATAATTGCGAGCCGTCACATCGGCGGCAGCCGCGGCAACGTCGGTCGAGCCCACGCGCGCCTCGAGCGTCACGCGCTCGGCGGCAAGCGTATCCTGCGGCAGGTCGTATTCAATCTTGGCACGGCCGAGTTTATTGGTCTTGCCGGTGTACTTTGCAGCCGAGGCGCCCGCGCCCACGGTAAGCTGCACGCTTTTGCCGGGCGCTGCGTATACGTAGGCCACATTGCCCAGCAGGCTGTGAACGTCGGTGCTGTCGACCTCGATGCGCGATCCGCTAACCTCGAGCGTGGTGCTTCCCAGCGGCAATGTCACCTCGCCCAGCGTAATAAGCGGCGAGATGGCATAGATGCCCGCGGTCTTAGGCTTAAAGCGCACAAACACATCGGCGCCCATGCCCTTCTTCATATTGAGAACGAGGTTGTCGCCCTCCCAAGTTGTGTCAGCCCACATGGCCTCGGAGCTGGCGCCGGCTTCGCGAGCGCCTGCGGACACATCCTCGACGGCATCCTTGGCCAGCGGAATCTCAATCTTGGCGGCCTGGCTGTCCTTGAGCTCGTAATGAATGCGCAGCTCGGTCTCCACGCCAACGACCGCGGACGAATCGGCGATAACCGAGCCCGCCGTCAGCCCGCGCTCGACACGATACGTCTCCACGTCAAACGCGGGGACGTCGAGCGTCACGTCGAGCTGTTTGCCGTCCTCAATCTTCACCTGCTTTTGCGCGATATGCTTACCCACGGTCAGCCCTAGGCGGCTAAACGTGGAATAGCTCGTCGCTTGGATGTCGTAGCTCGTCTTGTTAAAGGCGACGATGGTGTACGAACCGGCCTTAAGGCGCGGCGTCTCGGCCTTCATGATAGGCGTGGTGCCATCGTCTTCGTAACCCATCAAATAAGTGACGCCGTCGGCGACTAGCTTGCCGTCGGACGTACGGAACACCAGCACGCGGTTGGCTCCCTGGTAGTCGCCCTTGGTCGTGACCGTCGCCGTACCCCAGGGCTTCAAGTCGATATCAACCTTGCCGGCCGAAGGCTTCACCGTCGCCGTCGCCCCACCCAGCTTGAGGCTGTCTTTGGGCACGAGCGTTATCTCCAGATCTTGGTCCGCGTCGGCAATGGCCTGCGACACCACGAGCGCTGTGCCCTGGATACGGAAGTCATTGTCCTTGTCACCCTTGGCAGGCTTAAGCGTCTTGCCGCCGCTCTTCACCGTCAGATCGATGTTATCGAGACTATCGAGCTCAATGCGTTCGGTCTTATCCTGGCCTGCGACCGGTTCGAGATAGGCCACGTTGAGCTCAATGGCGCGCGAGGCCGGAATCTTGGTAAGGTCCTCCGCCTTTATCTCTCCGATATTCCATGTGCCCGTCATCTGGTCGCCCGGGCGCGCCAGCACCATGTCATAGTAACCGCTGAGCGAAATGCGCAGGGTGGCTGCTGTCTTGGAGAGAGCGTCCGCTGTAAAGCTGCCGTCATCGCCAACCGCCAGCGGCGTGGACTGCCCCGCCTGCATGAGTATGGCCGTCGCACCCTGGGGAAGTTTGCCCGTCACCTGAGCCGCCTCGCCCATCCACTCAAACGTGTAGGCAGGCTTCGAGGAATCGACGGAGTCCTTGCGATCGGCCACGGCATCGGCAAGCTTTTTGACCATCGAGGGGTTGCCAGCCGAATCGGTCGCATAGGCATAGATGGTCTGGCCTTCACTAAAGGGAATCGCATACGTTACGCCATCGATTGTCACGCGCTCATTATAGTCGCCCGGATAGCCCGCCTCACCAAACCGAAGATCGGGGTTCATCACGCGCAGGGCAACGGCATTATGGTTCGTCTCGTTTCCATATCTCGTGTTCTCAAAAGCTCCCCACTCTATCATTTCCACGCTTTTGGGTAGCACAATCTCTTTGCCGGCAATCGCAGGATCAAGAGAGGCGAACGCGTGCGCTCCGATATATTTAACGCCGTCGCCGATCGTCACCGACGACACAAAGGAGCACCCGTCAAAGGCATTGCGCTCAATCCGCCCCACCGTGCCCGGCACGTTGATCTGGGTAAAGGTGAGTACCGTTGTGTCCGAGACATAGAACTGTGGCACGCCGCAATAGGCGAATGCAAGATAGTCGATAGTTTTGACCGAAGGCGGCAGCGTTGCCACCACCTTGTCGTCAAGTTGTTCACATTCCTTAAAGGCCTGCTCGGGAATCGTGGTAAAGGCCGCGTTGTTGGGCCAGGTTACCGTTTGGAGCGTCTTGCTTTTGTAGAATGCATAGCTCTTGAGCTCCTCGACCGAATCGGGCAGTGCGATCTCTTTGATGCTGCTGCCGCCCAAGCCTCCAACCGAGCGGACATGCGAATTAGGGGCGAAGGTGATCGATGTGAGCGCAGCGCTTCCCATACCCGTAAGGCTTACGACATTTTTGTCGTCGATGGTCGAGGGCACCTCCAACGTGGTAATGCCCGCGTCGCCATACTCGATAGAAATTTCGTTGGTGAGGCTATCAATCGAGAAGTAGTACTGCGCGGGGGCCTGCTCGCCGGCCACGTAGCCATCGTCGTATTCGTCCTTTACGCCCGTGGCGCCCTTCGAGGTCATCCAGAGCCCAAGATCCTCATTCCAGGTTGCTTCGGCTTCGGCGGTCTCCTCCTGCTTCTGCTGTTCGGCGAGCTCCTTGCCCTCGACAAGATCGGTGGCAAGCGTACCCGCAGGTGTGCTCTCGGTCTGCCCGGCGCCCGTCAGGCCCGCCGCCGATGCAATCTCGGAGGCCGGGGGCGTAGGGGTGTCACCGGCATCGAGCGCTGTGGGGTCGGCAGCGCCGGCATCGGGCGCGGGGTCGGCGGCGTCGGCATCGGGCGCGGCGTCGGCAGCGGCGGCGTCGGCAGCGTCTACTTGGTCGACATCCGTCTGCACAAAAGTGCCGTCGGTGGTGAGGGTCTCGGCAAACGCGCCCGCGGGCAACGAACCCGTCACCATAGTGAGGGTCACCGCGGCAACGGTCAGGCGGCGGCAAAGCGCTCGAACAGTGGTCCACCTCATAGTCGTTCCTTTCCTGAAACCAAAAGTCATCCAGCGTAATCGTCGTCCAAAAACAAAGCGAACGGTAGGTTCATATATACGAACCTACCGTTCTACCTGCGCAAACCGCCACAAAGGGGACGGGCACCTTTGTGGCGGTTGGGGTTATTCGTCCGTCGTGGCGGAGCGCCAAAACCTAACGGTTGCGACGCTTGGTCGCGGCGAGGCCGGCGGCGGCTACGGTTGCGCCGGCGATGCCTAGGGCGGCGACCGTCATCGCGGTGGTATCCCCCGTGGTAGCCAGGACAGCATCGCCCTTCTTGGCCTGCGTGGTTTTCTCAACCGTCTTGGTCGTGGCGGTTGTCGTGGCCGGCTTGGCCGCGGGCTTCACCTCGGGCTTGGTCTCAGGCTTAACCTCAGGCTGCGGTGTCGGCTTGGGATCCGGCGTAGGCTGCGGATCGGGAGTCGGCGTGGCCTCGGGCGTAAAGGTCAAATCGGTGTTGAGCCACAGGGTGTAGATCCAGCCGCTGTCCTCATCGGATACGCTATCCGCGACCTGGTAGCCGCACTCCTGGCCGTTGATCACCAGCTTGGTGTCGGGCGTAAAGTAGAAGCCGCGCGCCGACTTAAGGTAGATACCGTAGCGATAGGTCACGCCGGGCTTAAAGACGTCGATGTGATTCGTGATGTTCTGATCCCAGAAATCAACGGAGTTCACTTCGCTGCCGTCGCCACCCGTCCAGTACTCACACTGCGGAAGGGAGTTGGAGCCCGTCGGAACGCTCGCCGTAAAGACCGGCTTATCGCCCGCCTTAAAGGTGGTCGTGGCGCCGTTGATCTCGATAACGTCGATGGCACGCCATTCGTCAATCGGCTGCTCGCACAGCATATTGTCAGCGGTTGGCGCGAAGACGACGTTGCCGGTCTTGATGTGGTGCGCCCAATGGCCGTTGACGTACATCATGCAGTCATCGGCCACGGTATTGTCGCCCTTGAGTCTCAGCTCAACGGAGTACATGTAAAACTTGCCCTCTTCGAAGTGGTCAATCTTCTTCATGCCCGGCGTGTACTTTGCGGGGTCGGAATACCAGAAGGCAACGGGTACCGACTCCCCGGATTCCATGTCGAGCTCCATTTCTTCCCAGCACTCATACGCGATCTCGTACTTGTCGGCATCGGCGGCGGGGATCGTCGCGGTCGCGCGGGGCGCCTCGCTGGGCGCGTAGTCGGTCTTCACGTCGTTGACGTCCAGGTTATGGAGGGCTTCGTTTTCTGACGCAACGAGCGTAATTTCGCTATTGATGACGTAGCGGAGGTAATAATCGTACCTGGTTTCGTTGAGGATAGTCGAGCTGCCTTCATAGTCAGTTCCGGTATACTCCAGTGCCGCGCCAATATAGAGAGCCTCATTGCGCGTGAGTCGATACGAGCCGCCTGCCGCGCCACCCGTAAAGGTCAGCGTCAGCCTCATGTGATCGCCAACAGGCTCAAAGTGAGCCGTCACGTCGGCCATGGATGCATCCAGAACTTCGACAAGGGTGCCCGAAGCAGCATCGGCCCTGTAGCACTTAACCTCGACGACTTCGCTCGCAAGCGCTTCTGGAATGCCACCCTCAACATCGGGAAAATCATAGGTATACGACTGGCCCTTTTCGAGTGTGACATTGCTCGGAAGCGCGCAGTCCGTGTAGCGGGGAACCACGGTCGTATTGACCCTAACGCCGCTGCCGCCAACAACATCGGTCACACCGCAGGGCATGATGGCGTCATTCGCCGGCGTGGCGGCGTTGTCGCTGGGAGTATTTTGTTCAGCGGGTGCCGCATCGTTGGATTCATCGGTGGCGCCAGTCGGGGCCGTCTGCTGAGGCTCAGCGGTGGCTTGCGCCGCCGGAGCAGCATCGGCTGCAGGCGCGGTCGAAGCAGCTGGTGCGGTCGTTGCAGCCGTATCCTCCGCAACCGTCGGCGTTACCGGAGCCGCGGCAACCTCATCCGTCCTAGCGGCGGGATCGGCACATTCCGTCGCCAGCGCCACGCTCGGCAGCAGCAACTGACCGACCATAAGCGCACACGCGCCGGCGCAAGCTATTTTGGCGCCCACACAACGCCAGGTACCGTGAACCAGCGAGCAGGTACGCTCGCGCTGGGTCTGCTTATCAAAGTGGCTTCCGTTCATAACGGCCTCCTTGGTCGATGGGCCATACCACCACAAAGGTGCCTGTCCCCTTTGCGGTGATTCTGTACCACCAAGATGTGTCAATTGACTCCGTATGCCTAGGTTCGTAGATGTGAACCCAGGCCTCTACCTGCGGTTTAAGTCAATATGATTTCGCCATCGCCACACTCGTCCCGGGAACGCTACAATCGAGGACACGATTATTCGTCCACCCAAAGGACCGTCCTTGAACCTGAGCAGGCCTAAAATCAACGCGCTTCTGGCACTCGCGCTCTTCACCTTCGCCTTCCTTGCCGCCGAGTTTCGCTTCGACGTCAATGTCGGGCTACTCGCCGGCGCCGAACGTGTTGTGCTCGCACAGGGCTTTATTCTAGGTGCGAGCGTGCTCGGCTTTATCGGATATGCGCCGCTGCTCGGGCTCGCACAGCGCAAAGGCCGGCCTCGGGCAGTTGTCAGCACCGCCGTCCCCATCGCCATCTTGGGGTTGACTCAGATTCAGTCCCCCACGAGCCCGCTTGCGCTCGAGATTCTGGGATGTCTCGCATTCCTCGGACTCGGCCTACTGGGTGGCGCGGCACACCATGCCTTCGCAACGACATTCCAAGACGATCCCAAGCTCGCCACCGGTGCGGGAGCAGCCTATGCCGCGGGCATCCTGATGCAGTTCGCCATCAACCTGCTCAATTGCGGCGGCATCGCAGAGCTCATCGTCCTTGGCACAGCGACGATCGCCATCTCCGCCCTCAGCGTCGTTCCCCAAAAGGCTGCTGAGAGCTCCAGCCCCGCCATCAATCCCCTTGTTGAGCCATCGCACGCCCTTGCCA
>CAUDCB010000008.1 GCA_958447915.1 uncultured Collinsella sp. | reverse complement strand
GATGATGGACGAGGCCAAGCCCGAGGCCGTCATCATCGCCACCCCCAACGACCTGCACCTGGGCGTTGCCCGCGCGGCCATCAAGCGCAACATCGTGCCGCTGGTCGAAAAGCCGATCTCCAACGACCTCGAGGATGCCCAGGCCTTCGCCGCCGAGGCCGAGACCGCCGGCGTGCCCGTGCTCGTGGGTCAGCACCGTCGTCACAACCCGTTTGTGAACAAGGCCAAGGAGATCATCGAGTCCGGCGAGCTGGGCAAGCTCACCGTGTCGAGCTTCCACTATATGATTTATAAGAATGACGAGTACTTCGATGTCGAGTGGCGCCGCAAGAAGGGTGCCGGCCCGATCCTGGTCAACCTGGTGCACGACGTCGACCTGCTCCGCTACCTGCTGGGCGAGCCCGTTGCCGTCCAGGGCATGCAGTCCAGCGCCGCCCGCGGTTTTGAGACCGAGGACTCCGCCGTGGTCAACGTCCGTTTTGCCGATGGCGCGCTTGCGAGCATGACCATCTCCGACGCCACCGCCAGCCCCTGGAACTGGGAGGCAACCGCTCGCGAGGACCCGCAGTATCGCCCCTTCGACGCCGACGCCTACTTTATCGGCGGCACAAAGGGCGCCCTGTCGCTGCCCCGCCTGCACCAGTTCTCCTACGACGGCGCCTCCAACTGGCACAAGCCGCTGCAGATGGAGATTCCGGCCGTCGACCCGGCGCTGCCGCACAAGATGCAGCTCAAGCACTTTGTGAAGGTCGTCCGCCGCGAGGTCGAGCCCGTCGTGACCCCCGCCGACAACGTCAAGACGCTCACGCTGCTTAACGCCATCAAGGAGGCCGCCGAGACCGGCCAGCTCGTCGAGCTGTAATGCCCCAGGGCGGATTGCGGCGAACCCCCTACCGAGTCCCTCGGTCTGCCCTCGACAAGCCCCTCTTCTTTGCCCCGCGAGCAGCCTCCTGCCCGCGGGGCATTTTGCTACGTTGCCGACGATTTTTCTGGGGCGGGGGCTATTTTGCGCCTCAGCTTGATTCGTTCGCCACGAAATGGGCCTATTTACTACGTTTAACCGATCACCCTCAACCATACCGAATTTCGCGAAATAAAACCGCAGGTAAACGGCTTGCCGGTTTTCGAAAAACCCAGGTATGGTCAGTCCCTACGGGTAAAACGTAGTAGATAGGCCGTTTTCGTGGCGCGGCCCCAAAACAGTCTTTTGGGACGGGTGGTATCCTTGGTAGCCCTGTGCTGCAAACGCACCTTAAACGCAAGGAGTTCCATGGATCTTATCGCCCAGCTCGCCCGCGAGCTCAACCTTAAGGCCGCCAATGTCGAGGCGGCCGTCAAGCTCATCGACGAGGGCAACACCATCCCCTTTATCTCGCGCTACCGCAAGGAAGCCACGGGCGGCATGGATGACGTCGCCCTGCGCGCACTCGACGAGCGTCTTTCCTACCTGCGCAATCTTGAGCAACGCAAAGAGGACGTCATTCTGCTCATCGACGCCCAGGGCAAGCTCACGCCCGAGCTCGAGCAGCAGATTCGCGAGGCCACGCAGCTCCAGCGCGTCGAGGACCTCTACAAGCCCTACCGCAAAAAGCGCATGACCCGCGCGCAGAAGGCCCGCGAGGCCGGCCTGGAGCCGCTCGCCAACATGATCATCATGCAGGCCTCGGCCAAGGGCAGCGCACTCGACGCCGCCGCGGCATACGTCAATGAGGAGGCCGGCTTCGACACACCCGAGAAGGCGCTCGCCGGTGCGGCCGACATCGTGGCCGAGACGGTGGCCGAGGACCCCGAGAACGTCGCCGACCTGCGCGCCTTTACGCAAAACACCGCCGACATCGTCGTCGAGGCCACCGACCCCGCGGAGAAGACCCCCTACGAGCCTTACTACAACTTTGACGAGCCGCTGCGCCGCATCCCTAACCACCGCGTGCTGGCGATCGACCGCGGCGAGCGCGAGGGCAAGCTCCGCGTGCGCGTGAACGTCGACGGCGCCGCCGCCACGGCACGTCTCGGCAGCCGTTGGCCCCGACGCCAGGGCGTCTTCGCCCCCATCTTCGATGCCGCCATCGCCGACGGTTACAAGCGCCTCATGGCCCCCTCGCTTGAGCGCGAGGCCCGCGCCAAACTCACCGTTCGCGCCCAAACCGAGGCCATCAACGTCTTTGCCAAGAATCTCGAGGGACTGCTCTCGGCGCGCCCCGTGCGCGGCGCCCGCGTGCTCGCGCTCGATCCGGGCTACCGCACCGGCTGCAAGGTCGCCGTCATGGACGAGACCGGCAAGCTGCTCGACCACGGCGTGGTCTATCCCACCAAGCCGCGCCACGACGTCGCGGGCACCAAGCGCGAGCTCGCCCGCCTCGTCAAGAAGGACAGCGTCAACACCATCGTCATCGGCAACGGCACCGCCAGCCGCGAGACCGAGGAAGTCGTCTCGGAGTTCATTGCCGAGCAGGCGCCCAGCCTTCGCTACACCATCGTTAACGAGGCCGGCGCGTCGGTGTACTCCGCTTCCGAGCTCGCCAGCCAGGAATATCCCGATTTGGACGTCACCGTGCGTGGCGCCATGAGCCTGGGCCGCCGCCTGCAAGACCCGCTGGCAGAGCTCGTCAAGATTCCTCCCCAGTCCATCGGCGTGGGCCAGTACCAGCACGACCTTGACCAGGCCGAGCTTTCGCGCACCCTGGGCCACGTGGTGGAGGACGTCGTTAACCGCGTGGGCGTCGACGTCAACACCGCGAGCGCGAGCCTGCTGGGATACGTATCGGGCATCACGCCGAGCGTGGCCAAAAACATCGTGGCCTACCGCGAGGAAAACGGCGCCTTTACCGATCGCCGCCAGCTCAAGAAGGTCCCCAAGTTGGGGCCCAAGGCATATCTCAACGCCGCGGGCTTCCTGCGCATCAGCGGCGGCAAGAACCCACTCGACGCGACAAGCGTCCACCCCGAGAGCTACGAGGTGGCCACGGCCGTCCTGGAGCGCGCAGGCGTTAAAGCCAGCGAGCTCAGCCGCGGCGGCGTGCCCGACATCGAGCGCCGCCTGGGCAGCATCTCGGCGCTGGCAAGCGACCTGGACTGCGGCACCCTCACGCTCATCGACATTGTCAACGAGCTCAAGAAGCCCGGCCGCGACCCGCGCGACGACGCACCCGAAGTGGTCTTTAGCCGCTCGGCGCTTTCCATCGACGACCTGGAACCCGGCATGGAGCTCAAGGGCACGGTGCGCAATGTTGTGGACTTTGGCGCCTTCGTCGACGTGGGCGTGCACCAGGACGGCCTCGTGCACATCTCCAAGCTGGCCAACCGCTTCGTCAAGCACCCCAGCGACGTGGTGCGCGTCGGCGACACGGTCAAGGTGTGGGTCGAGAAGGTCGACCGCGACCGCAAGAAGATCTCCCTCACCATGGTGCAGGGGAAGTAAACCGCCAAAGCAAGGGTCCCCCCTCTCGCGACGTGCAAAATCGCGAGTATTCTGCAAATTCCACCGTTCCGGATGCCCCTCAGAGACGAAAAAGCAAGAAACAGCCCCCGTTTTAGCGTCATCAGAGCCAAAACGGGGGCTGTTCCATGCTTCACCCAGCTGGTAAAAGCCTTTACCTTGCTGAATACTCTCAATTTTGCACGGCGCAGGCGGGGGTACCTTTGTCCACGGCAGGATATGGAAGCCTATCACCAACCTACCGGCAAGTTCGTGTCGGCAGCCCCGGCCTTTCCTTTGCCTAGCGCGACCCTCGCGAAGCGCGTGAGCGATAGGGAAAGGAAAGGCCGGGGCAACAACCCGCGATGTAGCCAGCGTTCGCGTTACGGCAGGATATGGAAACCGAGCGAGGCGATATCCTTGGCAAAGCCGCGCACGGTGTCGAGCGAGACCTCGTACGGGTCGCGGCCGATGTTCTTGCGCTTGGCCAGGATGCTGTTGGGCACCGTAATGATCTGGCAACCGCAGGCTTCGGCCTGGTAAATGTTGATGAGCTCGCGCGTGGATGCCCACAGGACCTCGCAGTTGGGCTTGGCGGCGGCCTTCTTCACCGACTCCGTCATAAACGGAATGGGATCGACGCCGGTGTCAGCGATACGGCCGGCAAAGAGCGAGATGATGGACGGCGTCTCGGCATCAACGGCCTCGACCATCTCGTCGACCTGCGTAGGCGTAAAGATGGTGGTGACGTTGACCTTGATGCCATCGGCCGAAAGCTTGCGCACCAGCTCGGCGGTGGACTCGCCCTTGGTAGTCACGCACGGAATCTTGACGTAGACGTTCTCGGCCCAGGTAGCGATCTCGCGGGCCTCGACCTCCATGGTCTCGACGTCGTCGGCAAAGACCTCAAACGAGACGGACACATCGGTGATGTGGGCCAGGACCTCCTTGGCAAACGCGCGGTAATCCGTCACGCCGCCCTTCTTCATAAGGGACGGGCTGGTCGTGAAACCCTGAACGTTGCCGTTCTCGTACATGTCGAGCATGCCCTCGAGGTTTGCACCGTCAGCGAACACCTTGATTGCCATCTGCCTGATTCCTTTCGCTTGCACATGGGCGATAAACTGCTAAACACTTTACCTACGTTTATCAAGGCGTGAGCTGCGGGTTTTCATCTTCTCGGCGAACGGTTTTGCAGTTTTACCATTTTTATATCGACACCCCAGCGGCAAAACGTTTTTGCTGATCATCGCGGTTGATTCCGTTCGCGGCGCAGAGACAGCGCTTCACCGGTGCGTTTTCACAAGCAGTCCAAAACAAAAAGCGGTGACGCCTCATTTGAGACGTCACCGCTTCCGTGTAGGAGCCGGTTATCGGAGCTCCGCCCGATTAGGGCTTAACGTATGCCTGGATTACTCTTCCTCAACGTGATTGATCACAGCACCCTTGGTGTGGATGAAGTTGGGGACGAAGGCGACGATCAGAAGGACAGCAAGAATCGCGTAGACACCGGTGGTACCGAAGGCCTCGGCAGCGCGGCCAAGCGTAATACCAATGACGGAGAAATCGAAGTCGCCGAACGTAGTGTTCTTGAAGCCAAAGACGTCAAGAACGGGCAGGAGCAGGGCCGGGGCAAAGGTGATGAGCAGGCCGTTGACGAAAGCGCCAAGAGCTGCGCCCTTGCGACCGCCGGTAGCATTGCCGTAGATGCCCGCGGTAGCACCGCAGAAGAAGTGAGGAACCATGCCCGGGATGATGAAGATGCCCAGGGTGGCGCCCACGATGAACATACCGACCACGCCACCGATAAAGGAAGCGACAAAGCCGAGGATGACGGCGGTGGGAGCATAGGGGAAGAAGACGGCGCAGTCGACGGCGGGGATGGCACCGGGGATCAGCTTGTTGGAGATGCCCTGGAAAGCCGGGACCAGGTCGGCAAGAATCATACGAACGCCGTTATAGACGATGGTGACACCAACGGCAAAGGACAGGGCACAGGTCAGGGCATAGACAATCACGTTGTCGCCGCCAGCGGTCTTGGTAACGACCGCAGGATCTGCGATGTAAGCGGCGAAAGCGGTAACCAGGTAGAAGAAGGCCATGGTAAGAGCCGTGGAGATGGTAGTGTCGCGCAGGAAGGCGAACTTCTCGGGAACCTCGATCTTCTCGGTGCTGTTCTCCTCGGCGTCCTTAGCAAAAAGCGTACCGACTGCAGCGGAGATGTAATAGGCGAGTGAACCGAAGTGGCCCATGGCGATTTCATCGCCATCGGTAGCCTTCTCGGTGAAACGCTGACCAACGGCGGGAAGCATAGCGCTCACGAGGCCCAGGAACATGCCGCCCACGATGACAAGCTGGACATCCTGGAAGCCAGATGCCTGCAGAACGGCAGACAGCAGGCAGGCCATAAACATGCTGTGATGGCCCGTCAGGAAGATGTACTTAAACTTGGTGAAGCGGGCAATGATAATGTTCACGACATAGCCGAGAATCAGGATCATCATGGTCTGAACGCCGAGGACGCTCTGAGCCATCGAAACGACGACCTCGTTGTTGGGCACGACGCCGGTGATGTGGAAACCGGTCTCGATGAAGGTACCCAGCGGAGCAAGGTTCTCCTGAACAACAGCGGCGCCGGCGGACAGCATGATGTAACCAAGAATGGGCTTCAGGGTGCCCGTCATCACCTTGTGGGCAGGACGCTTAAGCGCGACAAGGCCCACAAAGGCAAATAGACCCATAATCCACGCTGGCTTGGTCAGAATCGATTGGATAAACTCAAGTATGGGAAGGATGGCTTGCATCTGCGCTTCCTTTCTCTCTAACGTGGGCGCGTTTCCCTCTTCCACAGGGAACCGCCCTTTTTTGTGCCGCTTTAGGCGTTAGCGGCGGCCGCCTTGATTGCCTCGAGGGCGTCTTCGCGGATCTTCTTCTTGTTCACATAGCTGCGAACGATCACAACGTTGCCGTGGAGCTCGGGGGCGAGTTCCTTAACGGTGATGAACAGATCCGGATTTGCGGAAGAAGCACCGTTCAGGTCCATAGACTCAACGTCGGCCTTGATGCCCTCCTCCTCGCAAAGCTCCTCGACTTTGCCAGCGAGCATCAGGCTAGACCCGATGCCGTTTCCGCATACGGTGATGATATGCATGGCAACCTTCCTCTCCTACACGTGACGGTTTTCCGTCTATCCAAAAGCGGCGACGCATCGCCGTGCCATTAAGGCCTAAAAGAATGAACGCATGGTCTCCAAAACCTGCTCGGGCGTATCGCATGCGCTGAGCTTGGCAACGCAGTCCTCGTCCTCGAACATCTGCGAAAGCTCCGCCAAGCAGCCAAGATGAGCCTTGGGGTCGGGTGCGCAAATACCCACGAGCACGTGAACCGGATCGAAATCCTCGTGTCCAAACGCAATGGCAGGGTCAAGTGTGACGATACAGATCCCCGCTTCACTCACATTGCCATCTGCCTGAGCATGGGGCATAGCGATGCCCTCTTCCAAGACCATATAGGGGCCGAATTTGTGAACCGATGAAATCATGGCGTCAACATAGCTCTGGTCGCATTTGCCAGCGTCTACGAGCAACTTACCGCATGCCCTGATCGCTTCCTCCCAGTCGGAGGCCTCGACGTGGCAGGCAACAAGCTCGGGCTTAAGAAGATCGGTCAGCATGCTCGTCCCCTACTCCTCGGGCAGGATATGAAAACCAAGCGCCTGAATGTCGCGGGCAAAGCCCTTGACCGTATCAAGCGAGTACTCAAGCAAATCTTTCCCGAAATTCTTGCGTTTGGCAAGAAGGGCATTGGGGACCGTAATGATCTGGCATCCAACGGACTCCGCCTGGAAGATATTGAGGACCTCGCGCGTAGACGCCCAGAGAACCTCGGCAGCAGGCTTAACGGCAGCCTTCTTTACGGACTCCGCCATGAGGGGCAGCGGATCGACGCCGGTATCGGCAATGCGACCGGCGAAGATGGACAGAATAGAGGGGGTCTCGGCAGAGACGGCATCGACAAACTCGTCGACCTGCTCGGGCGTGAAGATCGTGGTGACATTCACCTTGATGCCGTCGGCAGAAAGGCGCTTGACCAGCGCGGCAGTGGACTCGCCCTTGGTGTTGAGCGCCGGGATCTTAACGTAGACGTTGTCTGCCCAGGTTGCAATCTCGCGAGCCTCGGCTTCCATACCAGCCTCGTCGTCGGCGAACACCTCAAAAGAAACCGACACATCGGTAATGTGCTCAAGAACCGTCTTGGCAAAAGCGCGATAGTCAGTCACGCCACCGGCCTTCATAAGGGAAGGATTGGTCGTGAAGCCCTGAACGTTGCCATTGTCATGCATGTCAAGCATGCCTTCGAGGTTAGCGCCGTCGGCAAACACCTTAATCGCCATGTTCGGTCCTTTCTCATCTAGCACTATTGCTATCGAAAGCCTTCTTCTTTGTTTCAAAAGCTTTTCGGCTTTCTTTTATAAACTATTTCAAAAGCCATCGAAAGCTCAATTGTCAACTTTCCGTGAACGGTCGAATATCGGGTGTGAACGTACTTCTTTTGGGCGGCACCTTCAGAATGAGACTCTTTATAGCCCGTCTACGTGCGAACTATCTGCTACGCATGCATTTGTGACATGCCATTCCGTTCTTTTGATTCATTCGAATTTGCCTTGTTCTTTTCATATCGATACGTTATATTTCGATTACGAAAGGCGCATCTTTTACCTTTTGTTCAAAAGGAGCGGCATATGTCATCTACTTCAGACCTTTCGCCGGCTGAGCGCCAGCGATTTATCATGAATTGGCTGGCCGAAAAGCCAAATATCTCGGTATCCGACATCGTTCGCCGTTTTTCGGTTTCGGAAGTCACCGCACGACACGACCTCATCTCGCTGGAATCCGAAGGCAAGCTGCGTCGCGTACGCGGTGGAGCGGTATCGCTTTCTCGCTCCAACGCAATCTCGTATCCCGAGGAGCGCATCAATGTCCAAGTCGAGGCCAAGGAGGCCATCGCCGCAACCGCAGCAACTCTTGTTGATGATGGTGATGTTCTGGTAATTGATATCGGCACCACAGGCTTTTACTTCGCTAAGGCCCTCATGGACAAGCGTGAGATCACCATTATCACCGGCGATCTTGCAATCGCGAACTACGCCAGCTTCAATCTCCCCAACGCTTCGGTAGTGCTGCTGGGCGGCTCCGTGCGCAAGGGCCACCTCTATCTCGCGGGCGCACTAACGCTCGACTGCATGAGCAAACTACATGCCGATAAGGCGTTTGTCAGTGCCGACGGATTCCACCCCGACCACGGTTTTACCGTCGAGCACGACTTCTCGGCCATGATCAAGCATTTGTACCTAACCAACTCAAACCAGGGCTACATGATGGTTGACCAGGGAAAGTTCAACAAGACCAGTTTTTATCAGTCCGCGCAGATCGATGACCTCGATGGCATCATCGTTGATGGAGACGACGAGGGCATCATGACGGCGGCGATCGAGAGCAGTCGCAGCCATCCCAAGCTCTATATTGCAAAATAGCTCAAATGGCCGGGTCGCCCCCCCACTGCAGGCGACCCGGCCATTTATTAGATCAACCCAAAGTGGCGCATGGCGGTGACGGTACCGTCGTGTGCGACGTCGTCGGTCACGTAGTTGGCGACCGCCTTGACCTCGGGCATGGCGTTACCCATGGCAACAGCCGTCTCGACGGCGGCGAGCATGCCCAGGTCGTTGCCCGAATCGCCGAAGCCAAAAGTGCGCGCATTTCCCTCGCGGCCCAGATACGCCAGCGCTCGCGCCACGCCCACGCCCTTGTCGATGCCCTTGGGGCTCAGCTCGCGGTTTGCTTGCTGGGCTCGCTTGGAAGCTCGGCGGTAAACGCGTCTCCCAGTCAATCCGGCACCGCCGAGGCAAACCCCACACGCGCCCGCCAACGCAAAGGTCCGGCGGGACGCACCTAGCATCCCGCCGGACCGTCACTCGTCCAGGAGGCCACCGCGACGAACCTCTAGATCTTCGCAAGCTCCTCGGAGATGACGCGGCAGACGTCCTCAGCCTGAGGCATCACGCCGTACATCTCGAAGAAGCCGTGGTCGCAGCCGCGATAGCGAATCGCGGTGACATCAACGCCCGCATCCTGCAGCCTCTTCGCGAACAGCTCATCCTGATAGCGCAGGTAGTCATACTCGGAAGAGATGATGACCGTGCGGGGGAACGCGCTCACGTCCTCCGCGAACAGGGCAGACACCCTCGGGTCGAGCATCTCCTCCGCATTGCCGTTGGTGTACATCAGCGGCAGGTCATCATTGGCATTGCGAATGCGATCCACCCTGCTCAAAGCCTCGATCCTCTGGTCGTTCACAATCTCATAGAGGTCATAGGACCATTCCTCCGGAACGGGGCCGCCGTCGACGAGCGGATACAGCTCGGCCACGAGCTTGATCCTGTCCACATGGGACCCGTCGAGGACGACGGCGTTGGTCAGGCTTCCGCCCGCGGAGTCGCCAGCCACGGCGATCCGCGTCGCGTCAACACCCAGCTCATCCGCATGCTCGACAAGCCAGCCGAGCGTCTTCACGCAGTCCTCGACGCCACCGGGAAACATCGTTTCAGGAGACAGGCGGTACTCGGGGTAGACCGCAACACAACCCGTTCGCTCCGCGATGTCGCGCAGGCAGTTCTCGTACTGGCCGATGTTGCCAACCATAAAGCCGCCGCCATGGATGAACACGAGCGCGGCAGAACCGCTCTCGTGGCTCTCGGGCGTGAAGACGTGCAGGGGAATGCCCCTGTCGCCAAAATTCATGACGACGGTCTTCTTGGCAACGCCCGCGCCCCTCACGACATGGGTCTCCTTGTTGGGCGCGGAGCGCCACGCGATCACGTCCATCGGCCCCGCCGGCGCCGAACCAGCAGCGAGCTTCGCGTGGGCGCGCGCATAGACGCGCGGATCGAGCACGTGCTCGCGCTCATCTCCCGGCACGGGCTTCAGTAGGAGCTTCAGCCCATTAGGCTCGACGACCTCCCTAGCTCCACGCTCAAGGACTTCAAGCTCGGAAGTGGGGTACTTTCTCTCCTCGGCGCCCATGGCTAGCCGATCTTCAGCTCGTCAAGCTTGGCATCAAGCTTGGCCATCTCATCGGCGGAAAGCTCCCACTCGAACGTCTCGCAGTTCTGAATCGCGTGGGCGTCCGTGCGCACGCCAACGAGCGCGGTGCCAACGTACTCCTTCTGGGTGCTCCAGTTCACGGCGACCTGTGCCACGGGTTTGTCGTGAGCCTCGGCTATCTCGTCCATGACCTTGAGCAGCTCCTGGACGCGAGAGAACTTGGGCTCCTGGAAGTAGTCGTAGAAGCCGGCGCGGACGTCGCCCTCCTCGAACTTCGGCAGCGCGCGGAACTTGCCCGACAGGATGCCTGCGCCAAGGGAGCCATAGGTGAAGGAGTCGATGCCACGCTCGTAGCCCCACTTGATGAGGTCCTCGGAGGAGCGGTCAACCATAGAGTAGGGCGGCTGCTGGACATCAATCTGAGCGACCTTCTCGCACTCCTCGATCATCTCGGTCGTGAAGTTGGAGACGCCGATGTGGCGAATCTTGCCCTGCTCCTTGAGGAGCTGGAGGGCGCACATCGTCTCGGAGAACGGGGTCTTAGCGTCGGGCCAGTGCACGAAGTAGAAATCGATGTAGTCGGTGCGGAGGTTGCGCAGCGAGCTCTCGACCTCCCTCATGATGTTCTTGAACGAGGAGTCGCGGTCATAGCCGGCGGCGCTGGTGATCAGGCCAACCTTAGTCGAGAGCAGGTAGCTCTCTCGGTCGATGCCCCTGAGCGCGTTGCCGACGACCTTCTCGGACGTGCCGTTGCCATAGCACGGCGCGGTGTCAATGAGGTTGACGCCGTGATCGAGCATGGTGCGGATGGCGGACATGCTGGCGGCGTCATCGTTCTCACCAAAGGAGTCGCCGCCGATCGCCCAGGTGCCCACGGCGAGCTGGGAGACGTCAACGTCGGAGTTCTTGAGGTGCGTGTCGCGCATGTTCTCTCCTTCTAATGGGGCGGCACGCGTCGAATGTCCTCGATCGCGTGCCGCCAGGAATTGCCTTGAACAGGCTTCGAATGATCCGGAAACCGCCTTATACGATGCCCACGAGGCCGAGGACGAGCGCCAGAACCATGATGCCGACCAGGATGATGTTGACGTTCACGTTCTTCTTGCGCAGGAGCCAGAGGACGACGAGAGTAAGTCCCAGGGGCACGATGCCCTTGAAGATCGAGTCGAGGTAGGTCTGGATCATGACGGGGTCGGAGTCTTGAACCGGAATGGACAGGATCGTATTGAATTGGACGTTCGCCGCAGTCATGGCGCCGATCATCACGAGGCCGATCGTGGAGGTCGCCTTGGTGATGAGCTTCATGAGGCCACCCTCGTACATCTCGGAGATGAAGTTGGTGCCCATGCTGAAGCCGAGGTAGGTCATGAAGTATCGGCAGAGGATCGACGGGATGTTGTAGATCAGCAGGAACATGATCGCGCCGAGGGGCGAGCCGCTCATGGCGAGGTTGATTCCGATGCCGGCGGCGATAACACGCAAGACGCCCCAGAAGATTGCGTCGCCGATGCCGGACATCGGGCCCATCAGGGAGACCTTGATACCGTCGATGGACTCGGTGTCGAAGTCTTCGTGCCGCGAGTTCTCCCTCTCCATGGAGGCGACGAGGCCCATGGCGAACGTGCCGACGTTCTGGGTAATGTTGTACCAAGTCGTGTGACGCTTCATGGCGTCGGCACGGGCCTCGGGGTCATCGGCGTAGTAGCGGTTAAGCGCGGGCTGGACGGAGTACAGCCAGCCGTCGGCGCCAGCCTTGACGGAACCGCCGGCGCAGGAGGCGAACACGGAGAAGGAGCGCAGGAAAATGCTGTTGAGCATCTTCTTGTCTTCAGGGCTCACATTCTTGGTCAGGTTGCTCATGCGAAGAAATCCTCCTCGTCGCTGGTTGCAGAGTCGCCGGAAACGGCCTGGGCGGCTATGCCCTTCTTGGTGAGATCTAAGATCTCCTTGTCGCGGAGGGCGGAGGCAACCGCGATGATGACACCGAGAACTGCGATGGCGATCATCGGGAGGCCGAGGTACTGGTAGAGCGTAAAGCCCAAGAAGAAGTAGATGCTGAGCTCGGTGCTCCACAGCATCTGGAGCAGGAGCGCCATACCAACGGCGGGCAGGAGGGCACCCACGGCGTTGAGGCCGCTCATGACATTGGCCGGAATCTGGTTGACAATGGCGGCAACGGGCTCGGCGCCAAGGTAAACGCCGAGGAAGGCGATGAGGCCAAAGGCGGCGTACTTAACGAACCAGAGAACGAAGTGCTGAAGCGCGAGGCCCTTCTCGTTGCCCTCGGCGGCCATCTTGTCAAAGGTGGCTGCGAAGAACGCGAGGAACACGTTGTTCATGAAGATCGAGAGAAATGCGGTGACGACGCCCACGGGAACGGCCAGTGTGATGGCGGCACCCTGGTCGATACCAGCGCCAACGGTGAAGGCGACGGCGAGGGCGGTCGCGGTAACAGGCTCGGCGGAGATAGCGCCACCAATGTTAACCGCGCCCATGAAGATCGCCTCGAGAGAGGCACCGATGATGACACCGGTCTTGACGTCGCCCATCAGGAGGCCCGCAACGAGACCTACCACGAGAGGACGCTCGATCATGCACTGACCGAGAACCCAGTTGCCGCCGTAGCAAATCAGCACGGTCAACCAGGCCATTATTGCCAACCCAACCATTTGACTCCCTTTCTTTCATTTCATTTGGCCGCCTGGCCAAATCCCCTTATTTCCCCGCCGCCTCGATCAGACTCTTGAGAGGAGTCTTGGGAGTGGACGGGATAAGCTGATGGAAAACCGGAATACCCTGCTCGCAAAGCTCCTTCGCGGCCTCGAGCTCATCCGGGTTGAGCATGATCGTGGAGTTGAGGGCGACCTTGCTATCCGGATCGGACTTGTCGAAGCGGCCGACGTTGGCAACGTTCACGCCCTCAATCTTGCCCGACGCGCCCTTAACGAGCTCAAGCACGTCACGCACGCAGTTGGTGAGCGCGAAGATGCGCATGGAGTCCGCGCGCGGATCGTTCGCGATGCGGCAGGCATCCGGAACGTCCTTGACGAGGAGTTTCTGGCCCGCCGGCGTACCCATGGAAAGCGTCATGCGAAGGGCGTCGCTCTCCACGGCGTGCTTGTTGGCGACGATGATCCTGGTGGTGTTGAGCTCCTTGGTCCACACCAGGGCGACCTGTCCGTGAATCAGACGGTCATCGACTCGAACCTGAACAATCATTGTTTCCTCTCTCCCTGCTTGTTAGTACTCTCTAATCAAAGAAGTCTCCCTCGGACTCCTCGTTGTCCGCGGCCTTGCTCGGAGGCTCGACGACCTGCATCGTCGCCCTCGCCAGCTTGACGCTCTGCTTGATCGAATCTGCCGTGACCGGCTCGGCGCCGAGGAGCGTCTCGATCACGAGGCCGAGGTTCATACCGGTGACGTGGACGATTCCGCGCTTCTCCGGCTCCATGAGGACGACTTTCTGGAAGACGGAGCCACCGTAGATGTCGGTGAAGATGACGGCCTCGTCCCCAGGGCCCACCGAGTCAATAAAGGCCTGGATGCGAGGGGTGAAATCGGAATCGTCCACGTAGCAGTCAACTGCCTCCACCATGTCCGCCATGCCGGTCAGAATCTCGATCGAGCTCCTGATTCCGCTTGCGAGGTGGCCGTGCGACGCGACAAGAACCTTCTTCATCGAGTCTCTCCTAGAGCGAATAGTGGTTGGGGTTCAGAAGCTGGATCTTACTGGCGACGAACGCGCGCATGTCGGGGGCGGCGTCCATCAGGAGGCCAACGCCGTTGCCGTCGTTCTTACCGGAGTTGATGTCCTTCTCGAAGGCGCGGTACATGGAACGGAAGTACTCCGTGGCGATGTTGAACTTACTCATGCCGAGGTTCACGGCCTCCTGGAGCTGCTCGTCGGGGATGTCGGAACATCCGTGCATGACAAGGGGAACGCTGACGGCCTCCCTGCAGGCCTTGATGCGCTCCATGTCGAGGTTCGGGACCTTGACGTAGGGGCCGTGGGCATTGCCGACGGCGATGGCGAGCGAGCCGCAACCGGTGCCCTCGACGAACTCCTCGGCGAGGTTCGGGTCGGTGTAGTGGTCGCTGTTCACGAAATCGTTGGCGTCGGAGCCGTTACCGACATGGCCGAGCTCGGCCTCGATGTCGACGTCGAAGATCTTGGCGACCTGGACGACGTCCTTCGTGAGCTGGAAGTTCTCTTCATAGGGAAGTGAGGAACCGTCGACCATGACGGAGGGGAAGCCGGCCTTGACGCCCTTGACGGCGATCTCGTAACCAGCGGAGTGATCCTGGTGGACGGCGACGGGCACACTCGCGCGCTCGGCGTAATAGCGGGCGGCGAAGGCGATGATGTCGAGGGCGCAGTGGTCCTCGAAGCCGGGCCAATACTGGATGATGATGGGCATGTGCTCATCCTCGGCGGCCTGGATCGCATAACGGATGGTCTCCGTGTTGATGACGTTGATCGCGGACACGCCATAGTGGTGCTCGGTCGCATGTTGAAGAAGCTCGTTGACCTTGATGAGAGACATCTTTATCTTCCTTTCACCTGGATAATCATTGGATCGGACAGTTCTCAGCTCGTCAGCTGGTTGAACACGAAGCGAAGCGCGAGGCAGGCAGGCGCTTGCGAAGCGCGGTGGAGCCTATGCGGCCGCCTCCTCAGGCTGTGGCGCCGCGCTTCTACGCCACAGCACGTACGTCACAAGAGCAACGACCGCAGCAATCGTTGAAGCGAGGGCGAAGGCCAGGAAACCCGCGTGCGTGCCGAGCGCGTCGCACGCCCAACCGCCAAACAAGTTCGCAACCACGACGGACAGACCGCTCTGGACCATCGCGAAGGCGCTCTGACCTCGAGCGCGACAATCCTCGTAGGTGTGGTTGGCAATGTAGGTAACGCAGGAGTAGTAAACGGTCATGTAACTCACGCTCTGCAGCAGCTGTCCGCAGATCATGAGCGGGACGATGCCGGTGCCCACGAGCACGAGCCTGAGAGCCGCCATGAAGCAGGAAAAGATCAGGAGGTTCATCTCGCCGAAGCGCCTGACCAGCTTGGAGGAGACGAGCAGGATGGGGATCTCACTCGCAGCGGAGACCGCGCTCAGGACGCCCACGAGGTTCTGACCCTCGCCAAGCTCGACCGCGTAGCGGCCCAAGAACGCCCCGATGAAGCCAATCGCGGCCGAGCTGATGAAGGCGAAGACCAAGACGAATGCGATCTCGTTGCTGGTGAACAGCGAGAGGAGGCCCTTTCCGTGGGAGACCTTGGGATCGTCCGCAGCATTGGCGCGAACTCCCGCCTCGGGGAGGCGCCACATGTGAGCCGCGAAGGCCACCAGCGCGGCGGAGACCACCGCGAACTGGATTTGAGGAGCCACGTCAAGCAGCCAGCCGACGATCAGGACGACGATGGCGTAGCCGATGGTGCCACCCATGCGAATGCGAGAAAAGTCCAGGCCAGAGCGATCCGCGAGCTCGATGACGAGGGAGTCGCTCAGGGGCAGGAGCCCCGAGAAAAACGCCGAGAATGCAAAGGTTACGAGAAGGACCGGGACGAACGTCGACGCCAGGTAATACAGCGGAGCGAGTACCGCCGCCGCAAGGCAGAGGGCCACGATGACCGCGCGGCGGCGCCCGAGCTTGTCGGCGATCGTCGACCAGAGCGGCTGGATGGCGAGCGCACACACCGGGGTCGCCGCGAGGAGGATGCCGGTCTGGGCCGCGCTGAGGCCGAGGCTCGTGTAGTGAGCGGAGAGAAACGGCGAGTACACGCCCGCGCAGACCCAGTAGAGTACGTTCGCGAAGAACAGCGAAGTCATGCTTGCGTTTGTCTTGGCGTTGTGCATCGTGCTTCTCCCTTCTTGCTCGCCGGGTGCCTGTCTGGGCTTCGAAGTGATTCACCATCTAGCGTGAAACGGAGTTGCGAGGCGTTGAAACAATGTTCTGTTGTTTCATCGTTTTCGTGCCGTTGTTTCACGACTCATAAGATAGCAGCTCAAGCTGGGATTGCGCCGAGGAAGTACCGATTTACCGTGAACGGTAGGAAATCAGCGGTGAAACGCTATTTCACCGCTGATGAAACATTTTGCTTAATTTTCACCTCTCTTGACCTAAGATACAAAGCAAGCTAGGACCAAGGAGTAACCATGGATAAGACAGGGGATGTGCTCAGCCACATCTGCGCGGTCATGAGCAGCCTATCCCCCTCGGAGAAGGCAATCGCAACGTATGTGCTCGACCACCCGTCGGATGTCGCAACGATGACCGTCCGCGAACTCGCCGCAGAAACCGGTACGTCACCGGCGTCTGTTTCGAGATTCGCAAGGACGCTTGACTACCGAACCTATTCGGACATGCGTCTGGCGCTCGGCATATCCATCAGCAGGGCATCCGGCGAAGAAAAGGCCACGGACGGCAGGATTACTCTGGACGACGTCGAGGGCTCCATCAAGTACGTCCTGTCTCACAAGGTCAAGGAGCTCTCCCAAACCGCCTCGCTCATTGACTCCGATGACTTTTCGGCAGTCGTCAATCTGCTCCACAACGCCAACCTCGTCCTGATCGCGGGCGTCGGCAACTCGATTAACATGGGCGTAAACGCGGCGTTCAAGCTCTCGCAGGTTGGAGTCAGAGCGTTTTGCCCCAGTACCACCGAAGCCATGGTCTCCGTCGCAACCAGTCTCAAGGAGAATGACGTTCTGCTCGTCATTTCGACGTCCGGATACTCGAAGCGCCTCGTCAACATATTCGACTCTGCCGAGGATTCGAACACCCCCATCATCATGATCACAGACAACCCGGATACGCCGCTCGCGAAGCGTGCCACGCATATCATCCGAGCCATCTCGCGAGATCAGGCCATCACCGGAACCGAGATCGCCTTCTCGCACAGCTCGATCAACTTCGTCATCGAGCTGCTGTTCCTCTTCCTGACCTCTTGCTGGGATGACCCGGTAGAGTTTAACAGGATCATCTCGAAGAATCTCATGGGAGACAAGCAATACAGCTAGGACGACGCACGCCGGCGCACCGATGCCCAGACCGAAACGGGAGGACCCCTTGATAAAGCTCATCCTCGCAGACATGGATGGGACCCTGTTGCCGTTTGGCTCAAGGGTCGTATCGGAGCGCACGCACAGCGCGATTCTTTCGGCGCTCGATGCGGGCATCGCGTTCGGCCCCGCAAGCGGGCGCGACTACGCCGACCTGGCCGATGCCTTTGACGGCGACGCGCGCTGTTTCTCGACCGGCATCATGGCCAACGGAAAGAAGGTCTTCTCCAGCGGCGAACTCGTGTTCAAAAAGACGCTCTCGACGGAGGCCCTCGTCAAGCTCGATAGCGCTGTACGCCCCTACGCGGGGACGTCACTCTGGCTAGTCGCCGATGTCGATGAGACAGGCAAGCGCTGCGAGCAGTTCCTCTGCGCCGTCGAGCCTGGCGACGAATTCGCCTTGGAAGTCGTTAAGGACTCCGGAAGAGACATGGCGCTCGGAGACGTGCCCACGAACCGTGACGTCATAACCGCCGGCATCTTCGTCAACGTCAGCTCCGCCCCGACGGAAGTCGTTCGGAGTCGATGCAAGGAAGCCTGCCCAGAACTTGATTTCCCCTCGCCCGTCCCATTCTTCCTCGATGTTGTTCCGGCTGGCTGGAGCAAGGTAAACGGACTCGACGCGCTTCTCGGCAGCCTTGGGGTCACGCTGGACGAGGTCGCTTTTATCGGAGACTCGGAAAACGACGTGACGCTCCTCGATAAGGTGCCGAACTCCTACGCAGTCGCGGGCGCGATGCCAGAGGCGAAGGCCGCGGCCCATCACCTGATCGGGAACGCAGCCGAGGACTCCGTCGCGAAGCTCATCGAACAGATTGTCCAGCAGCGAGGCTAGGGTTCCGCCAGCGTGGCATGCGCCGCGTGCCTCATCATCCGTTCGTGGCGCGCTACCTCGTGACGATCCAGAGCGTGGCCATCGTCGCGACGCCGATGCCTACGATGAGCGCGGCCCACAGGACGCGGACCACGGGGTTCATGTCGCCCGCCGCCACCATGTCGTTCGCGTGCCAGAACCAGCTCTCGTTTCCCTTGCGCATGATGCCCTCCCTTAGCCTCGATTACGCCATCTATGGCCGAGCAATCGCAGGTCACGTGCCATGGATTTGCCCTACGCCCAGCTTTCAGTTCTGTAAGGCGGCGGGAGCCTGTGCGAGGCCCCGAGTCCTGAGGCTGTTGCAATGAAAATGGGAATCAAGGGGCACGCATCAATCATATGGGTTCCTTTCGAGGGCGATGGCAAACGAAGCATCCATCATATAATGGAGCGACGCAACCAGAGAGGTCACCCATGGAATTTTATGCAAGCTGCCCCGAGGGCTTTGAATCCGCACTCGCCGACGAGCTCAAGTGGCTCGGGCTTTCGCATGTCCGCCGCTTAAAGGGCCGTGCTACGTTTGAGGGCGAGCTCGAAGAAGGCTACCGCGCCTGCCTGTGGTCGCGCCTGGCGAGCCGTGTGTTCGTGGTGCTCGGGCGCTTTGAGGCGCAGGATGCCGACGAGCTGTACGACAGCGTTTACGACATCGCCTGGGAGACCGTCATCCGCCCCGGCGCCACCATCGCCATCACCGCCCGCGGCGTGACCGAGCAGCTGCGCAACACGCGCTTCTCGGCCCTGCGCGCCAAGGACGCGCTGTGCGACCGTCTGGCCGAGACCACAGGCCGTCGCGCCGATGTCGATGCTGCCGACCCCGATGTCCACCTGCTGCTTTCGCTACGCCAGCGCCGCGCGAGTATAAGCCTGGACCTTTCGGGCAACCCGCTGTTCAAGCGCCTGCCGCCCGCGGCTACCCGTGCCGGCGAGGGCGCGCACGTGCTACGCCCCGACTACGCCGCTCTGGTGCTGGCGCAGGTCGGCTGGACCGCGCTATGCGAGCGCGAGCTGACGGCCGACGATTACGAGAACGAAGCCCTGCCCACGCTGATCGACGCCTCGTGTGCCGGCGGCGGTCTGCTGCTGGAGGCCGTGAGCATTCTGACCGACCGCGCCCCGGGCGCCGTACGCGAGCGCTGGGGCTTTGAGGGCTGGCAGCTGCACGATGCCGCCCTATGGGAGCAGCTGCTTGCCGAGGCACGCGAGCGCGAGACGGCAGCGCGCGAGCGCCAAGTGCGCATCGTTGCCGTAGACATCGACCCCGCCGCCCGCAAAACCGCCGAACGTATGGTCAAGTGCGCCGGCTACAAGCGCTTTGTCGATTTTTGCGCCGCCAAACCCGCCACCGTGCTGGACCATGCGGGCGCCGTCGCCGGTGCCGCCTTTGTCGCGGATACGACCGAGACGCCGCTTTCGCTAATGCATGACACCATGACGCTGGTCGGCGAGCTGCGCCGCGCACCCGAGCTTACCGCCGCGCCGGTCGCCGCCCTCGCCCGCGACGGCCTTATGGCCCGCGCACTCCATGCCGAGCCCGCGCACTCCATCGCCGTCATGCCCAACAACGAAGAGGCGACTATTGAGGTTTGGCCCTCGCTCGACCATGCCGCCGCAACATTTGAAGATGCGACCAGCGCGGATGCCGAGGAGCAGGCCGCGGATGCCGAAAACGAAGCCGCCAACGCCCCCATGCCCGAACCTGCCGCCATGCTCGACCTGGGTGACGGCAAGCCGCTGCCCGTGCTCATCCCCGAGTCCGAGCAGTTCGCCAACCGCCTGCGTAAGAACGCCCGTCTGCGTCGCAAGTGGGCCAAGCGCGAGGGCGTAAGCTGCTACCGCGTCTACGATGCCGACCTGCCCGATTACTCCGCCGCCATCGATCTGTACGAGGGCTGCCCGCAGACGCCGGGCCGCTGGCTCGTCATCGCCGAATACGCCGCGCCCAAGACCATCGACCCCGCGCTCGCCCAGGCCCGCATGCTCGACATCTTGGCCATCGCGCCGCGCATCCTGGATGTTCCGGCCGAGCACGTGCACGCCAAGGCCCGCATGCGTTCGCGCGGTGGCTCGCAGTACGGCAAGCAGGGCGCCGGCAAGGGCGGCTCGAGCGAGCGCGCCAACATCGCGCGCCGTCGCCTGCCGCTCATCGAGGAAGGCGGTCTTACCTTTGCCGTCAACTTTGACGACTACCTGGACGTAGGCATCTTCTTGGACCACCGCGTCACGCGCAATCTGGTGCGCGAGCACGCCAAGCAGGCGCGCCGCTTCCTCAACCTGTTCGCCTACACCGGTACCGCCACCTGCTATGCGGCAGACGGCGGCGTCGAGGAGACCGTGACGGTCGACCTCTCCAACACCTACCTGGACTGGGCCGAGCGCAACATGCGCCAGAACGGCTTTGTGGGACCGCAGCACCACTTTGTGCGCGACGACGTGCTCGCTTGGATTCGCGACCAGCGCCAGACGCGCAACCGCTGGGACCTGATCTTTGTCGACCCGCCCACGTTTTCGAACTCGTCCAAGATGGGCCGCCGCACCTGGGATGTTCAGCGCGACCATGTTGAGCTTTTGGCCGGCGTTTCGCGCCTGCTCGCGCAGGGCGGCCACGCCATCTTTAGCTGTAACCTGCGTGGCTTCCGCCCCGAGACGCGCAAGCTCGCGCGCGCGGGCGTCGTGCTGGAGGACATTACGGCGCAGACCATCCCCGAGGACTTCGCGCGCAACCAGAAGGTGCACCATTGCTATATCGTGCGCCGCCTGCCCATCGAGGATGCCATGGCCGAAGTCGGCTTTAGCGCCGAGGAAATTGCCGAGCGCGTTGAGGAACTGCGCAACCCCGCGTCTCGCAAGCCTCGCGCAACGGCACCCGCGCACGTACAAGCCGGCGACCGAGGGGCGCACGGCAACGGCGAGCCTGCCTGCGCAGGCAAACCCAAAAAGAAAAAGTTCTACGCCAGCAAACCCAAGGGCAGATAACAAAGTTGCGGTGGAATAGTTCCTAAAAATGCCTGGCAAAGGACCAAACAGGAACTATTTCACCGCAACTCATAGTGGGATGGTGGTTGGCGATCTATCCTTGGGTGACCAATCGGTAACCAATACCCACGTGCGTCTGGATATAGCGCGGATGCGCGGGGTCGGACTCGATCTTCTTGCGCAGCGTGCCCATAAAGACACGCAGGCTCGCCAGATCGCTCTTAGTCGCCGTGCCCCAAATCTCGTGCAGGATAAACTGGTGCGTGAGCACCTTGTCGGCGTTATGGGCCAACAGGCACAGCAACTTGTACTCGATCGGCGTCAGGTGCAATTCCTCGCCATCCATCGTGGCGATGCCAGCATCAAAATCGATATGCAGCTCACCGGTATCGAACGAGCCCTCGGACGCGCCCATGCCAATCTGCGCATACGAGAGGCGCCTGAGCGTCGTGCGAATACGCGCGAGCAGCTCCTCGACCGAAAACGGCTTGGTCAGATAGTCGTCGGCGCCGGCATCGAGCGCGCGAATCTTGTCCGCGTCCTCGCTGCGCGCCGAGACCACGATGATCGGCATGCCCGACCATGCGCGCACCGACTCCACCACCTTGACGCCGTCCATATCGGGCAGACCCAGATCGAGCAGTACAATGCTCGGTGCCTGCGATGAGGCGGCGGCGATGGCGGCATGGGCGGTCTCCACAGCCATATGGCGCAAGCCGTGCGCCTCGAGCGCGGCAACGATAAGATTGCGGACGGCGGGGTCGTCCTCAACGATCAAGATGAGCGGTTTTACGGCAGAGTTCGGCACAGCGCTACTCCTTATCAAACGAAACGTCGGCGGCGGGAAGCTCAATCGTAAAGACCGAACCGTGCGGGTCCGCCGCGGCAACCTCTATGCTACCGCCATGTGCCAGCGCAATGGAGCGGCAGAGCGAAAGCCCCAGGCCCACGCTGCGGTGGCTGTCGGCAAGACCGTGGTTGGCGGTGTAGAACGACTCAAAGATGCGCTCGCGATCCTCGGGCGCAATGCCCGGGCCATCATCGGCCACCGAGCACGCCACGCATCCATCGTCGACGCCAATTGAAATCACGATATGCGAGCCTGCGGGCGTATAGGTGATGGCGTTATTCACCAGGTTCACCACCAGCTGCACCATCAGACGCGCATCGACATTGACCAGCGCTGGCTCATCGCACGCCACCACTTTAAGGTCGTGCTCGCGCACGGCCGGGTTCACATGGCGCAGTGCCTCCTCGACGATATCGTCCATGAGCTCGAGCGTCGTTGACAGATGCATGCCGCCGCCTTCGAGTTTGGTGATGGCGAGCAGGTTCTCGACGGTGGCGTTGAGCCATTGCGCATCAGAGCGAATGGACAGCAGCATGCTGCGGCGCGTCTGGGCATCGAGCACCGCGGTGCCGGTCGAGCCCTGGTCGAGCAGCACATCGGCGTTACCCGAGATACTGGTGAGCGGTGTGCGCAGATCATGCGAGATGGAGCGCAGCAGGTTGGCGCGCAGCTGCTCGTTCTTGGCGAGCACCGCCGCCTCCTCGCGGGCCTCCATGGCGCGGGCACGATCGAGTGCCAGCTCGCCTTCGCTCACGATGGCATCGGCAAGAGTCCGCTCCTCGGAGGACAGAGCATCGGACTCGGCGACAATAGCGAGCACCCCCACCACCGAGGCGGGATCGCCCGCGCGTACCATGGTGTCGCCCGAGCGCACCGTCAGGTATATACCGTAGAACGCCGAGCCACCAAAGGTGGCGTCGAGCGGTGTTCCCACGTAGACCGAAGCCGAGAGCAGCGGCGGCATCTGGGGTGCCAGCTGATGCAGCGACGCGGCATCGCCCACGGCCGTATACGTCGCGCGCGGCAGCAGGTCATCGCCCTCGGCGTCGGCGCTGTACCACACGACCGGACAGCCCGAAAGACGCGCCAGCTGCGTGGCCACAGCATGCACAATCTGCTGCTCGTCGGCGCAGCGCTGCAACATGCGATTGGTCTCGAGCACCATCTGCGTGCGGCGATCGCTTGCCACGGCCTGCGCCAGGGCGCGGCGCAGGGCCAGAGCGATCGAGCTTGACACGAGCGAGACCACGAACATGATGAAAAACATGCCCGGATGGATGTGGTCGATAAGCGTTAAGGAGTAACGCGGCTCGATAAATAAAAAGTTGTAGAGCGAAACGGCGGCGGCAGAGCTCAGCAGACAGTACAGGCGGCTCCAGGTAAAAAATGCACACAGCTGCACCACAAGCACATACACAATCATGATGCTCGGGGCAAGACCGGGGCGGTCGAGCACCGCGCCGACAACCGTCGCGGCCGCGAGCAACCCCGCCACCACGCAGGTGTCGTACAGAGGGCCGCGCCGCGTCTGCGTCGAGCGCCTCCACCAAAAACTGTCGGCAAGATCACCATACGAGCGAACATCCATCGACGACGCGCCCTCCCGCAAAAACAAATACCACCCCGAAGGGGACAGGAACCTTTGTCGTGGATTT